>NZ_JBSHAO010000031.1:0-108644 GCF_053611545.1 Streptomyces sp. NPDC054796 | reverse complement strand
CCGCGTGGCGCCGGCGCCACGCGGAACGGCCCGGGTGCGCGGTGCTGCTCAGGACCAGGGGAGGCCGGTCAGCAGGCGGTACGCCTCCGCGTACTTGGCGCGGGTCTGCTCGACGATCTCCGGCGGGAGGGGCGGCGGGGGCTGCTCGCCGTCGTGGTCCCAGCCCGAAGCGGGGCTCGTCAGCCAGTCGCGGACGAACTGCTTGTCGAAGGAGGGCTGCGGGCGCCCCGGCTGCCACTGGTCGGCGGGCCAGAAACGGGACGAGTCGGGCGTCAGCACCTCGTCGGCCAGCACCAGTTCGCCCTCGGCGGCCCCGTCCGCGCCCTTCCCCTCGGCGAAGCCGAACTCGAACTTCGTGTCGGCGAGGATGATGCCGCGCTCGCGTGCGATGTCGCGGGCGCGCTGGTAGATGGCGAGGGTGGCCTGGCGCAGCAGCGCGGCGGTGTCGGCCCCGACCTGGCGGGCAACCTCCTCGTACGACACGTTCTCGTCGTGCTCGCCCACCTCGGCCTTCGTCGCCGGGGTGAAGAGCGGGCCCGGCAGCTCGGAGCCGTCGGTCAGCCCCTCGGGGAGCGCGAGGCCGCAGACGGTGCGCGAGCGCTCGTACTCCTTCAGACCCGAACCGGTCAGATAGCCGCGCGCCACGCACTCGACGGGGATCATCCGCAGCGAACGGCACACCATGGTGCGCCCCTCCCAGTCGGCGGGGGCGCCCTCGGGGACGTCCGTGCTGATCACGTGGTTCGGCACGATGTCGGCGAGCTGCTCGAACCACCACAGCGACAGCTGGGTGAGGATCCTGCCCTTGTCGGGGATCTCGGTGGGCAGTACCCAGTCGTACGCGGACGTGCGGTCACTGGCGACCATCACGAGGTCGCCCGCCTCGTTCCGGTACAGATCGCGCACCTTGCCCGTGTGCAGATGCACCAGGCCGGGCACCTGTGCGGGGTCGGGCTTCTCCACGAATCCGGACACTGGTCCTCCGGGGGTTACGGTCCAACCGGACCTGGTCGGGAGCCCGATTCTTCCGTACGGTCCCCCGCGTCCCCCGGGAGGGTGCGGCGAAGGCCGGAATTGTCGCGCTCGCTTCGTGCTCACGTCGTGCTCGTGCCGGACGGGGGCCGGGGCGGCCCGCCGCGCTCCGTCGCGTTCAGTCGCGTTTGCAGATGTGGTCGAGCAGATTGGACGTCGCACGCTGGACCCGCGCGTCGACGCAGCCGGGCCGGTCCAGCGCCGGCGACCAGGCGAAGGTGCCGGAGGAGAAGACCAGGGCGCCGGAGGCGGCGCGGTAGAGGGACGTCTCCTGGTGGCGCCGGGTCCTGCGCTCGTCGCGGTACGGGGAGTGCGCGAGCAGCACGCGGTGGGTGTGCTCGGGCAGGCTGGTGCGCGGGAAATAGCGGTCGGCCTCGCCCGCGACGAGATCGGGCAGTTCGTCGCCCTCGGACGCCCCGGTGGCCTCCCACATCCAGTGGCCGGCGTTGCGGACGATGAGCGGATACGGCTCCGGCACCTGGCCCGCGTACTGGATGCCCAGCAACTGCTGCTCCGGCTCGCCCTGTTCGCGCCAGAGCGCGGGGCGCCCCGGGCCGCGGCGCTTGCGGCAGGACAGCAGCCGGTCGGGCGCTCCGCTGGACAGCGCCTCCAGCTCCACCTGCCAGTACATGGTGTTGGCGGACAGGAAGACCAGCGAGGTGCCGTTGTCCCTGGCCTTCTCGGCGGCACGGCGCATCGGCACCGTCCAGTACTCGTCGTGACCGGGGAAGACCAGCCCCCTGTACTGGGTGGGATCGACGCGGCCCGCGTGCAGATCGCGGGCGTCGGCGTACGCGACGTCATAGCCGTAGCGCTCGGCCCAGCGGATGAAGTCGTAGGCGTGGCCGACGTGGAGGGGGAGCCCCGCGCCCGCGTGCGGGCGGTCGAAGGACACCGTCACGGCGGCCTCCGACTCGCCCAGCAGCCGCCCGTCCTCGTCCCAGGCGTGGTAGAGGCTGGCGCCCGTGCGGCCGTCCTCGGGGAAGAGGTTGTACGCCTGCCAGGTGACGTCGGGCATCACCAGGAGCAGATCGGCGGGGTCCTGGTCGCGGACGGTGAAGGCGACGTGGGAGCGGCAGCCGTCGGCGGTGGTGAGGACGGCGACATGGGCGCCCGTCGACCAGTACTCCGGGATCTGGAGGCGCCAGGAAAGCCACCAGTGGTGGCAGGAGACGGTGCGGGCGGCGGTGAGCGGCGCGGGCTGGACGATGCCGGAGAGGCGCGGGCTGGTGGTGATCTTGGTGGCGCCCTCGCCGCCGTAGTGACCGATGCGGTAGATGTCGACGCTGAAGGGCTGGGGCGGATTGACCGTGACCCGGAAGTCGATGGACTCACCGGGCGCCGTGCCGCCGTCGTGGGAGGCGAAGCCCTTGATCTGGCACCGTACGTCGTCGGCGGTGCGGGGGCCGCTGCCGCTGCGGATGCGGTGGGCCGGGAGCACCCGGCCGAGGTCTACGGAGTCCACGTACCAGGGAACGACCTGGCCGTTCTCGAAGTAGTGCTCGCTGCCCCGGAGCCAGGGCACCGGGCCCTGCCCGAAGGGATCGGTGACCGCGTGTGCGAGCGCGCCGGACTCCCAGCGCCGGATCTGCTCCGTACCCATTGCTGCTCCCCTCCCTCGTCCCCCGCGCTGCTCCTCCGCTGCCGGTCGAGGCTGGTCACACCCCGTCGCGCCGTTCTTCGTCGCCGTTGCTCGTTGCCGTTGCGCGTGGCCATTGCCCGTGGCGGTCGCTCTTGGCCGTGGCCCTGGCCCTGGCCCTGGCGGGCTGATGGTTCGGGGCCGGCGGCCATGCACCGTGTGCCCGTGCTCCGGCTGTCCACGCACGCCCAGCACATCACATAAAGCGAACGCACCGTTACCGTTCGTCGCGAATCCGGTGAAGAGCCGTTGCCCGGGGAGGCGCACCGGAGGGCGCCTTGCGCGGGCTCAGACGAGCCGGACGGGCTTGTCCGGGCGCACGCCGACCTCCGCGAGCCAGTCGCGCAGCGGCCCGGCGTCCCCTTCCTCCACCAGGTCGAGCACAGGGCCCGTCAGATCCGCCCTGCGCTCACCGCCGACGAGCAGGGCCGGGCCGTCCAGCCAGTCGAGCCCCGCCGAGGCGCCCGCGGTGTCCACGGCGGCGCAGCACACGGCCGCCGTGATGTGGTCCGCCATCAGCTCCCGGCCACTGCGCGGCGGCTGGAGCGGCAGCCCGAGGGGAGAGGCCGTGACGTCCCCGGCGCCGGGTATGAGCGGTCCGCCCGACGTCTCCGCGGGGTCCGCCTGGGACACGGCTCTGGTGATCCGGGCCGCGAGGGCATCCGTCGCACCACCTCCCCCGGACAGCCTGTCCATGATCCGGGCGAGGGTCGGGCCCTGGAGATCCTCACCTTCCGGGCCGCCGGAGCTTCCGGAACCGTCGGAGCCGTCGGGGTGGCCCGTGCGGGCCTCGCCAATGCTGCCGTCTCCGGAGCGGTCCGCGCACAGGTCCGGCACCTCGTCGAGCGCCGCGAAGAGGCGGGACGCCTCCGTACGCCAGATGACGTCCACGACCTCCTCCGGATACGCGGACCAGTCCACGGGGGACCAGTGCGGGCCGCGCCCGTCCGCTCCCCTGCCCGTGCCGCTCTCCGGGGGCGGGGAGCCGATGAAGAGGCGCGCCGCGAGGAGGGAGACCGCGCCGTCGACGGCGCCGGGCTCTTCGAGCAGATCGCAGGCCGGGCGCTCCCCCAGCCTGCTCGCGAAGCCCTCGGCGAGGCGGTCCCGGCGGGACAGCTCGGTGAGGGCTGAGACCACTCCCGCGTCCAGCCGCGCGGGCCAGCGGCCGATGCGCCAGGCGGGGAGCGCGACGCGTGTCAACAATCTGTCCCAGCCCGCGTAGGCGAGGCCGACCTGTTCCTGGGCCACCGTCCGCAGGCCGTAGTCCACGTTCTGCGCGCGGGAGGCGGCAGCCGCTGCGACGCCGCGCTCCATCTCGGCGGCGTGCGGGCCTGCGGCGCGCAGCATCATCCTGGCCGCGCGGCCCACGAAGCGGAGGACGGGCCGCGAGGCGGCGCGGCCCAGCGCGCGGGCCAGCCGCGCCCCCGCGCCCCCGGATTCCGCACCGGAGCCCGGCGCGGGCGCCGGCCCGGCGCCCTTGCGGGCGCGGTCGGCGACGGCGACGGCCGCGTCGAGACCCCGCACGAAACGGCGCGAGGCGGCTATGTCCGGGTGCGCCGAGGGGCCCGTGCCCGCGACCACGGGGGCCAGCAGGGCGCGCAGCTCCGCCACCCGCATCCACCACATGAAGGGCGAGCCGATGACCAGCACGGGCGCGGCGCGCGAGGCGCTCCGCGACCGAAAGGCGGAGCCCGCGCGCTGCGCCGGGTGGGTGCGGTCCTCCAGCCAGCTGTCGCAGTCCGGGGTGAGGGCTATCGCGGAGGGGACGGGCACGTCCAGGCGGTCGGCCAGGTCCCGCACCAGGTTGTAGAGATCGGGGGCCGAGCGCTCCTCCAGCGGAACCGTCGGCGACACGGCGGGCCGCGCCCGTGACACCACGGCCGAGACGCACAGCACGGGCAGGAGCACCAGCAGCGCGAAGGCACTGACGCCCCAGCGCACGCCGTTCCAGTCCGGACCGATCCGTCCCGTCGCACCCCCGACGAGCAGCACCACCGCGACGGCCGCGGGCAGCAGCGCGACGCCGAGCACGGTGCTGCGGATGCGCAGCACCGCGAGTGCGTGTGCACGCGCGGACCGCGTGCCTGCCTCCTGGCCAACCACGAGCTTGCTCACCCCCAGACGGCGTTCCCGGAGCACCGGCCTTCCCGGGCCCGGGATTTTCCGGCTTCACCCCACTGTGGCACCGGGGACTGACAGCGCAATGTGCGCGGGGCCAGTCGACGGACGCTCCACACGGCTTGCGCGGAACCCTAGTTGGGGGCCGGTCACCCGTCAGCCGTAAAGCCGAGCGGTCACCCGATGGAATGGCTTTGGGGAGAGCTATTGCGCGTGAGGGGGGTGGGAGAGGTGCCCCATATGCGGCTGGGGGTGCGACGGGACGGGGCGGTGGGGCGCGGGTGGCGGGGCCGCAGGTCAGTGGCCCCCGGCCGCGTCCTCAGCGTCCTCCGCGTCCCCAGCGCCCTCCGCCGCCTTGCGCGCGATGTCCGTGCGGTGGTGCGAGCCGTCGAGACGGACGCGCCCGACGGCGGCGTACGCGCGCTCGCGCGCCTTCCCCAGGTCCGAGCCGGTCGCGGTGACCGACAGCACGCGCCCTCCCGCGCTGACGACGCGCTCCCGCTCGTCCAGCTTGGTGCCCGCGTGCAGCACGTACGCCTTGGGCGCGTCCTGCTCGGCGACCTCCGCCAGTCCCTCGATCGGGTCACCCGTGCGGGGCGCCGCCGGGTAGCCGTGCGCGGCGACGACGACCGTGACGGCCGCGCCGTCGCTCCAGCGCAGCGGCGGGAACTCCGCCAGTTGCCCCGTCGCGGCGGCATGCAGCAGTCCCGCCAGCGGCGTCCTGAGCCGGGCGAGCACGGCCTGGGTCTCCGGATCGCCGAAGCGCGCGTTGAACTCGATGACGCGCACGCCGCGCGAGGTGATCGCGAGGCCCGCGTACAGCAGTCCCGAGAAGGGCGTGCCGCGGCGGCGCAGCTCGTCGACGGTCGGCTGGAGCACCGTCTGCTCGATCTCGTCCACGAGCTTGGGGTCGGCCCAGGGCAGCGGGGAGTAGGCGCCCATGCCGCCCGTGTTCGGGCCCTCGTCGCCGTCGTAGGCGCGCTTGAAGTCCTGTGCGGGCTGGAGCGGGACGACGGTCTCGCCGTCGGTGACCGCGAAGAGGGAGACCTCGGGGCCGTCCAGGAACTCCTCGATGACGACCCGCTCGCAGGCCAGCGCGTGCGCGCGGGCCTCCTCGACGTCCGGGGTCACCACGACGCCCTTGCCGGCTGCGAGGCCGTCGTCCTTGACGACGTACGGGGGGCCGAAGGCGTCGAGGGCCTCGTCGATCTGCGCGGGCTCGGTGCACACGTAGCTGCGGGCCGTGGGGACGCCCGCAGCCGCCATGACGTCCTTGGCGAACGCCTTGGAGCCCTCGAGCTGGGCCGCCTCCGCCGACGGGCCGAACACGGGGATGCCCCGGGCGCGCACGGCGTCGGCGACGCCCGCGACGAGCGGGGCCTCCGGGCCGACGACGACGAGGTCGGCCGCGACCTCCTGCGCGAGGCCGGCGACGGCGGCACCGTCGAGGGCATCGACGGCGTGCGACGTGGCGATCTCCGCTGTACCGGCGTTGCCGGGGGCGCAGTGGAGCGCTGTGACGTCGGGGTCGAGCGAAAAAGAGCGGCACAGGGCGTGTTCGCGGGCACCGCCGCCAATGACCAGGATCCTCACGCCCCCAGCCTATCCGCGCTCCGCGCCGCGTCTCCCCGCCCTCCCTCGGGGGCCGGGGGACGCGGGTCGCGCCCTACGGCGGGAACTCTTTCGGGTGAGGGGGTTGAGGCGGTGTGGGGGGATGGGTGCTGGTTAGGGGTGGGGAGCAGGGGGGTGTGGCGGTGTAGGGACGTTTGGGGGATACGTCAGACTTTCCGGGTGGTCGGGATACGGCCTGTCGCAAGGGTTGTTGGGAGTGGCGGGGTGAGTCAGCCGGGGATGCAGCCCGAGGGCGCTTACCGGAAGGGCGGTGCGCGGCGTGGGGATCTGCGGCGCCGGGATCCGCGGCGCGGGGATCTGCTGGGCCGGGCGTTTCCGCAGGGGGACTGGGAGGAGCCCTACGGGCGGCTCAACGAGCTGTACCAGTGGGTGGAGCACGGCGCGCTGCGGATCGTGGAGTGGTATCTCGTCGACCGCGTGTGGAAGCGCAGGGGCGCCCGCGTGCTGCGGGCCGGTGCCGCGGCGGGCGTCGCCGCGGGCGCCGCGCTGCCGCTCCTGGAGGTGACGGGCACCGTGCCGGATGTCGGCGCCTGGGGGTATGTGGCGCTGCTCGGCGCCGCCGCCTGCGTCGGCGCCGACCGCTATTTCGGGCTGACGGCCGGGTGGATGCGGGACGTGGCCACCGCGCAGGCGGTCCAGCGGCGGCTGGAGGCGCTCCAGTACGACTGGGCGACGGAGAGCATCCGCGAGGTGCTGGGCCCCGCCGAGGGCACCACGGGAGAGGCGGCCGAGCGGTCGCTGGGGGTGCTGCGGCGGTTCGCCGAGGACGTCGCGGAGATCGTGCGGGACGAGACCACGGACTGGATGACCGGGTTCCGTGCCGGGCCCGTACCGCTCCAGACGCAGGCCGTCGCCTCGCGCGCGGCGCCGCGCGCGCAGCGGCAGGAGGAGGACGGGTTCGCGCGAGGCGGCTGTCCGACGGCGAACGAGCGGTTCACGCTGCCGCCGGGGACCCGGCCGAGCATGCCCCGTCAGCGCCCGCCGGGCAGCGGCCCCGGCGGGCCCGCCGGCCCCGGCGGATTCGGCGGCCCGAACGGCTCGGGCGGGCCCGGCGGGCCACCACGGTTCGGCTGACCAGCGGCTGACCGCGCCTGCACAGCAGTCGGCCAGGGGCTGATCCGCGGCGGGCCCGCCGGGGCGGCGCGGGTGGTGAGCGCCCCCGGCCGGAGCACGGGCGGGCAGCACGTCCCGCTGAGCGCGGGTCAGCTGAAGACGATCATCGATCCCTGGGCCAGGCTGCGCGTCACCGCCGCGTGCAGGCCGAGCCAGACGTGCCGTTCGCGGGCGAAGGGGCCGTCCCCGTAGGCGACGGGTGAGGTCGCGGGCTCCTCCAGCTCCGTCGGGTGGGACGGCGGCTCGGGCGCGGCGGGCGGGTTGGCGTGGTCGATGCCCAGATACGGGGCGACCGCTTCCAGTTCGCGCAGCAGCCCGTGCCCCGAGCCGAGCGGGCCGCCGCCCTCCAGGAGTTCGTCGTTCGCCAGGGGTGCGGCGAAGTCGATGGGGACGTAGGCGCCCGCGTGGTCGTAGTGCCAGACGAGGTGGGACTGCTGGGCCGTCGCCTCGAACATCTCCAGCAGTTGTTCGTAGTCGCCGCCCAGTTCGTCGACGGGCGTGACCTCCAGGCCGTGCAACTGGAGGAGGTAGGCGCGGCGCAGGAAGTGCAGCGCGTCGTAGTCGAAGCCCGCGACGGGCGCGACGTCGCCTGACAGACCCGGCATGTAGTTGTAGACGGGGACCGGAGGCAGCCCCGCGTCGTTCAGTGCCTTGTCGTAGGAGGCGATCTCCTCCGCGAACGGATTGTCGGGGCTGTGACACAGCACGTCGACGAGGGGAACCAGCCAGAGATCACACGCCAAGGAATTGCTCCCATCCACAACGGGTGGCGAGCCGCGCGGAGACCGCACGGACGCTGTTGGACTCACTGTGCCCGGTCGGCCGCCGCGTCAGTCCGCCCGCGGCCGAGCAGTCGAGCAGCGGCAAAGGTGCCGTTCGGTCTGTCAGACGTGACAGCGTAGTGCCCCGCTCGCCCCACGCACACGGGCCGTCACGTTTCGGAGGCGTCCCGCTCGTCACGCGGGACGTCCTGGTTCTCATCCGGACCGTCCCGGCCCTCCCGGCCCTCCGGGCCCTCCTGACCCTCCCCCTCCTCGCGTGCCGCGCGGCAGTTGGCCACCTGGTCCAGCGCGTGCTGGTTGTAGGCGGCGACGAGGCGCTGCGCCGTGGCCGCGTCGCGCCGGGTCACCGCGTCGGCCAGCTCCCTGTGCCCGGACCACAGGCGCCCCGCGAGCGAGCGCTCGCGGCGCAGCCACGGCACCGAGAACACCCAGCACTGGACGCGGAGGCGGTCGAGGAAGTCGCAGATGTACGGGTTGCTGACGAGGCCGCCCAACTCGCGCCAGTAGCGGAGGTCGTAGCCGATCAGGACGTCGAGGTCGCCGGTGAGCGCGGCCCGTTCGGCGGACTCGGCGCGGCGGTGCACGGAGGCGAGCACCTCGGGCTCGGTGTCCGCGAGCCACTCGCCCGCGAGGTGCGCGCGGTGGAAGATGCCGTCGAGCACGAGGGTGCGCGCCTCGACCATCGCGCGGAAGTCGCCGAGCGTGAACTCGTGCACCCGGAAGCCCCGGTGCTGCTCCATGTCCAGGAGCCCCTGTGCGGCGAGGTCCACCAGGGCCTCGCGCACAGGGGTGGCGGAGACGCCGTACTGCTCGGCGATCTCCTTGACGGTGAAGTCCCGGCCCGTCGGCAGGCGTCCGGCCAGGATCTCGTCGCGCAGTGCGGCGGCGATCTGCGCGCGCAGGGTGCTGCGCCGGATCATGGCCGTCGGCCCTCCCCGTCAACGGTCGTGCCGCCGACGCCTCCCTGGTCAGTCACGCGAGACGGCGTCGACGGTGTGTGCGTCGGCCTCGTTCAGCGCCGCGTCGAGGACGGCCAGGCCCTCCTTCGCCTCCGCCTCGGTGACGGTGCACGGCGGGACGACGTGCGTGCGGTTCATGTTCACGAAGGGCCACACGCCGCCGCGCTTGCAGGCCGCCGCGAAGGCGGCCATCGGCGCGTTCGCGGCGCCGCTCGCGTTGTACGGCACCAGCGGCTCGCGCGTCGCGCGGTCCTTCACCAGATCGAGCGCCCAGAAGACGCCCATGCCGCGCACCTCGCCGACCGACGGGTGCCGCTCGGCGATCTCGCGCAGCGCCGGGCCGATCACGTTCTCGCCGATGTGCGCCGCGTGCTCGACGATGCCCTCCTCGGCCATGGCGTTGATCGTCGCGACGGCGGAGGCGCAGGCCAGCGGGTGCCCCGAGTAGGTGAGGCCGCCGGGGTAGGGGCGCTGGTCGAAGGTGGCCGCGACGGCACCGGAGATGGCGACGCCGCCGAGCGGCACGTAGCCGGAGTTGACGCCCTTGGCGAAGGTGATGAGGTCGGGCACGACGTCGAAGTGGTCGGCGGCGAACCAGGCGCCTGTGCGTCCGAAGCCCGCCATGACCTCGTCGAGGACGAAGACGATGCCGTGGCGGTCGCAGATCTCGCGCACGCCCGCGAGGTAGCCGGGCGGCGGCACGAGGATGCCCGCCGTGCCGACGACGGTCTCCAGGACGACCGCCGCCACGGTCTGCGGGCCCTCGAAGGCGATGGTCTCCTCCAGGTGGGCCAGCGCCCGCTCGCACTCCTGCTCCTCGGTCTCGGCGTAGAAGTGGGAGCGGTAGGCGTGCGGGCCGAAGAAGTGGACGACGCCCGCCGTGCCGTTGTCGGAGGGCCAGCGGCGGGCGTCCCCCGTGATGTTGATGGCCGCGCCCGTGGCGCCGTGGTACGAGCGGTAGGTGCTCAGGATCTTGGGGCGGCCCGTGTGGACGCGGGCCATGCGCACGGCGTGCTCGACGGCCTCGGCGCCGCCGTTGGTGAAGAAGATCTTGTCGAGGTCGCCCGGCGTGCGCTCGGCGATGAGCCGCGCGGCCTCGGCCCGCACGTCCACGGCGAAGCCGGGCGCCATCGTGCACATGCGCCCCGCCTGCTCCTGGATGGCGGCGACGACCTTGGGGTGCTGGTGGCCGATGTTGGTGTTGACGAGCTGGGAGGCGAAGTCGAGGTAGCGGTTGCCCTCGTAGTCCCAGAAGTACGAGCCCTCGCCGCCCGCGATGGGCAGGGGGTCGATGAGGCCCTGGGCCGACCAGGAGTGGAAGACGTGGGCGCGGTCGGCTGCCTTGACCGCCGCGCCGGCGGCGGGGTCGGCTGCGGGCGTCTCGGCGGAGTGCGTCGCGGAGTGCGTCGTCGTCACGGTCGCTACCTCGGTTCGTCGCGTGTCGTCCGCCCGGACAGGGGGCCTCCCGCGCCCGTGGGGGAGCGCGGGGGAGGACGGACGCCCCCACCCTATGGATCAGTCGTCGTCCTCGTCCTCCGGTACGACTGTCGTGTGGGGTTTCCCATCGTCGCAGCGTACGGCGACGGTGATGTCGTCGGCGTCGTCCGCGAGCGGTTCCAGCTCGACGGTGGCGCTGCGCGCTGGGCCGCGCTCGACCTCGTCCACGCTGTAGCCCTCGGCGGGGCTCCAGCTCAGGAGGCGGACGGTGCCGTCGGGGCGGCAGTCGGCCGTGGCGGTGGCGACGCCGTCGGGGAAGCGGACGGTGGAGGGCGGCGCGGGCTTCTCGGAGGGCGCCCCGCTGGAGGCTGCCCCGCTGGAGGGCGTCCCCTTCGACGGCGCTTCCTTGGACGGCGCCCCCTTCGACGGGGACGCGCTCGCGGAAGCGGAAGCCGAAGCGGAGGCAGCGGCGGCGCGCTCCTGGGCCAGCTCCTGCCGTACGCCCGCGTCGCTCAGCGGCTCGGGCCGCTCGTACTGGCCGCCCGGGTCCGCGTGCGCGAACGACCACGCGCCCAGTACCGCAGCCGCGGCCACCGAGCACACCCACGCCGCCGCGGCCACACCGCGCCGCCGCGCGGGCCCCTCGGCCCCCTCGGTCCCCTCGCCCGCGCCGCGCGCGGAGGTCTCGTCCTCACCCATGCCGCCAGTGTGGCGCGCGCTTCCCTAACGTCCGGTTAAGGCCCCCACAAAATCGCTGGCCGGTACATGTACCCGGTGTTTCCATACTCCGGGCCCTCGCTACCGTGACGGGTATGTCCCATCTCCTGGTCGTCGAGGACGACCCCCAGCTCCGCGGCGCTCTCGTACGCGCGCTGCGCGACCGCGGGCACGCCGTGGCCACCGCCTCGACCGGGATGGCGGGCCTGGACGCGGCCGTCACACACCGCCCCGACCTCGTGGTCCTCGACCTGGGTCTGCCCGACGTGGACGGCGGCAGCGTGCTGCGGATGCTGCGGTCCGTGAGCGACGTGCCCGTCATCGTCGCGACGGCCAGGGACGAGGAGACCGACATCGTCGCGGCGCTCGGCGACGGCGCCGACGACTACATCGTCAAGCCCTTCGGATCCGGCGAGCTGGACGCGCGGATCAAGGCGGTGCTGCGGCGGCTGGGCGCGGGCGCCGCCGAGGAGCCGGAGGCGCCCGTACGGGTCGGCGGGCTCAGCGTCTCGCCCTCGGCCCGCGAGGTGACGCTCGACGGGGAGCCGCTGGAGCTGACGCCGCGCGAGTTCGACCTGCTGTGCTACCTCGCCCGGCGCGAGGGCCAGGTCGTCTCGCGGCGCGAACTGCTGGCCGAGGTCTGGCAGCAGCCGCTGGGCGGCGCGGACAAGACCGTCGACGTGCACCTGTCCTGGCTGCGGCGGAAGCTGGGCGAGACGGCCCAGCGCCCGCGCTATCTGCACACGGTGCGCACGGTCGGCGTGAAGCTCGCGGCTCCGGAGGAGGAACCGGAAGGCGACGGGGACGCCGGGGGCGCCGGGGACGGGGAGGGCGGCCGTGCGTAGGCAACTGCTGGTGCTGATCGGGACGACGACCGCCGTCGTCCTCGCCGTCCTCCTGGTCCCGCTGGCCCTGCTGGCCCGCAGCCACGCGGAGGACCGCGCGATGACGGACGCGACCGAGCGCGGGCAGTCCGTCGCGGCCGTCGTGGGCGGCTCGCTCGTCGGCGCCGGTTCGGGGGGCGCGGCCGAGCGGGACGGGCGCGACGTGGTGCGTGGTGTGCTGGACGGGCTGAACGGGAGGGGGCAGCCGCGTACGTCGGTCGTCCTCGCCGACGGGGACACCCTGGGCGAGCGGGCGCCCGACGTGAGCGCGGCGGCGCTGCGGCTGGCCCGGCACGGGCGGGCCTTCACCTACTCGCCCGCCTCGGGCGGGCGCGTGGTCATGGTTCCCGTGCTGGGGACGGGCGACGCGGCGGGCACGGGCTCGGGCACGGGCACGGGCACGGGCTCGGGCACGGGCTCGGATGCGAGGGAGAACGGCGCCTCCGTCGTGCAGGTCGCCGTGAGCGAGGGGCAGTTGCGGGCCGGGGTGCTGCCGTCCTGGCTGGCGGTCGCGGGGCTCGGCGTGGCCCTCATGCTGCTGGGTCTCGCCTTCGCGGACCGGCTCGCGGCGCGCCTCGTGCGGGCCACGCGGCTGCTCGCCGGGGTCGCCGACCGGCTGGCGGGCGGGCAGCTCGACGCGCGGGCCGAGCCGTTGGGGCCCGACGAGCTGCGCCTCGTCGCGGGGCGGCTGAACGAACTCGGGGAGCGCATCGACGGGCTCGTCGCCGCCGAGCGGGAGCGCGCCGCCGACCTCGCGCACCGGCTGCGTACGCCCGTCGCCGCGCTGCGCCTCGACGCCGAGGGCCTGCGCGACCCGGAGGAGGCGGCCAGGATCGGGGCCGGGGTCGTGGCACTGGAGCGCAGCGTGGACGAGGTGATCCGCACGGCGCGCAGGGCGGGCGCCGAGCCGGGCAGCGAGCGCGCCGACCTCGCCGCCGTCGCCAGGGAACGCGCCGGGTTCTGGGCGCCGCTCGCCGAGGACCAGGGCCGGGCCGTGTCGGTGACGGTGCCGTCCGGGAGCGTCGTGGTGCGGGTGTCGGGCGACGATCTGCGAGCGCTGCTCGACGCGCTGATCGGCAACGTACTGGACCACACCCCCGACGGCACCGGGCTGTGGGTGACCGTCACGGACGACGGCGTCCTGCTGGTGGAGGACGACGGGCCCGGCTTCCCCGACGACGGCGACGGGGGCGGGGGCGGCGAGAGCGTGACGGCACGGGGCAGCAGCGGCGCGGGCTCGACGGGGCTCGGCCTGGACATCGCCCGCCGCACGGCGGAGGACTCCGGCGGCGAGGTCACCTTCGGCGCGGCGGACGACGAAGGGCGGGGGCGGGCGCGGGGCGCGCGCGTGCGGTGCCGCTTCGGGCTCGCCTGAGAGTTCGGGCTCGCCTGAGAGGGCTCGCCGGGGCTCATCGGGCGCATCCGGTACGTCCGTCACCCGCGGCCGGGGAACGCCGTCGCCAGGCCACGGTGCCAGCGGTTGGAGGGCAGCGAGGGGCGGAGCGCGCCCAGGGCCGCGTACTTGGTGAAGTCGGCGGGCCGGATCCCGTACGCGTGCAGCATCCGGTCCGCCTCCGTCAGATGCCCGGCCGACTTCGTCTCGACGAGGACGAGATCGCTCGCGCCCCGTACCCCGCCCGCGCCGGTTCCGGTTCCGGTTCCGGTTCCGTCGGCCGCCGCGTCCCGGCAGACCAGGCCCGCGTCGCACGTGATGCGCTGGCCCTCGGCGACGAGCGTCGCGCGCAGGTAGTCCGTGACGAGGGAGGGGCGCAGGGAGGTGGGCGCCTCGATCCCGTAGACGGAGGACAGGGTCTCTTCCAGGAAGCGCCGGGGCCGGGCGCCGAGCGCGGAGCCCTCCAGGGGCTGGCGGTACTTCACCGTCTCGCCCCTGCTCCCCTTCAGCTTCAGCTCGAACTGCCGCTCCCCAGAGTCCTCGTAGAGCCGCTCCCGGATCTTGAACCGGTGACGGCGCTCCTGGCGGTGGTCGTGGTACGAGCGCAGTCCCTCGGTGTCGTAGTAGACGGAGTGGTAGCGGAACCAGCGGCGGCCGTCGATGGACAGCGCGCGGAAGGGGTCGCGGCGGCGCGGGTCGGTGAGGCGGGCCGCGAAGTCCAGGAAGACGCGGGCCGGGACGAAGTAGGCGCGGTCGAACCTGGCCAGGAGCTGGGCGCGGGCGAGGACGTCTTCGAGCGCGATGGGGTGCGCGGAGAGCGCGGCGCGGCCAATGGCGCGGACGGCGGGGGCGGTCATACGGCGGCCTCCTGCGAGTGGTCGGCGATCGCGGACCCGGTCGTGGACGCGGCGTAGGGGGCGGGGGCGGGCGCCGGAGCCGTGCGGTCGGCCCTGTCGGTGCGCTCGGCGCGGGCCGCGTGTCCCGTACCGTCCGCGCGGTGCGCGGGCGCCGCGCTCAGGCGGTAGCGGACGTCGACGACGGCGAGATCTCGTACGTAGTCGATCTCCTGAACCTTCCACGACTGCGGTTCCCCCAAGCGCTCGCGCACATACGCCTCCACGGCCTCCGGCTCGGTCAGCGCCGCGTCGAAGGTGACGACCGCGCGGTGCGTACGGGCGAAGAGGCGCGGGTGGTCGGCGGCCCAGACCACGGCGAGCGGCAGCGCGCACAGCGTGGCGGCGAGCGCGAAAGGCAGGTGGGGCAGGCCCGCTATGAGGCCGAGGACGAGGGTCGTGAAGTAGTAGGCGACCTCCTCGTTCTGGATGGACTCCGACCGCAGCCTGATCATCGACAGCACGCCGAAGAGGCCGAAGCCGAGCGCGAGCCCGCCGTCGCCGCCGACCCGGGCGAGCGCCGCGACCACCGCGAACAGCGAGACGTTCAGCGCGAGGTAGGCGGGCACGAGGTCCCGGCGCCGGTGTCTCGGGTAGTAGACCGCGAACGTCAGCGTCAGGACGGCGACGAGGTCGAGGCCCAGGTGGGCGAGGAGTTGACTGATCGAATCCATGCCGAGGACGCTAGGCAGCCGAGGGTTAACGCGACCTCCTCCAGCCGTTAAAGGTCACGGGGAAGATCCCGGGTTCCGCGACCGGGCGGCCTCCCGCGATCGGGCGACGTTCCGCGACCGGGCGGCGGCGAACGTATCGAGACCGAATCGGATGCGCTCCCTCGCACATCCGGCCGTCCGGGCACCTCTATCCTCGGACCAGCCGACACCGGGCATCGGGGGAGAGGTAGCACACATGAAGCGGCTGAGTACCGAAGATCCGCGCTGGATCGGGGGTTACCGGCTGCTCGGCAGGCTGGGCGAGGGCGGCATGGGCCTCGTGTATCTGGCGCGCTCCGAGCGCGGCCGTACGGTCGCGGTCAAGGTCGTGCAGTCCGAGCTTGCCAGGCAGCCCGACTTCCGCCGCAGGTTCGCGCTGGAGATCGCGGCGGCCCGCCGCGTCGGCGGCGCCTGGACGGCGCCCGTCCTGGACGCCGACACCGAGGCGGACACGCCCTGGGTCGCGACGGGTTACGTCGCGGGCCCCTCCCTCACCGAGGTCGTCGACGAGCACTACGGTCCGCTGCCGGAGCACTCCGTCACCGCGCTGGCCTCCGGCCTGGTCCAGGCGCTGCGCGCCGTGCACGACGCCGGGCTCATCCACCGCGACCTCAAGCCGTCCAACGTCCTGATCACCATCGACGGCCCCCGCGTCATCGACTTCGGCATCGCCCGCGCGCTCGACACGGCCGTCCAGTCGGCGGGCGGGCTGACCCGCACGGGCGCGCTCGTGGGCTCGCCCGGCTTCATGTCGCCCGAACAAGTGCGGGGGGAGCGGGTGACGACCGCGAGCGACGTCTTCTGCCTCGGCGCCGTGCTCGCGTACGCGGCGACGGGCCGGATGCCCTTCGGCACCTCCGACAGCGGCATCCACGCGCTGCTCTTCCGCATCGCCGAAGAGGAGCCCGATCTGACGGGCATATCCGGCGCGCTGCGCGAGCTGATAGCCGACTGCCTCGTCAAGGACCCGGCGGGCCGCCCCGGTCTCGACGCGCTCACCGAGCGGACCGGCGGCGGCGCACTCGCCGCGACGTGGCTGCCCGGCGAGGTGCTGGCCCAGCTCGGGCGGCACGCCGTCCAGCTCCTGGACAGCGAGGACCCGGAGGGCCAGCAGCCCTCACCACCAGGACCGGCGTCCGACCCGGCTTCCGGTTCCGGCTCCGGCTCCGGCTCCGGCTCCGGTTCCGGTTCCGGCTCCGGCTCCGCTTCCTCCACGCCTCCCCCGTCGACGTCCCACGTCGCGGCCTCCACCCCGCCGCCCCCGGTCTCCTCCACCCCGCCGCCGTCCTTCGGCGCGCCGACCGGCGTGTACGGGCCGCCCACGGGCGTCATGGGCGCTCCGGGCCCGGGACCGTACGGGCAGCCGCAGCCGCAGCCGTGGCAGCCCCAGCCGCCGGGCCCCGGACCCGGCATCCCGAACACCCCGAACCCGGGCTTCGCCGTCGGCCCGTCCTACGGCCCCAACGGCGCCCCCGCGCCCGCGCCCGCACCCGCAGCCGCGCCGCCGCCCCCGAGCCGCCCCGCGCGCTCGCCGCAGCCGCTGGCCCGGTACATCAATGTGCTGCTGGGCCTCATCCTGGCGTGGACCGTCGCCGACCTCGTCGTCGTGCTGATGGTCGACTCGTCGCTGACCGCGCTGGAAGGCTCCCTGCGCGAGGTCAGCACGGCCACCGACTTCGTCCTGCTGAAGAACTCCACCATCGCGATGGAGGTCCTCGCCGTCGTCATCGGGCTGCCGCTGACCGTGCTGTGGACGGTGTGGTTCTGGCGGGTACGGATCAACGCGGAGCACTTCGCGCCCGGCCGCATCCGCTACGCGCCCGAGATGGCCGCAGCCTGCTGGTACATCCCGTTCTGCAACCTGTTCATGCCGAAGCAGATCGCCAACGACGTGTGGACGGCCAGCCTTCCCGGCACGGGCCAGTGGTACGGGCAGCAGCGCCCGCGCGTGCCGCGCGGCGTGGTCAACGCCTGGTGGACACTGTGGATGATCTACTTCTGCCTCGGCTTCCTCGGCTTCTGGGAGAGCTGGTACGACGCGGTCAGCCTGAGCGACGCGCAAGGACTCGTCGCCGTCCGCCTGTTCACGGACTTCTTCGGCGTCCCGGCCACGATCCTCGCCCTCGTCTACGTCATCCGCCTCAGCTCCGTACAGCACGACAGGCTGACCGCGGGCTGACCGCCACACCGTGACCGCAGCACCTCCCCACTCCCGTCGCACCACCTTCACCACCCCCCTGACCTGCCCAGATGTCCGAACAGTGCGGCGTCGGCCCCACCCGTAACGGCTGAAAGGGAACCGGTTGGCAGCCCTCCTGTGACCTTCGTGAACGACAGTGAGAAGGTCTCAGGACGGACGCACACGAACCGAGATGAGGGACGGGATGGGAGACCTGGCAGCGGACGACCCGCAGTGGATAGGCGGTTACCGGCTGCTGAGCAGGCTCGGCAGCGGCGGCATGGGCCGCGTCTATCTCGCGCGCTCCGAGGGCGGCAGGACCGTCGCGGTCAAGCTCGTCAAGACCGAACTGGCCTCCCAGGAACTGTTCCGCGCCCGCTTCCGTCAGGAGGTGGAGGCGGCACGGCGCGTCGGCGCGCGCTGGACGGCGCCCGTCCTGGACGCCGACACCGAGGCGGACACGCCCTGGGTCGCCACCGGTTACATCGCGGGCCCCTCTCTCGACGAGGTCGTCTCCGGCAGCGTGCGGGGCGGCCACGGTCCGCTGCCCGAGCGCTCCGTACGCACCCTCGCCTACGGGCTCGCCAGCGCCCTCCTCGACATCCACGGCGCCGGACTGATCCACCGCGACCTCAAGCCGTCCAACGTCCTGCTCACGATCGACGGCCCCCGCGTCATCGACTTCGGCATAGCCCGCGCCCTCTACGCGCTCCCCGAGTCCTCGATGACCAGCACCGGGGTCACCGTCGGCTCCCCCACCTTCATGTCGCCCGAGCAGATCAAGAGCCAGCATCTGACCCCGGCGAGCGATGTGTTCTGCATGGGCACGCTGCTGGCGTACGCGGCGACGGGTCGGCCGCCGTTCGGCGGGGGCGGTCCCGGCGGCGTCCACTCGGTGATGTTCCGCATCGCGACGGAGGACCCCGATCTGGAGGGCATCACCGAGCCGCTGCTGAGCCTGATCAAGGACTGCATGGCGAAGGACCCCGAGAAGCGGCCGGCGCCCGAGGACGTCGTCGCGCGCGTCCAGCCCATCTCCACGGGCACCGCCTCCGCGCCCTGGCTCCCCGCGACGCTCATCGCCGAACTGGGGCGGCACGCCGTGCAGCTCCTCGATACGGACACGCCGCCTTCGGGCTCGCGCGACACGGCCCGTACGGGGGCAGGGCAGGGACAGGGCGCGGAGGCGTCCGCGACGCCGCCGCCGGGGGCCGGTTCGGGGGCCGGTTCCGGCTCCGGGGCGCCGTCGGCCGAGCTGGCCGCGCGGCACGGTGCGCTCGCGAGCGCGTCCTACGGTGCGGAGACGGGGCTCGTCGGCACGGGGGCCAGGTCCGGCGGCGCGGGCGGCGCGGAGACCGGAAGCGCGCGTGGCGGACGGTCCCGGCGGCGCCGCCTCCTGCTGGCTCTGGGCGCCGTGGTGCTGGTGGCCTGCGCTGGGGTCGTCGCCTCGGGGGCCGACGTGCCGCTGCTGGGCTCGGTCTCGGGCGCGGACGACGCGAGCGGCAGCGGCGCTTCGGACGTCCCCGCCGACTTCGTCGGCACCTGGAGCGGCCCCGTCGACAGGTACGGCGAGCCGACGGGTCAGTACCGGCGCTTCGTCATCTCGAAAGGCGGCATGGGCGAGATCGTCGCCGACAGCATCAGCCTGGGCAAGACCTACGAGTGCAAGAGCGACGGCAAGCTCGACGAGACCAAGACGAACTCCAAGGGCGAGACGTCGATAGAACTGGACACCAAGGTCGTCAAGAGCGTGCCCGACGGCAGGTGTTCGGCCCTGGGCTCCCACACCCTCATCCACAACTCCGACGGCACCCTCACCTGGAAGGCCGCCGGCCGCTCGGCGAAGCTCCGCAAGGTCACCGGCGCCGAGAAGATCCCCGACGCCTACATCGGCACCTGGCAGCGCCCCCTGGCCAACGGCGGCACCCAGCGCATGACGGTGGAGCGCAAGCCCGTGGGCAGCGCCGCCGTCACCCTGGTCTCCGAGGGCGGCGGCGAACACTGCGAGGCGTCCGTCGACCTCTTCTCCGCGGGCGGCACGGACGAACCCCTGCGCGTGGCGCCCCCCTTGGTGAACCAGAAGCGCTCCTCGGGCGACTGCGCCACCGGCGACGCGTCGGAACTGCGCGTCACCGGTGACGGCCACCTCGTCCGCGAGTTCCCCGGCGGCTACACGTCGCTGACGTACACCCGCGTGAACTGACGCGGGCCCCTGGGGCGGGGGGCTGGCGGGGTCCTACCAGCGCACTCCCGAGGGCCCCTGGACGGGCTGACGGCAGCCGGGGACGGCGCCGCTCGACGTGGTCGGCGCGGCGGGTTCCGCCGCGAGGGCGAAACAGAGCTGCGCGTGCAGGGGTTCCGCTTCCGCGGGGCCGAGCCGTAGGGCCAGGTCGCCGTCGAACGTGCCGCCCTTCCGCAGCCACAGGTGGACGGCGAGCCGCCCGTCCGCCTCCCGCCGCACGGGCTTGCCGGGCACGCGGCTGACGTGCAGCGCGTCGGCGTTGCCGTTGCGGTTGCCGTTCCGGTCAGGGGCGGTACCCATCAGGCGGCCACCCCCGCCACGGCCGGGGCGCCGACGGGGTGCCCGTGGATGACCCACGGCCCGACATCGATCCCGTCCAGCGCGAGGGCGAGCGCGGTGCGGCGTTCCTGACGCTCGTGCGCCAGGAAGTACGGCCGCACGAGTGGCCCGGCGGCACCGTCGAACGCGGGCGCGTCCCGGTGACCGCGCGCGCTCACCGGGAGGTGCGGCGGTTCGACGACGCGGGTGAGCAGCCGCCGCCCGCTGAGGGTGCGGGGCGTGTGGGCTGCCGGAAGGGGGCGCGCCCGTGGGGCGAGCACCGCAAGGATGTGGGCGAGTGTTCGTTTCAGGGCAGGGCCGATACGGTGAGTCATGCTGACGCTCCTGGTTAAGGGTGGCGTTGGCCAAGCCCCGGGGTGTGGTTCAGACACCGCCGGGGCGCTTCTTTGTGAGCGTAGCGGCAACTTGTTCCCTGAGACCACATGTTGCGTGAAACAGCTCACAGGTTGGCATATGCCTCGCCCATAGAAGCGTCTGCGACGACAGCTACGCGAAGCTGTCGAACTCACCGGCCTTGGCTCCGGCTAGGAACGCGCGCAGCTTCTCCGGTGTCGTCCTGACGACCACCTCCGGATCGTCGCTCTCACGTATGAGGATCTGGCCTTCATGCGATGCGAGTTCAACGCAGTTGTTGCCTTCGGCGTCCTCCGAGAACGAGGACTTGCGCCACTGAATGTGCACGGTCTCCAGCCTTCACATCTCTCGGGCCACGTCGCGGATGAGGTCGCGTGACCGATTGGGTTCGAGCGACCGTTCTTCCAAACGGTCGATCACCGTCCGGTAGTTGGCGAGGTACGTCTCCGAGTGCAGGAAACCCGGCCCCACCGGAGTATCAGTTTGCACGGTGTCCAACGGGGGCACCGGCCCCGATGCGTACAAGGTGGAACTGCCCGCGCTCGGGAAGCCACCCATCGCGAACGGCATCACTCGGACCGTGACGTTCTCCCGCTCGGACTGTTCCAGCAAGTGGTCGAGTTGCGTACGCGCGACGGTCCGGCCGCCGAATTGCATGCGCAGCGCCGCCTCATGAATGAGGAACACGGCCGTCGGCGCGGCCTCTCCCGTCAGCACCTCGGCCCGCCGCATCCGGTAGGCGAGCCGGACCCCGAGGGCACTGTCGCTCGGCGCGGGCACGGCCTCCCTGAAGACCGCTCGCGCGTAGTCCTCGTGCTGGAGGAGTCCTGGCATGTGCGTGAGCTGGACGGACCTGAGCGCACTCGCGTGGTGTTCCATCTCCGCGAGGTCGAGTGCTCCGGCGGCCATGACGCCCCGGTACTCGTCCCACCAGTGCGTGCCGCGCTCCCTGGCCATTTCCGCGAGCGCGTCGATGTAATCCGTGTCGGGACAGGAGTAGTTCGCCGCCCACACCCGCACCCGGTCACTGCTCACACCGGACCGCGCGGACTCCGTGTTGCTCACCGTCGTACGGTCCGTCCGGTGGATGGCGGCGGCCTCGTTGATCGTCAGCCCCACATGCTCACGCATCTTGCGCAGCTCCGCACCCAACCGCCGCTGCCGCTCCGTCGCGGGCTTCCTCGCAGGCATCGGCCACCCTTCTGTTCCCCGAATCCCCGGCGCAGCCTAGTAGCCAGCGAGAACGGAGCGAGCGCGGACGAGCAGGGTGCGGACGTCCTGGGGGTCCGGCGCTTCCAGCCGGATATCGATGTCGGTGAAGCCGTGGTGTTTGAGGAGGTCGGCCCAGGCGTCGGGGGTGTAGGCCCAGCGCACTTCGAGGCGTCGCGGCCCTCGCAGACCGTGGGCGTAGATGCCCTGCGGTCCGTAGTAGCCCTCCAGTGCCTCTGCGTGCGCGAAGACGAGCATGCCCCCGGGGGCGAGGCGGGGTGCGATCAGGGGCAGCAGGCGTTCGGGGTCGGTGAACCAGATCGCGCCCCAGCAACTGTAGACGGCGTCCCAGACGGTGTCGGTGGCGGCGAGGAACGCGCAAGCCTCTGCCTCCATGAACGTCAGGCCGGGGTCGGTTCGACTTCGCCGGGCGCGTTGGATCTGCGCGGAGGAGTGGTCGACGCCGGTGACCTGGACGCCGTGGTGTCGGGCGAGGTAGGCGGCTTCCGCGCCATCGCCGCATCCCAGGTCCAGGGCGGTTCGGGGAGTGCCCAGCAACTCGGCGCCCGGCCCGTGGCCGGGGTATTGGGTCCAGTCGAACCGCGAGAGGTCCGGGCGGCCCTCCGAGGCGGGGCGCGGCTGCGCCTGGGGGGCGGGGGGCATGCGGGAACTCCTGGTGCGACGGTGGGCGAGGTGGCTGACACCGTAGCCCTCGCGCTCTTCCCCGCACCGCCAAGAGCCGGATTTTCATCCGTTCCCGCACGGCATGGTGCGGCCCGCGACCGCTACGTGCCGGTCGCGGGCCGCGCCCTTCTTTCAGTGGCAGTTCGCGCCAGGGCGGCAGGGCCCGCAGCGGGCGTAGTCCCGCTCCCACAGCTTCCAGTCCACCTCGAAGCCGTGCTCGGCGATGACCTGGGCGGTGCGCCGCACCGACCCGTCGTATTTGAACGTGATCTCCGGGATGTGCTCCAGGAAGCCGCCGTCGAAGTGCCGCGCGCAGAACTCGCGGTAGTACACGGTGTCCAGGATGAAGTTGTGCACGGCGATGTCGATGAGACGGCCGCAGCACAGCTCCAGTTGCTTCCCCCAGGTCTCCATCGCGGTGATCAGGTAGGAGACGGCCTGGCCGAAGACCCGCTCGGCCATGACCGCGTCCCACGGCCAGTCGCGGGTGAGCAGGTGGATCTGCCGGTTCCACAGCTCCGGTGTCACGAAGTCGCGGGGGTCGCGGTGTGCGGTGCGCGGCTCCAGTGCGGTCGCGGTTGCCATGTGTGTGCTCCTCTCGCTGGCGTGGTGCCTGTCCGGCCAGCACACCGCCGCCGGACGACGGAGAGGAGCCGACTCCCGCAAGCCGCAACACGGTTGCGGAATGTGCAACTTCCCTGGACGGTCTGTGACGGCGCCCCTACCGTGGTGAGGTTTCGGATTCCGGCACTCCAGACCGGGGGCTCGGATGCGCGATCCGTTTTGGGACTCTCCTCGGGCCCGGCAGGTCATCGCCCGTCAGCACGTCGGGGCCCTGATCCAGCTCGCCCGCGAACACCATGGCATGCAGCAGTGCGAGCTGGCTGTCCGGATGGGCCGGTCCAAGTCCGCCCTCAGCCGTATGGAGCAACGCCGGGCCGTCTCCACGGACGAGCTGCGGCCCCTGGCCGTGGAGCTTTCCATCCCTGCGTGGGTAATTGGCGCGGTGCTGGGGCTCGTGTACCCACATGGTTCTAGGGTGGCCGGATCGCGTCCCGCGCCTGCGTCCCAGGAGGATGATCCGATGCGACGTCGCTCGCTCGTCACGGCCGCCGGCCTGAGCGTTCCCGCCTCTCTCGTCTCCCTGGACACGGCGTTCGCGGCCATGCCCTCGCCCAAGCAGCCGCCGAGCGGTGTTCCCCGGCAGCTCCGACGCGCCCAAGCCCTGTTCGACAGTGGGCGGCTAAAGCGGATGCCACAGGCGCTGGAGGAGCTGCTGGCCACTGCCGAGGCGGCGGCCGAGGACCGCACTCCGGCCGCCTGCGCGCAGGTGTCGCACTGCTACACCCTCGCCTCCCACTACCTGAGCAAGATCGCCCAGTACCGTCTCTCCGGACAAGCCGCCGATCGGGCCCGCACCTGGGCGAAACTCTCCGGCGACCCGCTGGCGGAAGGAGCATCGGCCAGGGCCCTGAGCATCGTCCTGCGCCACCAGGACCAGCCCCAGGACGCGGCACTGGTCACTCGGACAGCCCTGAACCGCATCGAGGCCACCGGTCTGCCCACCCCCCGACTCACCGCGATGTACGCGCAGATGCTGTGCACCGCGGCCTATACCGCGGCCCGTGCCGGGGACCGCGACGACGCGCACGAGCTGATCGCCGAGGCCAGGCGGAGCACACGTCGCCTGCCTGCCACCCCGCGCGAGGCGGCCACCATCACCCCGGCAGCTGTCGGCCTCTACGAAGTGGGCGTGCACTGGGCACTCCACGACGCCGGAGCGGCCGTCGAGGCAGGACAACGACTGCACCCCACACAGTTCCGCAGCCCGGAACGGCGCGGACGGCTCCACACCGACCTCGCCCGCGCCTGGTGGCAGTGGGGACGCCCTGAGCAGACCGCCGAGGCTCTGCTGTCCGCCGCCCGCGAGGCCCGGACCGAGGTACTCGGCCGCCCCTCCATCCGCCGCATCGCCGTGGACCTGGTGCGCCAGCACCCGCAAGCGCCCGGCGTGCGCGACCTCTCCTACCTGATCGGCGCCCGGTCCACCGCGCGCCATAGGTAAGAGGCGCGGCCCGCCGACGAGCCTCCGCGTGAGCGGGGCGCCCCTCGGCGGGCGGCCCGGTGTCAGCTCAGGTCAGCTCAGGAAGGAGTTGACCTGGATCGTCTCGTCGCGGCCAGGGCCGACGCCGATCGCGGAGATCGGGGCGCCGGACATCTCCTCCAGCGCCTTCACGTACGCCTGCGCGTTCTTCGGCAGGTCCGAGAAGGACTTCGCCTTGGTGATGTCCTCGGTCCAGCCCGGCAGGTACTCGTAGACGGGCTTCGCGTGGTGGAAGTCCGTCTGGCTGTACGGCAGTTCCTCGACGCGCTTGCCGTCGATCTCGTACGCGACGCAGACCGGGATCTGCTCCCAGCCCGTCAGCACGTCGAGCTTCGTCAGGAAGAAGTCGGTGAGGCCGTTGACGCGGGTCGCGTAGCGGGCGATCACGGCGTCGAACCAGCCGCAGCGGCGGTCGCGGCCCGTGGTGACCCCGCGCTCGCCGCCGATGCTGCGCAGCGCCTCGCCGTCGGCGTCGAACAGCTCGGTCGGGAAGGGGCCCGCGCCGACGCGCGTCGTGTACGCCTTCAGGATGCCGATCACGCGGCTGATCTTCGTCGGGCCCACGCCCGCGCCCGTGCAGGCGCCGCCCGCGGTCGGGTTCGAGGAGGTCACGAAGGGATACGTGCCGTGGTCGACGTCGAGCAGCGTGCCCTGGCCGCCCTCGAAGAGGACGACCTTGCCCTCGTCGATGGCGTCGTTGAGGAGCAGGGTGGTGTCGGCGACGTAGCCCTTGAGCGCGTCCGCGTAGCCGAGCATCTCCTCGACGACCTGCTCGGTGACGATGGCGCGGTGGTTGTAGAGCTTGGCGAGGACCTGGTTCTTGTACTCCAGGGCCGCCTCGACCTTCTGGTGCAGGATCGACTCGTCGAAGAGGTCCTGCACGCGGATGCCGGTGCGGTTGATCTTGTCGGCGTAGGTCGGGCCGATGCCGCGCCCCGTCGTGCCGATCTTGCGCTTCCCGAGGAAGCGTTCCGTCACCTTGTCGACGGTGATGTTGTACGGCGTGATCAGGTGCGCGTTACCGCTGATCAGCAGCTTGGACGTGTCGACGCCGCGCTCGTCGAGTCCGCTCAGCTCGGAGAGCAGGACCGACGGGTCGACGACGACTCCGTTGCCGATGACCGGGGTGCACCCCGGGGAGAGGATTCCGGAAGGGAGGAGGTGCAGCGCGTACTTCTGGTCGCCTACGACGACCGTGTGGCCGGCGTTGTTGCCGCCCTGGTAGCGCACCACATAGTCCACGGACCCACCGAGCAGATCGGTGGCCTTTCCCTTGCCTTCATCACCCCACTGAGCACCGAGCAGCACAAGTGCGGGCACAGGCGTACACCCCTTCCGGGCGGGGCATGTCCCACGTGCATGGCGCTTTTGCCATCGCAAGAGCCGTGGACCGGTGCCCCAGATAGAGGAAGCCCCTGGCGCAACAGCGACAGGGGCTCTTGCACCGAGAGGTTACCTGAGAGAGGAACAAGGTGTCGGCTCCAGACCCCGCGAGGGCTCCCGGCCCTCCCCTGCTCGTGGTCATCGACCCCGCCGCACGGCTGACGGACGGAGAGTCCGTGAGGATCGCGAGGGACGTGCTGTGTGCGGGTGCACCGGGTGTGAAGGTGTGCGTGCCGGACAACCCGGAGGAGATCGCGCGGGCCTTCGCGCGCAGGGGCGCGCGGCGTCCCGTGGTCATCGGTGACGACCTCGCGCTGCTGCGGGCGGTGCAGTTGCTGCACGGGGAGCGGAAGCTGAGCGAGTCGGTGCTCTCGGTGGTCCCCGTCGGCGCGGAGCCGAGCGTGGCGCTGACCCGCGCGCTGGGGGTGCCGCCGGACGCGGTGGGCGCGGCGCGGGCCGCGCTGGGCGGGGCCGAGCAGTGGCTCGATCTGCTGGTGGACGACAGCGGGGGCGTCGTGCTGGGCGGCCTGCGCATCCCGGGCACGGACGGCGTGGGCGGGGCGCGAGGGGCGCGTGGTGCGGGCGGTGCGCGTGGCACGGGCGGCGCGGGCGGCGCGGTCCCGTCCGACGGTGACGGCGGCGGCCCGGCGGACTCGCCCTGGCGCCGCGCCTGCCGCAGCCTCGCGCGTACGGTCCTGGCCCCCCAGCCGGGCGCGGTCACGGGCCGCGTGCCCGCGCAGCGGCTCCGGGTGGAGGCGGACGGTGAGCTGCTCGCCGACTGGGACCGGCCCGTCGAGGAGGTGTCCGTCTCGACGGACGACGGCGGCATGGCGGAGGTGACGGTGCGCGAGCGCGCGGTGTCCGCGCCGGTACGGGCCAGGGCGCGGGCCGTGACCGTCGCGGGGCCCGAATTCCGCTACCGCGCGGGGTGCGCGGAACGGGGGCCCGTGCGGGGTACCCGGACGTGGACGGTGGTGCCGTCCGCGCTGCGGCTGATGGTGCCCATGCGTTGAGGGGGCGGGGTTCGCCGAGGGGGCGAAGGGGGCGGGGCGGAGGCGTCAGCGGCCGTCGGCTCCGGTGCCGCCGTGCCGCCCCCTTCGCCCTCGCCCTCGCGCCCACGCTCGCCCCGACGGACCGCTGCGCCGCCTCCCGCACCGTACGGCGATCGTCTCGCGCTCACGCCCGCGCCCACGCCCGCGCCCGACGGACCCCGCGCACGCGCCCGCCCGACGTGCCCTCGACGGGTCAGACCGGGCCGCCGGGCCCGCCCCGGCCGGTCTCCCGCTCGGCCTCGCGCTCGGCCTCGCGCTCAGCTTCCCGCTCCGCGCGCTGCTTGAGCCAGCGCTCCCGCAGACCGTTCATCTCCTCCGCCACGAAGTCCAGGAACTCCAGGCTCTCCTCGATGCGGCGCCCCGCCGCGCTGTCCGCGCCGACCGCGTCGACCCCGGTGCGGAGCGTGGCGGTCCAGCGGTGCAGCAGGGTGTCGCGGCTGGTGATCGCCTCGAACCAGACGTCGTGGTGGACGCGGTAGCGCTCGCGCCGTGAGCCCGGCTCGCGCTCGCGGCTGACCATGCGGACCTGGGACAGATAGCGGACGGCGCCCGAGATGGCCGCCGGGCTGACCCGGAGGCGCTCGGCGAGCTGCGCCGAGGACAGCGCACCCTCGTCCGAGGCGAGCAGACAGGCGAAGACCCGGGACGACATGCGCTGCATACCGGCCTCGGTGAGGTCGGCGGCGAAGCGCTCGACGAACGGGGAGACGGCGCTCTCGTAGTGCCGCTCCGAGGCGGGCTCCTCGTGCTCGGCGGGCCCCTGCCGTCGTCGCTCTCGCGTCACCGTTCCAGCTTCTCCCTGCTCAGCTCACGTACGGGAAGACTCTAACGCTTCCTTAACTTCACAAGTTTGTGAAATAAGCGTAGCTTCCAAAACATGAACACGGCCACAGCCATCTCCGTATCCGGCCTCGTGAAGACCTTCGGCCGGACCCGCGCGCTGGACGGTCTCGACCTGGAGGTCGGAACCGGCGAGGTGCACGGCTTCCTCGGGCCGAACGGCGCCGGGAAATCCACCACCATCCGCGTCCTGCTCGGCCTGCTGCGCGCGGACACCGGCAGCGCGCGCCTGCTGGGCCAGGACCCCTGGGACGACGCCGTCGAGCTGCACCGGCGCCTCGCCTACGTGCCCGGAGACGTCGAACTCTGGCCGAACCTCACCGGCGGCGAGGCCATCGACCTGCTCGCGCGCCTGCGCGGGGGCATCGACAAGGGGCGCAGGGACGAACTCATCGAGCGGTTCGACCTCGACCCGACGAAGAAGGGCCGCACGTACTCGAAGGGCAACAGGCAGAAGGTCGCCATCGTCGCCGCGCTGGCCTCGGACGCGGAGCTGCTGCTCCTCGACGAGCCGACGGCGGGGCTCGACCCGCTCATGGAGGTGATCTTCCAGGACGTCATCTTCCAGGCGAAGGACGCCGGGAAGACGGTGCTGCTCTCCAGCCACATCCTGGCCCAGGTCGAGAAGCTCTGCGACCGCGTCAGCATCATCCGGCTGGGCAGGACCGTCCAGTCAGGGACGCTCAGCGAGATGCGGCACCTGACCCGTACGACGATCGAGGCGGAGACCGAGCGCCCCGTCACCGGGCTGCGCGAGCTGCCCGGCGTCCACAACCTGCGGACGGACGAGGGGCGCGTGCACTTCGCCGTCGACGGGGCGCACCTGGACGGCGCCGTACGCCACCTCACCGGGCTCGGCCTGCGCAGCCTCACCAGCCACCCGCCCACCCTCGAAGAGCTGATGCTGCGGCACTACGGCGACGAGCTGGCCGCGAACGGCCACCGTGCCGGTGCCGGTGCCGGTGCCGACGCCGACGCCGGAGCCGGGACCGGAGAGGCCGCGTCATGAGCACCGAGACCCCCACCGGCGCCGGGCCGGGAGCGGGCGCCGGAACCGGCACCGCGACCCCGGCCCGGCCGCACACCTCGGGCGACGGCCGTACCGGACGCCACGCGCTCGCGGGCACCGGCACCCTGCTGCGCTTCGGACTGCGCCGCGACCGCGTCCGCACCCCCGTCTGGATCCTCGCCCTGTTCCTGGGCACCCTGACCTCGACCAGCAAGTTCGAGCAGCTCTACTCCGGCGGCGCCGACCGCGCCACCGTCGCCAGGACCATGGACAGCCCCGCCGGGCTCGCCATGACGGGCCCGCGCCACTACCTCGACGACTACAACTTCGGCTCCATGCTCGGCCACCAGATGATGGGCTTCACCGGAGTCCTCGTCGGCCTGATGAGCGTGCTCATCGTGGTGCGGCACACCCGCGCCGAGGAGGAGACGGGACGCGCCGAACTGGTGCGTTCCGGTGTCGTCGGACGGCACGCCTCGCTGACCTCGGCACTGGCCCTCGCCGTCCTCGCCAACCTCGGGCTCGCCCTGCTGCTGGGCGTCGGCCTCCCCGGGCTCGGCATGGACGGGGTGACCACGGGCGGCTCGCTGCTCTACGGGGCCGCGCACGCCGCGATCGGGATCTTCTTCGCGGCTGTCGCCTGCGTCACCGCGCAGATCACCGGGCACACGCGGGGCGCCTCCGGCATGGCCATGGCCGTCATCGGGGCCGCTTACGTGCTGCGCGCGGCCGGTGACGTCGGCACCGACGCGCTCTCCTGGCTCTCCCCCATCGGCTGGGCGCAGCGCACCTACCCCTACGTCGACAACAGCTGGTGGCCGCTGCTCCTGGCACTCGGCGCCGCGGCCGTCGTCACGGCCACGGCGTACGTGCTCAGCACCCGGCGCGACGTGGGCGCCGGGCTGCGCGCCCAGAAGCAGGGCGCCTCGGCCGCCTCCGCCGCACTGGTGCGCCCGCTCGGCTTCGCGCTGCGGCTCCAGCGGGGCACGATGGCGGGCTTCGGCGCCGCGCTGCTCGTGCTGGGCGCGATGTACGGGTCGATCCTCGGCGACGTCGAGGACATGCTCAAGGACGTCGACGCGATGGACAAGGCGCTCGCGCAGGCGGGCGGCGCCTCGTTCACGGACTCCTTCGCCTCCATCGTCATGATCGTCAACGCGATCCTGGCCGCCGTGTACGTCGTCATGGCAACGCTCAGGCCCCGCGCCGAGGAGAGTGCGGGCCGCGCCGAACCCCTGCTGGCCACGGGCCTCTCGCGCACCCGCTGGGCGGGCAGCCACCTCGTCATCGCCGTCGTCGGCGGCACGGCGGCGCTGCTCCTGGCCGGACTCGGCTTCGGCCTCGCGGGCGCGGCCTCGACGGGGGACGGCGCGCTGGTCGCGAAGCTGGCGGGCGCCGCGCTGGCCTACGCGCCCGCGCTGTGGGTCACGGCGGGCCTGGCCACGCTGCTCTTCGGCTGGCTGCCGCGGGCGACGGCCGCGGTGTGGCTCGTGCCGGTCTACGCGTTCGTCGTCGGCTACCTCGGCCAGATCCTCCAGTTCCCCGCCTGGATGAACAACCTCTCCCCCTTCGGCCACATCCCCCAGCTCCCCGCCCACGACCTGGAGTGGACCCCGCTGCTGATCCTGACGGCCGTGGCAGCGGCCCTGTTCGCGCTCGGCCTGGCGGGCTTCCGCAGGAGGGATCTGGAGACGAAGTAGGGCCTCCTGGGGCGCCCGGACCGGCCCTGTCCGTACCTCCGTTCACTCGCACAGGTGAACGGAGGTACGGACAGGGCCGTTCGGCGTGCGGGACGCGCCACACTGGCCATCACCTGGAAGGGGATGCACCATGACGGTCATGGCCGAGCGCACTTCTCTGATGTCAGTGGCGGACTTCGAGCAGATCGCCGCCGCCGCGCCCGAGACCGTCACGTTGGAGTTCATCGGCGGACGGATCGGGGAGAAGGCCGTGCCCGACGGCGATCACGGACGCGTCATCCAGTGGCTGACCCGCGTCTGCATGCAGCACAGGCCCGAGCTGTGGCTCGACTCCCAGCAGGGGCTGCGGATCGAGACGTACCGCGACGGGCGGGCCCGCCCCGACGGGAGCCTCGTGCCCGCCGACGCCTTCGCGGGGCACGGCGAGTGGGCCGACCCCGCGCCCGTGCTGATGGCGGTGGAGGTGACCTCCTACGACTCGGGCACAGATCTGCGAGACCGCGTGGAGAAGCCCCGCGCCTACGCGGAGAGCGGCATCCCCGTCTATCTCCTCGTCGACCGGGAAAGCGGCGAGACCGTCGTGCACAGCGAGCCGGACGGGGTGCGCTACGAGCGCACGGCGCGCGTCCCCTTCGGCAAGAGCGTCGAGCTGCCCGGACCGGTGGGGATCGTCCTCGACACCGAGCCGCTGAAGAACTGGGTCCGCTGAGGGGCCCGGTCGGCCCGGCGCCCCCGCATGGTGCGTACGGGGGCGCGGGGCCGTCACTTCAAGGTGTCCAGCAGGACGTCGAAGGCCGCCGTTCGTGGGGTGAACGGCGCGAAGTGGCCGACGCCGGGGAGCAGGTGGAGGCGGGTGCCCCAGTCGTTGGCGTAGCGGCGGGACAGTTCCAGCGGGACGTCCTTGTCGGCCGTGCCGTGCAGGATCTCCACCGCGACGCGGGGCAGCAGCTTCATCGGGTCGGCCTCGTACAGCCGTCCCGCCACCAGGTCGGGGCCGCCGAGGAACTCGGCGACCGCGCCGTCGCTCAGGCCGAGCTGGTGGGCGCGCCCCAGGTCGGCGACCGGGGAGACGGCCACGATGCGGCCCGCCGCGCGCTCCCTCCTGGCCGCGGCCCACAGCGCCAGTTGACCGCCGGCGGAGTGCCCGAGCAGCACATCGGGCGGTGACCCGAGATGCTCCAGTGCCGCGTCCACGTCCTCGGCGGTCGTCGGCCAGCCGCCGCCACCTCCCACGCGCCGGTACTCGACCAGCTCCACCCGCATCCCGCGCCCCGCCAACGCGGCGGCGAAGGGGGACAGATGGGCGCGGTCGTACCGTTCGCGCCAGAAGCCGCCGTGCAGGACCGTGATCCGCGGTCCTGGTGCCCCCACCCCATAGAAATCGATGACCTGCGAAGGATGCTCGCCGTACCGTTCGACGCGCTCCGGCTCCACCGGTTCCAGTGAGAGCAGAGCCTTGAATTCCTCGTCGCTCACCCCGTCACCCCCGTCACCTCCCCCAGGACGCGAGCCGCGCGCTCGACGTCCGCGAACGAAGTGTAGAGCGGGGTGAAGCCGAAGCGGAGTACGCCGGGACGCCGGAAATCCCCCACTATTCCCCGCGCGATCAGGGCTTCCATCGCCTGGCCCGCGTCCACTCCGTCCTCGCACAGCAGCGACACCTGGCTGCCGCGCCGCCCGTGCGCCTCCGGGGTGAGGGAGCGCGTGCGCCCCTCCGGTACGTAGGCGCGCACGCAGCGCAGGAAGAAGTCCGTGAGGGCGAGGCTCTTGGCGCGCACGGCCGTCAGCTCGACGCCCTCCCACACGCCCAGCGCCTCCTCCAGCGCCAGCAGCGACAGGATGTCGGGCGTGCCGACGCGCCCCCTCGCCGCGCCCTCTGCGGGGCGGTAACCGGCGGACATGGCGAACGGGTCCGCGTGCGAGTTCCAGCCCGGAAGGGGCGAGTCGAAGCGCGGCTGGAGCGCGCGGCGCACGTACAGGTACGCGGGCGAACCAGGCCCTCCGTTGAGGTACTTGTACGTGCAGCCGACGGCCAGATCGGCGCCCGAGGCGTCGAGGTCCACGGGTAGTGCGCCCGCGCTGTGGCACAGGTCCCACACGACGCGGGCCCCCGCGCGGTGGACGGCGGCCGTGATGCCGGGCAGATCGTTCAGCTCGCCGGTGCGGTAGTCCACATGGTTGACGAGGGCCACCGCGGTCGTCGGGCCCGCCTCGGCCGCCATGTCCGCCGGGGCGACGGCACGGACCGTAGCGCCCGTCATCCGCGCGGCCGACTCGGCGATGTATCCGTCGGTGGGGAACGTCGTCGCGTCGACGAGGACTTCGGTACGGGCCGGTCCGCTGCCGCCCTCGCCCGCGCCGCCCTCGCCGTCGCCGTCGTTCTGGGCCATGCGGACCGCGGCGACGACCGCCTTGAACACATTGACACTGGTCGAGTCCCCGGCGACGACCTGCCCCCCGGCGGCGCCGATGAGCGGGGCGATCAGATCGCCGACGCGCTCGGGCGCCGTCCACCAGCCCGACTCTTGCCAGGAGCGGATGCGCAGCCGCCCCCACTCGCGCTCCACCACGTCCGCGAGCCTGCCGGGCACGGAACGGGGGAGGGCGCCCAGCGAGTTGCCGTCGAGATAGACGGTGTCGTCCAGCACGAAGTCCTTGCGCTTGGCGGCCAGCACGTCCTCGGCGTCCAGCGCCGCCGCCTCCGCCGCCAGCGGGCCGCGCCCCTCCGCGATACCACCGTGACCACCGCGCTCAGACATGGCTGCGCGCCGTCCACAGCTCGGGGAAGACGTTCTTCGCCGCGCGCTTCTCCAGCCAGGCGACCCCGGCCGAGCCGCCGGTGCCCGTCTTGGCGCCCATGGCGCGGCGCGTGGCCACGAGGTGGTCGTTGCGCCATCGCCACACCAGCTCGGCGACCTCGGTCAACGCCTCGCCCAGCCGGAGCAGTTCCCCCGCCTCGTCCCTGCCCCGGCCGCTGTCGTCCGACGCCGCGTAGACGCGGGCCCACACGGCCTCGACGGCCGGGTCGGGCTCGTAGCGCCGGGAGACGTCGCGCTCCAGGACGTCGGCCGGTATGTCCTCGCCACGGCGGGCGAGGAAGCGCAGCACCTCGTCGTAGAGGCTCGGCTCGTACAGCGACTTCTCCAGCTCGCCGTGCACGCGGGGCGCGCCCTGGTGCGGTACGAGCATGGACGCCGACTTCTCGCCGAGCAGGAACTCCATGCGCCGGTACATCGCCGACTGGAAGCCGGAGCCCTCACCGAGCGCGGAGCGGTACGCGTTGAACTGCGCGGGGGTGAGATGGGCCAAGGGTTCCCAGGAGGCGTTGAGCGCCTGGAGTTCGTAGGTGGAGCGCTTCAGCGCGGCCAGCGCGCCCGGCACGTCGTCGGCGCGCAGCCGGTCGGCCGCGGTGCGCCACTCGTGCACGATGACGGTGAACCACAGCTCCATGACCTGGGTCGTGACGAGGAAGACCATCTCGCCCGGATCGTCGGAAAGTGGGTGCTGGAGGTGGGTGAGGACGTCCGCCTGGACGTAGTCCTCGTACGGGGTGGTGCCTTCGAAGTCCAGGTTCGGTTCGGCCGAACCGGTCTCCGGGGCATCGGGTCGGTGCGACATCGCTGTCTCCTCGACGCAAGCTGCCGGGTAGCGGTCCGCCCCTCCTGTCGTCTCGACGGTTTCGGAGCCCCGGTCCCCTCGGACCCGGCCCACGACCTGCGCTTGCGCGGCCTGCGGGCGGGCCCACAGGAATCATGGGCAATGCCCCGCGCAGGGGCAAGGCCCGCCCGGATCTCCGCCCGGACGGGCCCTGTGGCGTTCGCCACCACGTGCTGCCTGGTGTGCTTTTGGCGCCTGTGGCGCCTGCGGCTCCCCCGTGCCGTGGCTCCCCCGTGCCGCCGCTCCCCGTCAGGACAGGGTGGAGGCCGCGGTCGGCGAGCTCTCCTTCAGGAAGGTCCAGCAGCGCTCGTACTCCTCCTGCTCGCCGATGGCCTGCGCGGCGCGCGCGAGCGCGTGCAGCGCCCGCAGGAACCCGCGGTTCGGCTCGTGCTCGAACGGCACGGGGCCATGGCCCTTCCAGCCGTTGCGGCGCAGCGCGTCGAGGCCACGGTGGTACCCGGTGCGGGCGTACGCGTAGGACTCGACGACCCGGCCGCCCTCGAAGGCGTCGTCGGCGAGCTGCGCCCACGCCAGCGAGGAGGTCGGGTACTTCGCGGCGACCTCGGCCGGGGCCGTCCCGGAAGCGAGCAGCTCGCGCGGCTCGGGGTCGTCGGGGAGATGGGTCGGGGGCGGTCCCCCGAGAAGGTTCTCGTGAATGGACATGGTCCCCAGTCTGCCTTCCCCCGAGATGTCGGGCACGGGCGGAGCCGCCCCAGGGCCGGGGTTACGGGGAGGGCGGCGCGGAGGGCCGTTCCGGGCCCGGTCGGGGGCCCGGTCGCGGGTCCGGATCCGGGTCCGCGTTCCCGGGGTCGAGCGGGGGTGCGGCGACGCCGCAGTGGTACGTGCTCTCGGGCCGGCACCGCCGCTCCCCAGCACCGGCACCGTCACCGGCCCCCGTGCCAGCGCCCGCGCCGGTGCCCGTCCCGGCCGCCTCGCGCCCCGCACCGTCCCGCGCTTCCGGCGCACCGGACGCATCCGGCGCGGGCGGCACATCCCGCGCGTCCCGCAGCACGTCGGCGCGCACCGTCGCCCAGGCCAGCGCGGCGGCGCAGACCAGGAGCCCCGCGCACAGGGGCATCGCGCGCCGGAACGTCGCCGCGAACTCGTCGGCCGAGCGGTACGCCTCCGGCCCCATCCCCGCCAGCAGCGGCAGCGCCGCGACGGCCACCAGACCGGCCGCGCGGGCGGCGGCGTTGTTGATGCCGCTGGCCAGCCCGGCGCGGGCCACGTCGACCGAGGCGAGCACGGTCGCGGTGAGCGGCGCCACGAGCGCGACCATGCCGCAGCCCAGCACGACGAGCGCGGGCAGCACGTCCGTCACGTAGTCGGCCTCCGGCCCCACCCGCATCATCAGCAGCATCCCCGCCGCGCACAGCAGCGGCCCGACGGTGAGCGGAACGCGCGGCCCGATCCGCTGCCCCAGCTCGCCGGAGCGCGCGGACAGCAGCAGCATCAGCACGGTGGTGGGCAGCAGCGCGGTGCCCGCCTGGAGCGCGGAGTAGCCCGCGACGGTCTGGAGCTGGAGCACGGAGAGGAAGAAGAAGCCGCCGAAGGCCGCGTAGACGCACACGGTGACGGCGTTGACCGCGGAGAACTGGCGCGACGCGAAGATCGCGAGCGGCATCATCGGCTCCGCCGTACGCCGCTCCCACCGCAGGAACACCGCGCCCAGCACGAGTCCGACGGCAGCGGGCACCAGCACGCCGGGGGAGGCGCCCCGGTCGGGCGCGGCGATCAGCGCGTACGTCACCGCGCCCAGCGCGAGCGCCGCCAGCGCCGCGCCCGTCGCGTCGAACCGGCCGCGCGCCGCCGGATCCCTGGACTCCGGTACGTGGCGCAGCGCGACGGGGACGCAGAGCGCGGCGAGCGGGATGTTGAGCAGGAACACCCAGCGCCAGCCGGGCCCGTCGACCAGCCAGCCGCCGATGAACGGGCCGACGGCGGAGGCCACCCCACCGAGCCCCGACCACGCGCCCACGGCGCGCGCCCGCTGGTCGGGCGCGAAGGTGGCCTGGAGCAGCGCGAGGGAGCCGGGCGTGAGCAGGGCGCCGCCGATGCCCTGGAGCGCGCGAGCCGCGATCAGCACCTCCGAGCTGGGCGCGAGCCCGCACAGCAGCGAAGCCGCCGCGAACCACACCACCCCCACCACGAACACGCGGCGCCGCCCGTACCGGTCCCCGAGCGCCCCGCCCAGCAGGATCAGGCCCGCGAGGGTGAGCATGTAGGCGTTGACCGTCCACTGGAGCACGGCCATGCCGGCGTCGAGGTCGCGGCCGATGCGGGGAAGGGCGACGTTGACGACGGTGCTGTCGAGCATCGCCATACCCGAGCCCAGCACGGCGACGAACAGCACCCAGCGGCCGGGGCCGCCGCCCAGGGAGAGGGTGCCGGGTGCGGCGTGTTCCGCTGACGTCTCCGGGTGCGCGGACGTGGCCGGTTCCGCTGATGTCGCCGGTTGCTCGGGGTCGCGTGGCGGATCACTCATACGGGGATCCTGCCCGCGCCCGGCGCCTCCCGCCACAGCGCGGACGCGACGCGTTCCGCGCCGGAGGCCCGGGGAACGCCGAGGGCCCGGCCCCTCCGAGGAGGGAGCCGGGCCCGTCGTCAGCGCGTCAGCGCGAACACGTCAGTCGCGACGCGTCACTTCAGCTTGGTGCCCGCCGAGCGCAGGTTGCCGCACGCCTGCTGCACGCGCTCGGCCATGCCCTTCTCGGCCGCCTTGCCCCAGCTCCGCGGGTCGTAGAACTTCTTGTTGCCGACCTCGCCGTCCACCTTCAGCACACCGTCGTAGTTGCTGAACATGTGGTCGGCGACGGGCCGCGTGAAGGCGTACTGGGTGTCGGTGTCGAGGTTCATCTTCACGACGCCGTTCTCCAGCGCGGTGGCGATCTCCTGCTCCGTGGAGCCGGAGCCGCCGTGGAAGACGAAGTCGAACGGGCTCTGCTTGCCGAACTTCGCGCCCACGCCCTCCTGAAGGTCCTTCAGCAGCTCGGGACGGAGCACGACGTTGCCCGGCTTGTAGACGCCGTGCACGTTGCCGAACGAGGCGGCCAGCAGATAGCGGCCCTTCTCGCCCAGGCCCAAGGCCTCGGCGGTGCGCAGGGCGTCGTCCACGGTCGTGTACAGCTCGTCGTTGATCTCGTGGGTGACGCCGTCCTCCTCGCCGCCGGTCGGGGTGATCTCGACCTCAAGGATGATCTTGGCCGCTGCGGCCAGGGCCAGCAGCTCCTCGCCGATCTCCAGGTTGTCCTTGAGGTTCTCGGCCGACCCGTCCCACATGTGGGACTGGAAGAGGGGGTTCTGACCGGCGTCGACGCGCTCCTTGGAGAGGGCGAGCAGCGGCCGGACGTAGCCGTCGAGCTTGTCCTTCGGGCAGTGGTCGGTGTGCAGCGCGACGTTGACCGGGTACTTCTTCGCGACGATGTGCGCGAACTCGGCCAGCGCGACCGCGCCGCTCACCATGTCCTTGCTGTACTGGCCGCCCAGGAACTCCGCACCGCCGGTGGAGATCTGGATGATGCCGTCGCTCTCCGCCTCGGCGAAGCCGCGCAGCGCCGCGTGCAGGGTCTGCGTCGAGGTGACATTGATGGCGGGGTAGGCAAACTTGCCCACCTTTGCCCTGTCGAGCATCTCGGTGTAGACCTCGGGGGTTGCGATGGGCATCTGTCCGCTCCTTGGGGTGTGCGAGTGCGGTATCGGCTCTGTTCAGCTCAACGGATCGACGTCATCGTCGCCCCCATCTTCCCAGACGAACCCGGATGCTCCAGCCCTCTGCTTCACGGGTTCACGAGCCCACGAGCCCGCCGCGGATGGTTTCACGTGGAACATTCGCCTCTCCCCCTCCGGGCCGGGCCCAGAAGGGCTCAGAAGGGCTCAGAAGGCGGTGAGGGCCGTCTCCGCGATGGCGCTCAGCGCGCTCTCGTCCGCGCCGCTGCGGGCGCTGACCCTCATCCCGCTGACCGTGGCGAGGACGAAGAGCGCGAGCCCGTGCGGATCCTTGCCCCCGTCGATCTCGCCCGCGCGCCGGGCCGACTCGAACATCGCTCGCAGCCCGGCCACGCGCCGCTCATGGCCCTCGCGCAGCAGCCGCGCGATCTCCTCGTCGCGGTCGGCGAGTTCGACGGCCGTGTTGACGAGGAGACAGCCGCGGGCGGCCGTCAGCCGCGCCGAGTCCAGCAGCACACGGACCTTCTCGCGCGCGGGAAGGTCCTCCCGCGCCATCAGCTCACGCTGCTCGGCGCACAGCCGCTCCGTGTAGCGGACGAGGGTGCGCCGGAAGAGGTCGTGCTTGCTGCGGAAGGTGTTGTAGATGCTGCTGCGGCCCAGGCCCGTGGCCTCGCACAGGTCCTGGGTGGAGGTCGCCTCGTACCCGGTGGCCCGGAACGCCTCCAGCGCGGCGTCGACCGCGCGGTCCTCGTCGAAGTTCCTGGGCCGGGGCATGTGCGGCACGCTAGCAGTTTTGAATCGGACGGTACATAACACGGTGCGGAAAACGGCCCCCGGGCGGTGCGCGGGGGCCGGGTCCCGGACCAGCGCGCGGGGCGCGCAGGGCGCCCAAGGGCGCTCGGGGCGCCGCTCAGGCCAGGCCGAGGTCCTTGAGGTCGTACGCGTGCACATACGTCAGCCCCTCGCGCTCCATCGCCGACGCGGCACCGCGCTCGACGATCGTCGCGACGGCCACGACCTCGGCGCCCGCCTCACGCGCGGCCTCGACGGCGGTGAGCGGCGAGTTCCCCGTCGTCGAGGTGTCCTCCACGATCAGCACCCGGCGGCCCGCGATGTCCGGGCCCTCGATGCGGCGCTGGAGACCGTGGGCCTTGCCCGCCTTGCGCACGACGAAAGCGTCCAGCTTCCGGCCGCGCGCGGCGGCGGCGTGCAGCATCGAGGTGGCGACCGGGTCGGCGCCCAGCGTCAGGCCGCCCACCGCGTCGAAGTCCAGGTGCGCCGTGGCGTCCAGCATCACCTGGCCCGTGAGCGGGGCCGCCTCGCCGTCGAGGGTGATCCGGCGCAGGTCGATGTAGAAGTCGGCCTCCTGCCCGGAGGAAAGGGTGACCTTGCCGTGCACCACGGCCTTGTCCTTGATCTGACGCAGCAGCTTGGCGCGTACGTCGTCGCGTACGCCGTCGCTGTCGGGGCTCATGCTCATGGGATACGAGCCTATGCGAGCGCTAGGCCGGCTTGCGCCAGGTCCACGTCGTGGAGACCTCCAGCGGATCGATGAGGGTCACCAGACGCGGGTGCGTGTTCAGCCCGTTGGGCGGCCCCGACTGCGGCTCGACGCAGACGGCCTCCGGCTGCTCGTCGTAGACCACGGCCCACTCCGCCCTGCTGGAGACGTTCAGCTCCAGCTCCTCCGGCCAGGTCAGGGTCACGTCGACGCCGTCCGGCATCCCGAAGCAGTCGTCCCACGGGCCCGGGCGGGGCTCGATCCGCTTGCCCGTCGGGATGTGGTCCTCGCCGCGCTCCTCCTGCCACTCGGCGGTGAAGTCGATACGGACGTCCTGGCCGCCGTCGCTCAGCCTGCGCAGGAACCACGGGTGCCAGCCCGCTTGCGCGGGGAACGAATCCTGAAGCGTCTCCACGCCCAGCGTCAGCGTGACCCCGCCGCCGTCCTCCGCCAGCTCCACGACCTGGGTGATCCGGCCCTCCCAGGGCCACGGGTCCGTGAGGTCGTACGTGAACGCGGCGCTGCGTTCGTCGGTGCGGACGGTGCGCCAGGCGGCGTGCCTGACGGTGCCGTGGATGGCGTGCGGGCCGCTGCTGACCGGCAACTGATACAGATCACCGCCGCTGCGGAAGCGCCCCTGATCGGTACGCCCGCACCAGGGCGCCATCACGAACGAGCCGTACTTGTCGCCCTGCCGCAGCAGCTCTGTGCCGGCGACCTTCAGCGAAGCCAGGCGGCATCCGTGTCCGGGCTCGACGGTGAGCTCGGCGTCGGCGGCGCGGAGGGTGACGCCGTCGGCGGGGGTGGAGGAATGCGTCATACGCCGACCCTACGCAGGGTTTCCCCTTCACGGGGCTGCACCCCCTCACGGGGTACAAGGTTGACCGCCACACGGGGCCCCCGCCTCCCGTAGGGGTGCGCCTATCCGGGTGCCCCCTTCACGGGGGTGTTGCGCGGGACGGTCGGCCGGTGTGGTGGGTGCCGCAGGGTCCCGCGCTGATTTTTGCGCCGCGTCACGGGGTGCGGGGCGCTGCGCTGGGCGGTGCGTTGTGTTCCGGGTGCGGGTGGGTGGCTTCGGCGCGGCGTATGGACCGGTACGACGCGGCTGGCGCCGCGTGATTCTTGGCTTGTGCCGGTGGTCGTGTGGGGTTGCTGTGTGGTGGGGGTCGGTGCCGCGCCGGGGTGTCTCCTCGGGCGGCGACAAGTGCGGGTCGGCTTTTCGGCTGCCTGTACATACTCGTCGCCACCACTTGCGGGGACACCCCACCACGTCCCCTCCCACCCGGTGACCAACTAACGGCCGGTGCCCCCTGCGGTTGTCCCCATGCTGTGTGCCCGCACCTTGCGGTACGGGCCCAGCGCTGCCACGGGAAGCCGAAGGCGACGGCTCCCCCACTGTTGTGGGCAATCGTCCCGCAAGGCGAGGGGGCACCTCCCAGCGGTAGCTGGGGGAGGGTGGGCACAACCCGTGCCACCGGGCCGCGGCACGCGAACGAACCCCCAGGGGGCAATCGGGTAGGCGCCCCCTGCCAAGGGGGTGTTGCGCGGGACGGTTGGCCCGGGGAGTGGGGACCGTAGGTCCCGCGCTGGTTGTTGTGCCGCCGCACGGCAAGGAGGCGCACCCCGCGAAGGGGGGTGGGCATTGGCCCACCCCGGGGGGAGGTGGGCCACCGGCGGGACGGGGACGCGGTGGGGTGTCCCCGCAGGTCGAGACGAACGACGGCAGAAAGCCGAAAACGAAAGCTTCACGCCGAGGAGACACCCCACCGCGGCACCGGACACCCCCCACCCACGCGCCCACAACCCCAACGGAAACCCGGAATCACGCGGCGCAAGCCGCAACGCACCGCACCACACGCCGCGCCGAAGCCACGCAGCCGCACCCGGCAACGAAACCCCAAGACGCACCCAGGCGCACCCCACCGGGCGACGACGCCAAAACTGTTGTGGGCAATCGTCCCGCTGGCGGGACGGGTGGGCACAACCCGTGCCACCGGCCCGCAACACGCGCACGCACCCCCAAGAGGCACCAGGGAAGGCGCACCCCTACGAGAAACGGGCACCCCGTGTGGCCTTCACCGCGCACCCCGTGAAGGGGGGCAACCGGTGAAGGGGGAACCCTGCGTTTCCTTGCGCACCCCGCGAAGGGGTTAGCGGCGGCGGCGCAGGGCTCGGCCGATGACCACCGCGCCCGCGACCACGACCGCCGCAGCGGGCGCCGCCCACCGCAGAGTCGCCGTAGCCGCAGCGGGCTCAGGCGCCGGCACGGGCGCGTACCGCCCACGCGGCGGCGCGTGATCGACCTCCTCCGCGCTGCGCCCGATCATCGTGCGGCGCGCATGCGCCGCCTCCGCGGTCGCCGGATCGGCCCCGTCGACCCCGTCCTCCTCGTCGTCCTCGAGCGGATCGAGCGACGGCGGCGGCACGTCCGTCTCGAAGACACTGGCGCGCTCACCGCCCCGTACCTCGTGCGCGTCGTCCCCCGCCTCGCCGGACGCCTCGTCCTCAGCACCGGACGACGCCTCCGCGTCCCCCGTCTCGGGCCCGGGGATGCCCGGAATGGCACGCTCGTTGTCGTCGGGCTCGCCGATGCCCCCCGCGACCTCGGCCACCTCCGCACCGGAACCCGCACCCGCGTCCGCGCCCTCGGGCGCCCGCTCACGGATGCTCTCGGCGAGCGCGGCCCCGAAGCGGTCCAGCAGCCGCTGCCCGGCCGAGGTCACCGTCTTCTCCTCGAACTCCGCGAGGCGGCCCGCGCTCTCTTCCGCGGTCACCGTGCCCGAGCACACCAGCCGGGTGCCCTCGGCGTCCTCGGACGGGCGGGGCACGACGGTCAGGGACAGCGCGACGGAGCCGTCCCCCCGCGCCTCGCTCCCGGTGCCCTCGGCCGTGAAGCCGTCGCCCGTGGGCACGAGGGTCAGGCGGCCCCGGTACGTGATGCTGGAGCCGCCGATGCGGACGCGCAGCCTGCCCTCGACCACCTCGCCACCCGCGCCGGAGGCCGCGGGCGCCGCGCCACCGGAGCCGGAACCCGACGCCCCGGACGCGTCCAGTTGCAGACCCGGTACGCAGCCCGCCACGCGCTCCCTCTCGGCGAGCGCCGCACGGACCGAACCGACGGAAAACGGAACGTACACCTCATGCTCCATGGGGCGGAGCCTACCCATCACGCCCCGTACGTGTGAGCGGTCATCCACTTTCCGCCGCGCGCCGTTCCGTCTCCCGCGCGACGGGCCCGCACGGCTCGCCTCACTCCAGGTAGCGCGGACGCATCAGCGAGGACGGGGGAAGCCCCGTGATCCGGCCGCGCTCGGCACGGGCCCGCGCCTCGCGGAAATCGCTCGCGGTCAGTGACCGGGACCTGGGCGCGCCGGACCCGGCACCCCGCCCCCTCTCCGCACCGGCACCCGCACCCGCACCCGCCCCGGACTGGGCGCGCACGGGCAGCGCCCCCTCGTCGTCGCCGTCGCCGCTGCCGTCACCGTCGTCACCCCCGCCCCGCGAGGCCAGCACGTAGCCCCAGTCCCGCGGCTGCTCACCCCGCTCCCCGGCACCGCCCCCGCCGTGCACCGAGCGGTCCGGCCCGGAGGTGAAGCCGGAGAGCCTGCCGTCCACCACGTACGGCGAGGTCCGCAGGCCGACCGCGCGCATCGTCGACTCGACGGTCCAGTAGTCGCGGGGCCGCTCGCCGGGCGCTCCGGCGTGGACGGCGAGGCGTCCGCTCCGGGCCAGGGCGCGCGAGGCGAGGCCGTAGAACTCCTGGGAGTAGAGCTTCGTGCTGGGCGAGATCGCGGGATCGGGCAGATCGGAGACGATCACGTCGTACGGCAGCGCGTCCGGCTTCCGGGCGTGCGCGCGCAGCCACTGGAACGCGTCGCCGCTCTCCAGCTTCACGCGCGGATCGCGGTGCGCGTCCGCGTTCAGCCGCCGCAGTCCCGGGTCCGTGCGGCCGAGCCGGGTGACCTCCGGGTCCAGTTCGACGACGGTCACCTCGCGCACCCCCGCGTACCGCAGCACCTCGCGCAACGCCAGCCCGTCGCCGCCGCCGAGGATCAGGACGCGGGCGCGGGGCCCGTCCGCCATGGCGGGGTGGACCAGGCCCTCGTGGAAGCGGGACTCGTCGGCCGAGGAGACGCGCAGCCGCCCGTCGAGGAACAGTTCGAGGTGCTCGCCGTCGCGGCCCGGTGGCGCGGGCTCCGTGCTGCCGGTGAGGACCAGTTCCTGTACGTCGCTGCGGAGTGCGACGCGCACGTCCCCGCCGTACACCGCGTCGCGCGCGGCGCGTTCGAACGCGACGGTGAAGGACATGCAGGCCGCGAGGAAGAGGACGACGGCCGCGCTCATGACGCCCGTGCCCCAGCGGGCGCGGGCGCTCAGATCGTGCCGGAAGAGCCAGAGCACCACCACGCCGCCCGCGAGCACGTTGACCACCCCCGTCAGGAGTGCGCCGGTCAACTGGCCGAAGAACGGCAGGAGGAGGAAGGGGAAGGTGAGGCCGCCGACGAGCGCGCCGACGTAGTCGGCGGCGAAGAGATCGGCCACGGCGCCGCCCGCGTCCTGCTGTCTGATGCGCTGGATGAGCGTCATCAGCAGGGGCATCTCGGCGCCGATGAGCAGACCGATCGCGAACGAGAAGACGACCAGCGCGATCCGCGCCTCACCGGCCCACGCGAAGCTCGCGTACAGCGCCATCGCGGAGCAGCCGCCCACGAGCGCGAGCAGCGCCTCGACGACGCCGAATCCGACGGCGGCACGGCAGCGCAGCCGCTTGGCGACGAGCGAGCCGACCCCCATCGCGAAGACCATCACCGAGAGCACGACGGACGCCTGCGTGACCGAATCGCCCGCCAAATAGGAGGCCAGTGCGACGAGTTCGAGTTCGTAGACGAGCCCGCAGGCGGCGCAGACGAAGACTGAGCCGAGCACGAGACCGCGCCCGAGCCCCGCTGGTACGGGCAGCCTCGCGTGCTCAGGGTGGCTGAAGGGGCGGTCGATCATGCCGTGAACGCTACGTGACGGAATTAGCACACCCGGTCACCCACAAGGGTGCTCTCGCAGGCCGAAACTCGAGGCGAGTCGCGCGAACGGAGCGCGCTCGGTGTTGTGCCCGGGGCGCACTCGGGGCGTGCTCAGAGCGCGCTCAGGGCGGACCCAAGGCCGGCTCAGGACGTGCTCAAGGCCGGCTCAGGCCATTGCCGCCGCCCCTTCGCGCGTGCGCGCCCCCACCCGGGTCCGGGTGGAGACCAGCCGCCCCTCCTGGGGATACGAGTGCCAGGTACGCCAGTGCACTTGCCCGCCGTGACGCTGCACCAGCAGCGCCGTGAAGGCGTGCGGGGCGCCGGGGAAGGTACCGGCGAGGCCGTTGGGGTGGTCGGCGACGAGCGCGAGCAACTCCTGCGCGCGCCCCGCGAACGAGCCGGTGGAGAGCGTCTCGACGCGCGCCGCGAACTCGTACTCCCACTCCCCGAAGCGCTTCGAGACGCCGAGCGGCAGCGGTGTGCTGCTGCCCGGCATGCAGGCGACGGTCTCGGAGCAGGTGCCCTTCTCCTCGTCGAGCAACACCTGATGGGAGGCTCCGAGCAGGCGCAACTGGACGCGTGCGCCGGTGAGTTCGAGATCGAGCGAGGCCAGGGCCGGGAGCGGCTCGCGCCCCAGCGCCCAGGCCAGGTCGCCCGCGCGGGTATCTGTGTAAGGGGTCTGGAGAGTGGTGAGCATGGGTCGGCTCCGCAAGCACGCAGTGGAGGGTGGGCCGGCCCACCCCTCGACAAGGGACCAGGGGACATTCGTTCGCCGGCCTGTGCCCACGTCAGGGTCCGGGATACGGATTCACCGAATCATGGAATGCGCGGCGCCTACAGCGTTTTTACCCATCTTCGCCGGGTTTCCATCCCCCCGGGGGCCGGACAGGTCAGTTGTTCAACCCCAAAGCACCCCACGGGGGGACGGAGAGACCATACGTCTCAGGAGCCACCGCCCCCGCCACCGCCACCGCAGCCACCGCCACCGCCGCCACCACCGCCGCAGGAGGAGCTGCTGCCGCAGGACGAACCGCCTCCGCAGCCGCCGTTGTTGCCGCCGCTGTCACCGGCCCACCAGCCGCCGCCTCCGCCCGCCGCGGCACCGCCCGACCTGCGGCCCCTGCCGTTTCCGGCGCTCGACCCCTTGGCGATGGCGGCAATGACCGCGATCAGCACCGCCACCAGCAGAACGACCATCAGTAGCTTGACCATGTGCGGTTCCCCCTTTGTGCTGACTGTTCTGACTGCTCTGAGTGTTCTGAGTTCCCAAGTCCTCTTCCGCACCGAGGTGTTGTCGTTCGTCGTGCCGGTCGTACGGATGTACCGCGGGTTGTGCGGCCCGCTCCGGCACGCCCCGTCGGCGCGTGGACGGGCTCCTGCCCCGGAGCGCGGGAGTCAAAAGCCGAGTTGAGGAAGACCAGAGCTTCGCGGAGGATGACGCCATGACATCCGCTGCCGCTGAGGGAACCCCCGGGCCCGGCCGAGACCGCGCCCCCGGGCGAGGACGTCCGCTGCTCAACCGCAGGCTGTCCGAGTTCGGCACGACGATCTTCGCCGAGATGTCGGCCCTCGCCGTACGGACCGGCGCCATCAACCTCGGCCAGGGCTTCCCCGACACGGACGGCCCCGAGGAGGTCAGGGAGGCTGCCGTACGGGCACTGCGCGACGGGCGCGGCAACCAGTACCCGCCGGGTCCCGGCATCCCCGAGCTGCGCGAGGCGGTGGCCGCGCACCAGGCGCACTGGTACGGACACCTCGGCCTCTCCTACGACCCGGAGCGCGAGGTCCTGATCACCGCGGGCGCGACGGAGGCCATCGCCGCCTCGCTGCTGGCGCTCGTCGAGCCCGGCGACGAGGTGATCGCGCTGGAGCCGTACTACGACTCGTACGCCGCCTCCATCGCCATGGCGGGCGGCACCCGCGTGCCGGTCACGCTGCGCCCCCGGGCGGCGGAAGCGGAAGCAGAAGCGGAGCCCGACGCCGACGGTGGCGGCGGCGGTGCGTACCGGCTGGACCTGGACGAGCTGCGCGACGCGGTCACCGACCGCACGCGCCTCATCCTGCTCAACACCCCGCACAACCCCACCGGCACCGTCCTCACCCGCGACGAGCTGGCCGCGATCGCCGAACTGTGCGTCGAGCGCGATCTGCTGGCGGTCACCGACGAGGTCTACGAACACCTCGTCTTCGAGGGCGCGCATCTCCCCCTCGCCTCGTTCCCCGGCATGCGCGAGCGCACCGTCACGATCGGCTCGGCGGGCAAGACCTTCTCCTTCACGGGCTGGAAGGTGGGCTGGGTGACGGCGCCGCCCGAGCTGGTCACGGCCGTCCGCTCCGCGAAGCAGTACCTCACCTACGTGTCGGCCGGGCCCTTCCAGTACGCGGTGGCCGAGGCCCTGCGGCTGCCCGACAGCTACTTCACGGGGCTGCGCGACGATCTGCGCGCGAAGCGGGACCTGCTGGCGAAGGGCCTCAGCGCCGCCGGGTTCACCGTCTTCCGGCCCGCGGGCACGTACTTCATCACCACCGACATCCGGCCGCTCGGGGCCGGTTCGGGCATCGACTTCTGCCTCGCGCTGCCCGAACGCTGCGGCGTGGTGGCCGTCCCCACGCAGGTCTTCTACGACCACCAGTCCGAGGGCGCGCCCTTCGTCCGCTTCGCCTTCTGCAAGCGCGCGGACGTCCTGGAGGAGGCGGCGGCCCGCCTCGCGCGGCTGACGTCCTGACGGGCGCCGGTCACCACGCCCATGAGAAAGCCCTCGCCGCGACGGCCGTAGAGCCGTCGCGGCGAGGGCGGGCGGGGGCGCCCGATGGCCTTGGTCCCGGCCATCGCGTGGCGCGACTACTCTCCCTCCGGCGGAGAGTCCGCGTCCTTCTCCAGGCCGAACTGCTCGACGAGCCACTTGTCGAACTCGATCGAGGCCCGCACCCAGCTCACCGTGCTGGACACGAAGTGCTCCAGCGAGACGCCGGTGCCGATCAGCATCTGCGCCTCGCCGATGAGGCGGACCGTGCCGTCGTCGTGCGTGTGGCTGTAGACCTTCGGCCACAGGGTGCGACGGTTCCAGTCGTCGATGGCCTCCAGCAGCTTCGGCTTGTCCTCGATGGAGTGCGGACGGTCGTAGAACGTGCGCACGGAGAAGACCTGCTGCTCCTCCTCTCCCCGGAACATGAAGTAGGTGCGGAATTCCTCCCACGGCGCCGCGAGGTCACCCTCGTCGTCGACGACGTACTTCAGCTCCATCTGCTCCAGGAGCTGCTTCACCAGGTCCTGGTCGGGGATGACAGGGCCGCTCGGGGCGGACTCCTGCGGTTCTGGCTCCTGGCCCCCGAAATTCGGAATCGAGGACGGGTCGATGCTCACCGTGGTTTTCCCTTCGTACGGATTCCGCCATCCTCCCCCATCCCGGGCCCGTCATGGCAAGCCCGTGGCCGGGCCGCACGGCGAGACCCGGCCAACGGTGCTCCTTCGGGGCCCCCTCCAGGCCCGCTTCACGTCCCCTTCGCGCCCGCTTCCGCGCCCGCGTCCGTACCCGGGCCCGTGTCCGTGCCCGCTTCCGTCTTCGTCGCGGCGCCGACCATCAGGCCGTCCCAGCCCTCGACCTGGTCCACCCGGACCGTGTCGCCGTCGCGGACCTCGCCCGAGAGGATCTCGCGGGCCAGCGGATCGCCGATCGCGGTCTGGACGAGGCGGCGCAGGGGGCGCGCGCCGTAGGCCGGGTCGTTGCCCTCGATGGCCAGCCAGTCGAGCGCGGCCTCCGTGACGTCCAGCGTCAGCCTGCGGTCGGCGAGGCGCCGCTGGAGCGCTTCGATCTGGAGCTGGGCGATGCGGCGCAGCTCCGTGCCGCTCAGCGCGGAGAAGACGACGAGATCGTCGAGCCGGTTCAGGAACTCGGGCCGGAAGGAGGCGCGGACCGTGGCGAGGACGTTCTCCTTCTTCTCCTCCTCCTTCTCCAGCGGGTCCATCAGATGCTGGCTGCCGAGGTTGGAGGTGAGCACGAGGATGGTGTTGCGGAAGTCCACCGTCCGGCCCTGCCCGTCGGTGAGACGGCCGTCGTCCAAGACCTGGAGCAGCACGTCGAAGACCTCGTGGTGCGCCTTCTCCACCTCGTCCAGCAGCACCACGCTGTACGGGCGCCGCCGCACCGCCTCCGTGAGCTGGCCGCCCTCCTCATAGCCGACGTAGCCGGGGGGAGCGCCGACGAGGCGGGCGACCGAGTGCTTCTCGCCGTACTCGCTCATGTCGATGCGGACCATCGCCCGCTCGTCGTCGAAGAGGAAGTCCGCGAGCGCCTTGGCCAGCTCGGTCTTGCCGACGCCCGTCGGGCCGAGGAAGAGGAAGGATCCTGTGGGGCGGTCCGGGTCGGCGATGCCCGCGCGGGTGCGGCGTACGGCGTCGGACACCGCGCGCACGGCCTCGGACTGGCCGATCAGCCGCTTGCCCAGCTCGTCCTCCATGCGCAGCAGCTTCTGCGTCTCGCCCTCCAGGAGCCGCCCGGCCGGGATGCCGGTCCAGGAGGCGACCACATCGGCGATGTCATCGGCGCCGACCTCCTCCTTGACCATGGTGTCCTTGGCGTCGCGCGGCTCCTTGGACGCCTCCTCCTCGGCGGCCGAGGCCGCCTCCAGCTCGCGCTCCAGGGTGGGGATCTCCCCGTACAGCAGCTGGGAGGCGGCGGCGAAATCGCCGTCGCGCTGGGCGCGCTCGGCCTGGCCGCGCAGCTCGTCCAGCTTCTCCTTCAGCTCGCCGACGCGGTTGAGGCCCTGCTTCTCCTTCTCCCAGCGCGCGGTGAGCCCGCGCAGCTCCTCCTCGCGGTCGGCCAGCTCACGGCGCAGCCGCTCCAGCCGCTCGACGGAGCCGGGGTCCGTCTCGTTGGCCAGCGCCAGCTCCTCCATCTTGAGCCGGTCCACGGCGCGCTGGAGCTCGTCGATCTCGACCGGTGAGGAGTCGATCTCCATGCGCAGCCGCGACGCGGCCTCGTCCACGAGATCGATGGCCTTGTCAGGGAGGAAGCGCGAGGTGATGTACCGGTCCGAGAGCGCGGCGGCGGCCACCAGGGCGCCGTCGGAGATCTGGACCTTGTGGTGTGCCTCGTAGCGGCTCTTGAGCCCGCGCAGGATCGCGATCGAGTCCTCGACGGTGGGCTCGGCCACCAGAACCTGCTGGAAGCGGCGCTCCAGCGCGGCGTCCTTTTCGATCCGCTCGCGGTACTCGTCCAGCGTGGTGGCGCCGACCATGCGCAGCTCGCCGCGCGCCAGCATCGGCTTGAGCATGTTGCCCGCGTCCATGGCGGAATCGCCGCCGGCGCCCGCGCCGACGACGGTGTGCAGCTCGTCGATGAAGGTGATGACCTGGCCGTCGCTCTGCTTGATCTCGGAGAGGACGGTCTTCAGCCGCTCCTCGAACTCGCCGCGGTACTTCGCGCCCGCGACCATGGCGCCCAGATCCAGCGCGACCAGCCGCTTGTCGCGCAGCGACTCCGGTACGTCGCCCTTCACGATGCGCTGCGCCAGGCCCTCGACGACGGCGGTCTTGCCGACGCCCGGCTCGCCGATGAGGACGGGGTTGTTCTTCGTGCGCCGCGAGAGCACCTGGACGACGCGGCGGATCTCCTGGTCACGGCCGATGACGGGATCGAGCCTGCCCTCGCGGGCCGAGGCGGTGAGGTCCGTGCCGAACTTCTCCAGCGCCTTGTAGGTGCCCTCGGGGTCCGGGTTCGTCACGCGCTGTGCGCCCCGGCTCTCCTGGAAGGCCGCCAGCAGCTTCTTGTCCGTGGCGCCCTGCTCCCTGAGCAGCTTGCCCGCGGGGCCGCCCTTCGCGGCGATGCCGATGAGCAGGTGCTCGGTGGAGATGTAGGCGTCGCCCAGCTCCTTGGCGCGCTGCGTGGCGTCCGCGATGACGGAGAGCAGATCGCGGTCGGGCTCCGGCTTGGCGACGGTGGAGCCCTGGACGCTGGGGACGGCGGCGAGCTGCCGCTCGGCGCCCGAGCGGAGCGCTGCCTGGTCGGCGTCGGCGGCGGCGATCAGGTCCTGGATGTTCTCGTTGTCCTCGCCCTCCAGCAGGGCGAGCAGCAGATGGGCCGGGGTGATGTCGGGGTGCCCATCGGTCACGGCGCGGCTGTTGGCCGCGCTGATCGCGTCCCGGCTCTTGTTGGTGAGCTCGGCGTCCACTGTCCTGCGCTCCTCCTGTGTCGGATCCCTCTGCTAGGTTCAGCATCCAGCAAGTTGAGTCTATTCCACTCAACTATCCTCCGGCTAGATTCGTTCCCATGACGAGCACGAACCCGACAGACGGCGGCGCGAGCCCCACGCCCCGCCCGCGTTCCCGCCACCGCGTCAGCGACGAGCCGGGGTTCCTGGCCTTCTGGCGCGGGCGCGGCTACGCCACCCTCACCACCGTCCGCCCGGACGGCACCCCGCACGTGGTGCCCGTCAGCGTGACGTACGAACCCGGAACCAGGACCGCGCGTGTCATCGCGAGCCGGGGCAGCCGCAAGGTCCGCAATGTCGAGGCGGCGGGCGCCGAGGGCATGCGGGTGGCCCTGTGCCAGGTCGAGGGGCGGCACTGGGCCACCCTGGAGGGCCGCGCCCTGGTCCGTACGGAAGCGGACCTCGTCGCGGAAGCGGAGCGGCGCTACGCGGAGCGGTACGGGCGCGAGCCCCGGCCCAACCCGGACCGCGTCCTCATCGAGATCGCGGTGGACAGGACGATGTCCCGCACGCCGTGAGAGGGCCGTGTCCGGGACACGCGACGGCGCGGGACCCGGACACGCGACGGCGCGGACAGCCCGTAGCACCGGGCCGCCCGCGCCGCGGGACAGCTTCCTGAACCAGCCGGTCAGCCCGTCAGCCGCCGCCGACCCGCGCGAAGAGCGACCGCGCCGACGCCGGATACGGCCGCCCCAGCAGCTCGTCCTGGTCGCCGACCGAGGTGACGGCCACCAGCGTGCCCGCCTGCTTCGCCGAGTCGTAGTTCCGCAGCCAGGGGCCGCCGCTCACCCCCTGGGTGAGCTTGCAGGGCTTGAGCGCGAGGGCGCCGACGTTGGCGTCGGCGATCTCGCCCCTCTTGTAGAGGTGGGCGTTGCCCGAGCAGTAGTGCAGCGTCTCCCCGTCGTACGGCGGCGCGACGGGATAGCCGAGCGTCGCCGTCCTGCCGCCCCCCACGGGTTCGAACTGGAGCGTGTTGCCCGCGCCCTGCGTCTCCTGGATGGTCCTCCCGTTCCGCTTGGCGACCTTGAGGAAGGCCCAGTCGTGCGGCAGCACCTGCTCGACCTGCTTGTTGACGTCCCACTGGGGCGCGGTGTGCCAGGACTCGATCTTCCACCCCTTCTTGACCACGGCCTCCGCGCCGCCCGCCCGGTCGTAGCCGGGGAGGAAGTACATGGCCTGGGGTTCGCTCTTCTGCTCCGGGCTGCGCACGCAGTGCGCGGCGGTGGCGAGAACGCTGCCGTTGGGGGAGTCGACGATGGCGGCCGAGCACACCTCGCCCTGGCCCCCGGGAAGCTGGGATACGAGCTTCCCGACGGTCTTGGAGGTGCCGCCTGGCCACCTGTCGCCCGGGGAGTCGGGCAGGGGTGCGACGGTGGGCGCCGAGGCGCCCATGACGGCGAAGGCGGTGGCGGTGGTCACGAGGGCGGCTACGGCCGCACGTATCGAGATCATTCCCCCACGCTCCTGGCCGGGGGCACCGAACGCCCACTCACGTTCACCTGGTCGGGTCACGCGCGCGGTATTCCGGTGCGGTGCGCGGGTCACGCTTGACGCGCCCCGTCCGCACCCCGTCCCCCGCCCCCCGGTGCGGGCCGGGGGACGGGCGCACACGACAGGACCGCCGCCTCCTGCCGAGGCGGCGGTCCTCCCTCACACCGTTACCGCTGAGCGAGCCGCAGCCCGCCCCGCGGCTTACTCGAAGGGCTCGAGCGAGATCGTCGCGTCCTTCGGAGCCCCGTCGTGCACCAGCGACTCCTGCGCCCCGACGTCGTCAAAGGCGAAGGCGTACGCCTTGCCGTCCTCCATCTGGCCGTGCACCAGGCGGGCGTAGTGGTTGGTCACCTCGTCCTGGTAGAAGCCGGAGTTGTCCGCGTCGGGCTGCTGGTTGTTGGTCAGCAGCGTGCCGCGGTTGAGCGCGGCGCACAGGGTGCGGGAGATCGGGCCCCGGACCTTGTCGTTGGGCGCGTCCAGCTTCTTGTAGCAGCCGAAGACCGAGTCGGAGTCGGGCTTCTCGAAGGAGGTCACGACCTGGCCCGAGCCGTCGGTGAAGTCCATCTTGTCGCCGTTGACCTTGCCGGTGAACTTGGTGTCCGGCTCCTCCTTGAACGGAGTGACGGTGAGCGTCTCGCTCTGGTACTTCTCCCAGACGCGATTGATGTAGTCGTCCAGCACATCGCCCGGCAGGGAGCCGTTGCCGGTGGCGTGGCCGGGAGCCAGGACGCGCAGTGGGGTGCCGTCCTCGCGGGTCTGGACCAGGTTCTCCCAGCCGCCGCCCTGCTCCTTGAGCCCGTCGATGACGGCCTTGTAGCCGCCCGGCTTGAGCTTGCCGGTCTCCTTGGTGGAGCCGTCGCCCGAGGTCAGGCCCACGGAGTACGGCGCGGAGAACATGTCCACCTGGGTGGAGTTGAGCCACAGACCGGAGTCGTTGAGCGTGTACTCGGTCCAGTTGAAGAGCTTGTCGTGGTTCGGGTCGCTCTCGTTCTGCACGGCGGGCTGCACGAGGCCGCCCTCGGCGAGCTGGAACTCCAGCTTGTCGCCGTACGAGAAGTAGACCCGGCCGGAGAACTTCGGCAACTGGATGGTCTTGGTCTCGCCGTTCTTCGGACCCTCGAAGGAGGCGTCGGGCGCCGGGATGGGCGGCGCGCCCCCGCCCGGCCAGGCGTGGAAGGCGCCGCTCTCGTCGGCGTATCCCTGCGTGCCCGAGGCGAGTTCGGTGCCGATGACGTAGACGTGGACCGGCTCGTCACGTCCTGAGTTGTTCTTGAGGGTGAGCGGAATGGTGTCCGCCACGGCCTCAGCGTTCGCCGAGTCGGCCTTGTCGCTCGAAAGCATGTTGGCCGGCAGGCCGTTGGCCTGTCCGGTCACGATGATTCCGGTGGCGATGGCCGCGGCGGCAGTGGCGGATGCGATCAGCCTGCGCTTGGTCAGCCTGCGTGGGGGGAGCATCCTGTTCCTCCTCAGCGTGGGGGGCGGAAAACGTTGTCAGGTTCACAGCAGGTACGGACCATGTCAACCTCTTGAAGAAGGTGAACTGTCCATCTAGACCCGGGGGTTAAAGATCTGAACATCACTCGCCCCTTCGGTCGGACGGCCTCACCAGCGGTTGTCCGGGGTGAACTCAGAGGGCACTACGTGTGGTTGGGGCTACCGGTTCTCATGTGACGGCAGTCATCTGCGACGGGATGCGCACGGGGTGGCATACGGGGACGCACACGCAGAGGGCCGGGGCCAGGCGTGTGCCCGGCCCCGGCCCTTTCGTCCGGTCCTGCTCTGCGACTGTCCTGTGTGGTTGTCCCTCGCGGCGGCCCGCGTCAGTCCCGGCGCGTCAGTCCCGCCGCGTCAGTCCCGGCGCTTCTTCGGCCGCCACACCACGAGCGCGCTGGACTGGTGGACGTCCTGGTACGGCACCAGATCGCGGCGGTACGACGCGTGGACCTGCGCCTCGCGCTGCTGCATCGCCGCCGCCGCGCCCTCCACCGCCTGCTGGAGTTCGGCGACCCGCGCCTGGAGCGCGGTCACCTGGTTCTCCAGCTCGATGATGCGCTTGATGCCCGCGAGGTTGATGCCCTCGTCCTGGCTCAGCTCCTGCACCTGGCGGAGGAGTTCGATGTCACGCGCGGAGTAACGACGACCGCGCCCGGCCGTGCGGTCGGGAGAGACCAGGCCGAGGCGGTCGTACTGGCGGAGGGTCTGCGGATGCAGACCGGAGAGCTGAGCGGCGACCGAGATGACGTAGACCGGCGACTCGTCCGTCAGCTCGTAAGGGTTGTTCCTGCGTCCACCTCGGCCGTTCACATCTACTCTCCCTTCGCGGCCTTGAACAACGCCGCCCGCGGATCCTTCCCCGCTGTCGCGTCGCGGAAAGACTCCAGGGTGTCTCTCGCCTTCTCGCTCAGATCCTTCGGTACGGCTACCTCAATAGTGACCAGCAGATCCCCGCGTGTCCCGTCCTTGCGCACGGCTCCCTTGCCACGGGCCCGCATCGTGCGCCCGCTCGGGGTGCCGGGCGGGAGCTTCAGGGTGACGGGGGGACCGCCGAGCGTGGGCACCTTGATCTCGCCGCCGAGCGCCGCCTCCGGGAAGGTGACGGGCACGGTCACGGTCAGGTTGTCGCCCCTGCGCCCGAAGACGGGGTGCTTGTCGACGTGGACCACCACATAGAGATCGCCGTTGGGCCCGCCGCGCTCACCGGGGGCCCCCTTGCCGCGCAGCCTGATGCGCTGCCCGTCGGAGACGCCCGCGGGGATGCGGACCTGCATGGTGCGCGAGCTGGTCGCCCGGCCCGAGCCCTTGCACGTGTCGCACGGGTCCTGGGCGATCAGGCCCCGGCCCTTGCAGTCGACGCACGGGTCCGTCAGCGAGAAGCCGCCACCGCCGCCGCGCGAGACCTGCCCCGTGCCGACGCACGTGGGGCAGACGCGGGGGCTGCCGTTCTTGTCGCCCGTGCCCGCACACGCCTTGCACGCGGCCGACGAGGACATCCGCAGCGGGACCGTGGCACCGTCCACCGCCTCGGTGAAGCTGAGCGTCACCTCGGACTCGATGTCCTGGCCACGGCGCGGCTGCGTGCGCGTGCCACCGCCGCTCCGGTTGAACAGGCCGCCGAAGACATCGCCCAGGCCGCCGCCGAAGCCGCCCGCGCCGCCCGGACCACCGGCTCCGCCTCCGGCCTGACCGGCCCCGAAGAGGTCGCTCAGGTCGAAGTTGAAGCTGCCGCCGCCCGGGCCGCCAGCACCGCCGGGGCGGAAGCCGCCGTTGCCGAAGAGGGTGCGCGCCTCGTCGTACTCCTTGCGGCGCTTGGGATCGCCGAGGACGTCATACGCCTCCGACGCGTCCTTGAACCGCTCCTCGGCCTTGGCGTCGCCCCGGTTGGCGTCCGGATGGTTCTCGCGGGCGAGCTTCCGGTACGCCTTCTTGATCTCGGCCTCGGTGGCGTCCTTGGGGACGCCGAGGACCTTGTAGTAGTCCTTCTCGATGAAGTCCTTGGTACTCAACCCCGACGTCCCTCCTCCCGCTCGCCGGTCCGTTCACCGCCGCGATCAGCCTGGCCTGCCTGGTCAGCCCTCGTCCGGGCCACCGCTCTCCTCTTCGTCCGCCGGCTCTCCGTCCTTCGGCGAAGCCGGTGCCCCCGGCTGGGCGCCGGGCTGCGGCTCGGCCACGCCGACCCGCGCCGGACGGATGGTCCGCTCGCCGATTCGGTACCCGGGCTGGAGGATCTGCACGCACGTCGTCTCTGTGACATCCGGCGAATACGAGTGCATGAGCGCCTCGTGGACCGTCGGGTCGAAGGGCTCGCCCTCCTTGCCGAACTGCATCAGGCCCATCTTCGCCGCGACCATCTCCAGCGATTCGGCCACCGACTTGAAGCCGCCGACCAGCTCCCCGTGGTCCCGGGCCCGGCCGATGTCGTCGAGCACGGGAAGGAGCTCCGTCAGCAGGTTCGCGACGGCGACCTCCTTGACGGCGGCGCGGTCGCGGTCGACCCGGCGGCGGTAGTTCTGGAACTCCGCCTGGAGCCGCTGGAGATCCTGCGTGCGCTCGTTGAGCGCGGTGCGGGTCTGGTCGAGCTGAGCCACGAGCGAGGCGTCCTGGAGGTCCGGTCCCTGCATGTCCTGGATGTCCTGGTCGTTCTCGTGAACGTCCCCGGCCCGGTCCGCCGGGCCGCCCGCCTCCTCGGAGGGGGCGGCACCGGCGGCCTGCGCCGCAGCGTCTTCGGGCTGTGCGGCGTCTGCTTCGGCGGGGACGTCGGGCTTCTTGTCGAAGCCCGGGGTCTCCTCCGTCACGCGGCACCGTCCTTGGGCTTCTGCTGCTGCTCGTCGTCCACGATCTCGGCGTCCACGACGTCGTCGTCGCCGTCGGCCTTGGCGTCACCCGCGCCCGCGGCACCGGCACCCGCCTGGGCACCCTCTTCGCCGCCCTGCGCTGCCTGCGCGTCGGCGTACATCGCCTGGCCCAGCTTCTGGCTGGTGGCGGCGACCTTCTCGCTGGCCTCGCGGATGGCCGCGGTGTCCTCGCCCTTCAGCTTCTCCTTGAGATCGCTGACGGCCGTCTCGACCTCGGTCTTGATGTCGGCCTGGACCTTGTCCTCGTTGTCCTTGAGGAACTTCTCGGTCGTGTAGACGAGCTGCTCGGCCTGGTTACGGGTCTCGGCGGACTCGCGGCGCTTGGCATCCTCGTCGGCGTACTGCTCGGCGTCGCGCATCATGCGCTCGATGTCGTCCTTGGGGAGCGCGGAACCGCCGGTGACGGTCATGCGCTGCTCCTTGCCGGTGCCGAGGTCCTTGGCCGACACGTGCATGATGCCGTTCGCGTCGATGTCGAAGGTGACCTCGATCTGCGGGACGTTGCGCGGCGCGGGCGGCAGGCCCGTCAGCTCGAACATGCCGAGCTTCTTGTTGTAGGCCGCGATCTCGCGCTCGCCCTGGAAGACCTGGATCTGCACCGACGGCTGGTTGTCCTCGGCCGTGGTGAAGGTCTCCGAGCGCTTCGTCGGGATCGTGGTGTTGCGCTCGATCAGCTTGGTCATGATGCCGCCCTTGGTCTCGATACCGAGGGACAGCGGGGTGACGTCCAGCAGGAGGACGTCCTTGACCTCGCCCTTGAGCACACCGGCCTGGAGGCTGGCGCCGATGGCGACGACCTCGTCCGGGTTCACGCCCTTGTTGGCGTCCTTGCCGCCCGTCAGGTCCTTGACCAGCTCGGCGACGGCGGGCATACGCGTCGAACCACCGACGAGGACCACGTGGTCGATCTCGGAGAGCTGGATGCCCGCGTCCTTGATGACGTTGTGGAACGGCGTCTTGCAGCGCTCCAGCAGGTCCTGGGTGAGCTGCTGGAACTGGGCGCGGCTGAGCTTCTCGTCCAGGTGCAGCGGGCCCTCGGCGGACGCCGTGATGTAGGGCAGGTTGATCGTGGTCTCGGTGGACGAGGACAGCTCGATCTTCGCCTTCTCCGCGGCCTCGCGGAGACGCTGGAGAGCCATCTTGTCCTTGCCCAGGTCCACGCCGTGGCCGGACTGGAACTGCTTGACCAGGTAGTCGACGATGCGCTGGTCCCAGTCGTCACCACCGAGGTGGTTGTCACCGTTGGTGGCCTTGACCTCGACGACGCCGTCGCCGATCTCCAGCAGCGAGACGTCGAAGGTGCCGCCACCGAGGTCGAAGACCAGGATGGTCTGGTCCTCCTTCTCCAGCCCGTAGGCGAGAGCGGCGGCGGTGGGCTCGTTGACGATGCGCAGGACGTTGAGGCCCGCGATCTCACCGGCCTCCTTGGTGGCCTGGCGCTCGGCGTCGTTGAAGTACGCCGGTACGGTGACGACCGCGTCCTCGACCTTCTCGCCGAGGTACGCCTCCGCGTCCCGCTTGAGCTTTTGCAGGATGAAGGCGCTCATCTGCTGCGGGTTGAAGTCCTTGCCGTCCAGGTTGATCTTCCAGTCGGTGCCCATGTGGCGCTTGACCGACCGGACCGTCCTGTCGACGTTGGTGACAGCCTGGCGCTTGGCGACCTCGCCGACCAGGACCTCACCGTTCTTCGCGAAGGCGACGACGGACGGCGTGGTCCTGGCGCCCTCGGCGTTGGTGATGACGGTGGGCTCACCGCCTTCGAGAACACTGACGACGGAGTTCGTCGTACCCAGGTCGATGCCGACCGCACGTGCCATTTCGTGTTCCTCCCGCTGATGTCTTGAGTGAAGCTGACTCAAGAGTGCACCACAGAGTCAAACCCGTCAACAGAGCTGAGTGGGGGCGACTCAACTCTTATGCTCTGTTTATGCGCACGGTGTCATCAGCGCAGGTCGGAGCGGTACGGGGAGGACGCGGGAGTGTCGTGACCCCCTCCTGTCCTGCGGACCCGGGGCGCCATGGGATCGTCACTGAGGGTGGCCTCAGCGACGCAAATCACCGCCTCATCCGCTACAGCGGGCGGCGCGGAGTGGGTAATCTCGAACGGACTGGATAAGTTACCGCTTAGTAAGACCGGGCGAGCCTCGCCGGACCGCCCCACAGGATTCGTAAGAGCAAGCTGCCCCGCAGGTTCGAGGAGCCGACATGCAACTCGCCGCGATCGTCGTCACGCTGGTGCTCACCGCGGTCGGCATTGCGCTCATCGCTCGCGCTGTCGCGCAGATCTACCGGTTCGTGAAGCTCGGCCAGCCGATCCCCGCGGGCTCACGCACCGACAGCCCGAAGCAGCGCACCGCCACCCTCGTCAAGGAGTTCCTGGGCCACACCAGGATGAACCGGTGGGGCGTCGTCGGCGTCGCCCACTGGTTCGTTGCCATCGGCTTCCTGACGCTGCCGCCCACGATCATCAACGCGTACGGGCAGCTCTTCAAGGCCGACTGGACGCTGCCGGTCATCGGCGGCTGGCTGCCGTACGAGATGTACATCGAGTTCATCGGCGCCGCGACGACGGTGGGCATCGCCGTCCTGATGGTGATCCGGCTGCTGAACCTGCCCTCGCGCGCGGGCCGCAAGTCCCGGTTCGCCGGATCGAAGGCGTGGCAGGCGTACTTCGTCGAGTACGTCATCTTCATCATCGGCCTCGCCATCGTGATGCTCCGCGGCCTGGAGGGCGCGCTGCACCACGTCGACGGCTACGACCCGGCCTACTTCGTCTCGTACCCGCTGGTCGCCGCCTACGACGGCCTGGACACCGGGACGCTCCAGACCCTCGTCTACTTCTGGGCGATGGTGAAGCTGGGCACCACGATGATCTGGATGATCACCGTCAGCATGAACACCAACATGGGTGTCGCCTGGCACCGGTTCCTCGCCTTCCCCAACATCTGGTTCAAGCGCGACGCGAAGGGCGGCACAGCCCTCGGTGAGCTGAAGCCGATGGTCTCGGGCGGCAAGGAGATCGACTTCGAGACCGCGCTCGACGACGACAACGAGGAGGAGGTCACCTTCGGTGCCTCCCAGGTCGAGCACTTCTCCTGGAAGGGCATCCTCGACTTCTCGACGTGCACCGAGTGCGGGCGCTGCCAGTCGCAGTGCCCCGCCTGGAACACCGGGAAGCCGCTCTCGCCCAAGCTGCTGATCATGTCGCTGCGCGACCACGCGCACGCCAAGGCCCCCTACCTGCTGGCCGGCGGCGGCAAGACCATGGAGGGCGAGGAGAAGGCCACGGAGGAGCAGCTCAAGGACGTGCCGCAGTCAGCGCTGGACGAGGCCGAGCGCCCGCTGATCGGCACCGCCGAAGAGAACGGGGTCATCGACCCCGACGTGCTGTGGTCCTGCACCACCTGCGGCGCGTGCGTGGAGCAGTGCCCCGTGGACATCGAGCACGTCGACCACATCGTCGACATGCGCCGCTACCAGGTGATGATCGAGAGCGCGTTCCCGAGCGAGGCCGGGACGATGCTCAAGAACCTGGAGAAGAAGGGCAACCCCTGGGGCCTGGCCAAGAAGCAGCGCCTGGAGTGGACCAAGGAGGTCGACTTCGAGGTGCCGGTCGTCGGCAAGACGGTCGAGGACCTCACCGAGGTCGAGTACCTCTACTGGGTCGGCTGCGCGGGCGCCCTGGAGGACCGGGCCAAGAAGACCACCAAGGCGTTCGCCGAGCTGCTGCACATCGCGGGCGTCAAGTTCGCGATCATGGGCGGCGACGAGAAGTGCACCGGTGACTCGGCCCGCCGCCTGGGCAACGAGTTCCTCTTCCAGCAGCTCGGCGAGGAGAACGTCGCCACGCTGAACGCCGCCTTCGGTGAGGATGAGGACGAGGGGGTGACGGTCGAGCAGTCGAAGAAGAAGATCGTCGCGACCTGCCCGCACTGCTTCAACACCCTCGCCAACGAGTACCCGCAGCTCGGCGGCCACTACGAGGTCATCCACCACACCCAGCTCCTCCAGCACCTCATCGACGAGGGCAAGCTGGTGCCGGTCACCCCGGTGGAGGGCCTGATCACCTATCACGACCCGTGCTACCTGGGCCGTCACAACAAGGTCTACACGCCGCCGCGCGAGATCATCGGCCGCGTGCCCGGGCTGCGGAACGAGGAGATGCACCGCCACAAGGAGCGCGGCTTCTGCTGCGGCGCGGGCGGCGCCAGGATGTGGATGGAAGAGCGCATCGGCAAGCGCATCAACAACGAGCGCGTGGACGAGGCCCTCTCCCTCAACCCGGACATCGTCTCGACGGCCTGCCCGTTCTGCCTGGTCATGCTGACCGACTCCGTCAACGGCAAGAAGAACGATGGGAAGGCCAAGGAGGAACTCCAGGTCGTGGACGTGGCCCAGCTCCTGCTGGACTCCGTCAAGCCCCCGGCCGACCCCGCGGGCGACCCGGAGTCCGAGGAGGCACCGGAACCGGAACCCGCGAAGTAGCCGAGAAGCGGCCCGCGAAGTAGCGGCTGCGGAGGGGAAGGACGCAGGTCCGTACCCTTGTCGTCAGTAATCGGCGCACATGGGCGGAGCTTGCCGTGGAACGGCAAGCTCCGTTCGTATTTGGTCAGTTGTCATCACACATAGAGCCAACCCTCGACGGGGGATACCCAATCCCCGGCATGCCCTCTAGCCTCCAGGTCAGCAGCGTCAGAGGAGGCGACACGAGGTGTCGGAAGTCGGTGCGGCGGATTACGGCGACCGCCTCATCCCCGTGCAGCGGATGCGCCCCGGCGATCACGCGTTCACGGCGTACGAGAGTGAAGCGGACCAATGGGGGGTCATCAGCGCGTTCGTGCGCCAGGGCCTGATCGAGGGCGAGAAGGTCCTCGTCTTCATGTCGCCCGAAGTGACCGGCGACGAACTGCTGGGCCGCCTCGAATCCCGTACGCCCGCCGTCCTCAACGCCTGGGCGGGCGGCCAGCTCGTTCTCAGCAGCATGCGGGCGCTGATCGAACCGGACACCGCCTTCACGGCGGCGCGCCAGTGGCAGCGCCTCATCGAGGAGGCCGATCTCGCGGTCCGGCAGGGCTATCCGGCGATGCGCGCGTACATCGACATGGCCTGGGTCGCCGACCTCGGCACGGACGTCCAGGACGTGATGCGACGGGAGCGCGGCGCGACGCACCTCTTCGACGGTGGCCGTCCGTACAGCGAGATCTGCGCCTACGACGGGCGCTGGTTCAGCACGGACGTGCTGGACGCGATGCTCGACGCGCACCCCACCACCCTGCTCGACCGCCTCGGCTCGCTGCGCGTCATCCACAGCTCAGCGCCGCCCGGCCCTGACGGCACCGGTCCGGGGCCCGGGATGCCCTCGGTGCGGCTGGTGGGGGAGGCGGACGCGTCCACGGGCGCCGAGTTCTCCGGCGCGCTGCGCGCGGCACTCTCCGCGCTCGCGTCGGGCCCGAGTCCGGGCACGGGGCTGCACGTCGATCTCACCTCGCTGCACTTCCTGGGCGTCGGCTGCGCGGCCGACCTCTTACGGCTGAGCGCGGAGGCGGGGCACGCACGGGTCCGCCTGCCGAGCGGCGCGTACGGGGCTGACGGAAGCCGGTCGGGCGGTACGGTCACCCCAGATGGCGCGGACGGCGCAAGCGGCACAAGCGGCACGGACGGCGCAGGCGGCACAGGCGGCGCAGTGCCCGGAGGGGCGGGGGGCATAGACGTGACAGTGAACTGCACCCCCTTCCAGGCCCGTACGCTCCGCAGACTCGGTGCCGACTCCATCAGCTCCCTGACACTCGCGGTGGAGAAGGGGTCGACATGCTGACGAACGAACGCCTCTGCCGACTGCACTTCACGTCACGGGACCTGCCCAGGCTCCGCATCGAGGTGGAGGAGTGCGCGGCGTGGGCGGGTCTGGGCGAGCCGCGCAGGGGGGAGTTCGTGGTCGCGGTGGACGCCGTCGCCACGAACGCCGTCGAACACGCGGGGGGCCAGGGCAGGCTGGTGCTGCGTCAGCTCGGCTCCGAGCTGGAGTGCACGGTCGAGGACTCGGGTCCTGGCTTCTCCGAGGACGTGATCCCCGAACTGGCCCCCGGCGTCGCCGGGGCGCCCTCGGGGCGCGGGCTGTGGCTCGCGCGGCTGGTCACCGACCGCCTGACGGTCGAACCGGGCGACGGCTCCGGCGCCCTGGTCACCCTCGTCGTCCGGCTCCCGGGCCCCGACGGTTCCGACGGCTCCAGGAACGGCGCGCACGTACGGGCGTGACGGGGTGGGTGTGACGCGGCGGGTGTGACGGGGTGGGTGTGACAGGACCCGTGTGACGGGCGGGTCCGGCTGACGCGTGAGCGGGCGGGCGCGCGATGTGCCCGGGACGTGGACACAACCTTCCGTGGACCTGACGGGTCGAACCCGTGTACCAGCGGCCATCAGCCGCCGCTGCCCACGGAACCTGGAGTCCCCTTGCGTCCACGCGTGTCAGCCCTCGGTCCGGCGGCCGTCGTCGTCCTCGTGGCGGGCGGCCTCACCGCCGTGACCGCGCCGTCGGCCCACTCGGCGCCCCGCACCGCCGCCGCTGCCGCTGCCACTGCTTCGACCGAAGCCGCGACCGCCCGCGCCGACTTCAACGGCGACGGCTACGGCGATCTCGTCGTCGGCACCCCGAAGGCCGAGGCCCCGGGCCAGTTCACGGGCGGCGCCGTCACCGTCACCTACGGCTCGGCCTCCGGCGTCTCCCCTGCCCGCTCCGTCACCCTCGGCCAGGACTCGCCGTCCGTGCCCGGCGCGGGCGAGAGCGGCGACGAGTTCGGTGAGTCGACGGCGAGCGGCGACGTGGACGGCGACGGCTACGCCGATCTCGTCGTCGGCGCCCCCGGCGAGCAATTGGCCGACGGCAGGGGCGGCATGGTCACCGTGCTGTGGGGCGGCCCGAAGGGGCTGGCGTACGGCGGCACGCCGGTCACCAGCCCCCGCGCGTACGACCAGGACTTCGGCGAGGGTGTCGCGGTGGCCGATCTCGACGGCGACGCCGGGCTCAACATCGCCGTCGTCAGCCGGGCCAACGCCTGGTACGTGCCCGACGGCTTCTCGCGCGAGGACAACGACGACAACGCGCCGATACCCGCCGAGGGCGGCTGGAACGGCCGCGACGCGCGCGCCCAGGACGTGGTGGCGGCCGATGTCACCGGCTCTGGGAGCGCGGGGCTCGTCGCGTACGGCTGGGAGTCGGACTACGGCCCTGACTGGACCGGCTACTTCACCTGCGGCCCCGCCGGGCTCGCCTTCGACAGCGATCTGATCGAGCGGGACGGCATCGGCACCGGTACCCGTACAGCGGCGGCGACGGGCGACATCGACGGCGACGGCATCGACGACCTGGTCACGGGCGACAAGTTCGACGGCACCGGCGGCACCGTCACCATCCGCTACGGCGGCCCGGGCGGCCCCGGCACCGCGCGCGAGCCCGTCACGATCGGCCAGGACAGCCCCGGGGTGCCCGGTGCCGACGAGCCGAACGACTGGTTCGGCGCCTCGGTCTCGGTCGGGGACGTGACCGGCGACGGCTACGCGGACCTCGCCGTCGGCGTCGAGCGGGAGAACGTGGACGGGGTGACCAGCACGGGCGCCGCCGTCCTCCTCAAGGGGAGCGCGAAGGGCCTGGCCACGAGCGGGAACCAGTCGTTCCACCAGGCCACGTCCGGCGTGCCCGGCGTCCCGGAGGAGTACGACTACTTCGGTTCCGCCGTGCACCTGTCCGACGTCAGCGGCGACGGCAGGGCCGATCTCGCCGTCAGCGCGCGGGGCGAGGACGTGGTGGAGGGCAGCGACGAGGACGGCGGCGTCTGGGTGCTGCGGGGCGCCTCCGGCGGCCTGACCACGCAGCAGGCCACCGCCTTCAGCGCCCCACGCTTCGGACTCGGCCTCGCGGGCCGGCAGTTCGGCTCCGTACTGCCGGACTGACGCACCGACGCACCAACGCACCAACGCACCGATGCACGACCAGGCCGACGTTCCGAGCGGCCCGGCGACCAACGGAGGGGGACTCCATGCGCACACGTACCCGTACACGTACACAGAGACGTACACGGAGCGCGGCGGCGGTCGGCCTGGCCGCCGCGCTGACCGGCGGCTTCGCCCTCACGGCCCTCACGGCGGGCACGGCGGGCGCGGCGGCGCCTGGCGCCCAGGCCGCGCAGCAGGTGCGCGAGGACTTCAACGGCGACGGCTACCAGGACCTGGCCATCGGCGCCCCCGGCACGTACGGCCAGGACTCCTCCGCGGGCTACGTAGCCGTCGTCTACGGCTCGCCCACCGGCTTGGACCCCGCCACCCGCACCGTCCTCGGCCAGGACAGCCCGGGCGTACCCGGCGCGGCCGAGCGGGGTGACCTGTTCGGCCACCGCCTCGTGGCCCGTGACCTCGACGGGGACGGGCTGACCGACCTCGCCGTCAGCAGCCCGGGCGAGAGCCGCGCGAACCCGGTCGGCGCGGGCAGCGCGACGGTGCTGTGGGGCGCGCGGAGCGGGCTGTCGGGGCAGGGCTCGGTGGTCGTCGACCCCGGCGAGGACGAGACGTACGGGGTGGGCGACGACCTGACCGGCGGCGACTTCGACGGCGACGGCGCACAGGACCTGCTGATGTTCCGCGGCGACGCGCGCGGCTACACCGTCCTCCGCGGCCCCTTCACCCGCGCCGGCGCGCCCGCCTCGGAGGAGGCCGTCGAGCTGACCACCGGTGACAGCTACGTGCTGAGCCTGGCCGCCGGCGACGTCACGGGGGACGGCGCCGACGACCTCTTCGTGCTCCAGTCGTTCGAGGAGATGGGCCGCGGCACCCGCTTCTTCGCGGGCGGCGACGACGGCCTCACCGCGCGCGGCACCCTGCTCCCCTCCGCCGCGACAGGCGCCGTCGGCGACTTCGACAAGGACGGCTTCGGCGACTACGCCTACCGCCAGGTCCCCGGCGGCGTCGTCGAGAACCTGCCCTACGACTCCGGCACCGTGAAGGTCCTCTACGGCACCGCCTCGGGCCCCGGCACCCGCACCGCCACCTTCACCCAGGCCACGGCGGGCGTCCCGGGCACGAGCGAGGCCAACGACCAGTTCGGCGCCACCCTCTCCGCGGGCGACGTAAACGGCGACGGGTACGACGACCTCGCTGCCGGTGTGCCCTTCGAGGCGATCGGCACCAAGAAGGCGGCGGGCTCCACCGTCCTGCTGAGGGGTGCCAAGGCCGGGCTGACGGGCACGGGCGCGCAGGCGTTCCACCAGGACAGCGCGGGCGTCGGCGGCGTCGCCGAGGCCGGTGACCGCTTCGGCGGCGCCGTCCGGCTGCTCGACTCCAGCGGCGACGGCAAGGCCGGTCTCGCCGTCTCGGCGCCGGGCGAGAACGGCGGCAACGGCGCCGTCTGGTCCCTGCGCGGCGCCTCCGGCGGGCTGACGGCGACGGGCTCGCGTGCCTTCGGCCCCGGCGCCCTCGGCGCCCCGGCCACGACCGCGCGCTTCGGCGCCTCCTTCGCGGGCCCGGCCTACGCCCCGCTGTGGGAGCCGAGCTGACGAGCGCAGGGGCGTGACGGGCGCCGGGGCGTGACGGGGGGCCGCGTCGGGAGGTGACGTGAAGATCGCGTGGACACCCGTGGGCCCCCTAGGGACTGGGCCCTACGGGTTGTACCGGAACGGCCACAATGCGGCTCCGACGCCCTTCGGGCCCGCGTCGTGGCCCACCGGACAAGGTACGTTCGATGACGTGGCTGGTTTCAGGATGGGACGCGGCCGGGACACCCGGAGCGCGCAACAGCATGGGCAGTACCCCCCGCAGCAGGCGCCGGGCGGCGCGCCGAGCGCGTACGGACAGCGGGCACCGCAGCAGCCCCCGTACGGCGCGCAGGGCGCGTGGCCCCAGGCGGGCGGCGGGCAGGGCCGACACGGCGGGCCTGACGAGCCCGAGTACCTCGGCGACCCGCGCGCGGCAGGCGGATACGGCCAGGGGCACGGACACGGACACGGTCAGGCGCCGCAGGGCCACGGGCCCGGCTATGGGAGCCCGCAGGGCCACGGACAGGGCCCGGCACAGGACCCGTACGCCAACAACCCGGGCCACACCCAGGCGTTCAGCATCCACGACCCGTACGGTCAGGGCGGTGGTGACGGCGGGTACGGCGACGGCGGGAGCTACGACGCGGGCGGCCCCCCGGGACCGCCCCCTGGTCCGCGGCTGCACTGGAAGGACCTGCTGCGCGGCATCGTGACGCGCCCGAACGCGACCTTCTACCAGATGCGCGACTACCCCGTCTGGGGCCCGGCGCTCATCGTCACGTTCCTCTACGGCCTGCTCGCGATCTTCGGCCTCGACCAGGCCCGCGAGGAGGTCATCAACGCGACGCTGTCCAGCGCCATCCCGTACGTGCTCACCACCGCCGTCGCGGTCGTGCTCGTCGGGCTGATCCTGGGCGCGGTGACGCACACGCTGGCGCGGCAGTTCGGCGGTGACGGTGCCTGGGCGCCGACCGCAGGCCTCTCGATGCTGATCATGTCGCTGACGGACGCGCCCCGCCTCCTCTTCGCCCTCTTCCTGGGCGGCACCGCACCGCTCGTGCAGGTGCTGGGCTGGGTGACCTGGGTCATTGCGGGCGCGCTCTTCACCTCCATGGTCAGCCGCTCGCACGACCTGCCCTGGCCCAAGGCACTGGGCGCCTCCGCGATCCAGCTCATCGCGCTGCTGGTGCTGATGAAGCTCGGCACGCTGTAGCACCTGGCTCCTAGCTGCCGCTGCCGGTCACGAGCAAGCGTGCGTGGGCCCCGCCGGACGCTCCGGCGGGGCCCACGTGTGTCACGGGCACTGTGTCACGGGCGCCGCGTCACAGGCGCCGCGTCACAGGCGCCGCGTCAGGGTCGGGTGCGGGTTCGCCCCTGAGCGGCTCACCCCTGGATGAACCGCTGCCCGGCAGAGCCGTCGCAGCTCTCCAGCCGCACCTCCTCACGCGCACCCGTAAGGGTCAGGCACAGGCTCTGCGCCTCGGTGGGCCGGAGGGTGTCGCCCTGCCGTGTGAACCGCTGGTTGCCGTCAGCCGAGCAGTTCCACAGCACCAGTTCGACGCCCGGCTCGTAGCGCGATCCGGGCACGTCCAGGCACCTGTCCTGGGTCAGCTCGGTGTGCACGGTCCCCGTAGCGGAGTCCCGCCACCAGCCCTGGTTGCGCTGCGACGCGGCGCAGTCCCAGCCGCCGACGGCCGTGCCGTTGCGCGTGGAACTGCCGCGCACGTCGAGGCAGCTTCCGGTGCCCGCGTTGCGCAGCGACGTGAAGACGTCGTCCCAGGCGATCTCGTACAGCTTCGGCTGCCCCGAGCCCGCCGGGTCGGCGCAGGACGCCTCGCGCACGCCGTTCGCCGTCCCCGCCTCGTAGACGCGGGTCAGGCACTCGGCGAAGGCGCCGTGCCCGCGCGCGTTGGGGTGGAAGGACTGGCGTACGGAGTTGGAGTCCGGCGGGAACGGGTTCGTCAGATCGACGTACAGGCCCCGCGCCCTGGTGTCGTCCATGCAGACCTCGTGGCCGTGGAAGAGCCGCGAGGCGTCCAGGTACGTCGCGCCCGTGCGCTGCGCGACCGTGCGCATGCCCTTCTCGAAGGCGGGCACGGCCTCGTTGCGGCCCCACGCCGAGTCGCTGGTGTAGCCGGTGCAGCCGCCAGGGAGCTTGCCGGGGTACCGCGGGTTGTCCTCGATGTCGGGCCCGATGGGGCTGGGGTAGCCCATGACGACGAGCTGGTAGTCGCCGTCCGCGTAACCCGCGTCCCGCATCACGGTCTTCAGGTCGTTCACGGTCTGCTCGACCTTCGGCACGAGCCCGTCGACCCGCGCCTGCCAGCCCGGCGCGTACTTCGGCTGGCACGGCCCCTGGAGCAGGAACCAGCGCGTGACGCAGTCCGTCATCACGGGCCCGAACTGGAGGTCGTCGTTGGCGCCCGCGACCAGCGTGATCTGCTTCAGCCTGGTGTTGCGCGCGGCGATGGCCAGGCTGTCGCTCTGCACCAGCTCGTCCGCGTACTGCTTGGTCCCGCCGATGCGGATGTTCGCCGTGCTCGCGCCCGAGCAGGCGACGTTGTACGTCACGTCCGCGGCGATACCGGTGCGGTGCACGGCCGCGTCGGGCGAACGGTGGCACCAGTTGTCGGGCCCGTTCGTGCCCGGTTCGTAGGTGCCGACGCCCTCGCCCGAGATCTCGCTGTCGCCCAGCGAGATGAGGGAGGACTGGCGCTCTTCCACGGGGCGCTGCGCGGGATCTCCGTACAGCTTCGCGGCCTCGGCCGCCCTGATCTTCTCCAGCTCCGGTGACAGGGGCGCTGCGGCGTCCGTCGCCGCCGTTCCCCCTGCCGCCGCGGCGGCGTCTGGCGGGTTCACCAGGGTCCCGCCGCCGTACGCCAGCGCCAGCGCCGTCACCGCCGCGATCGTGGCCGCGACGGATCTCGCGGGCCTCGCGGATTTCGCGGGTCGCGCGGTTTTCGGGGGTCGCGCGGTTTTCGCGGGTCTCGCAGGTCTCGCACGTGCCATGAGGTGGTCTCCCTCCGGCTGGCCTCATCCGTTACCCGCGGTTCTTACCCGCAGGTATCGCAGAAGGGAAGGGCGCGCGCAGGCCATCCGCCGCGCGCGCCCTCCGTATCCAGCCGTGGGCCCAGGGCCGTCAGGCGTCGAGGACCTGACCCTCGCGCCGTACGACGGGCGGCTCGACGGACCAGGGGAAGTTGATCCACTGATCGGTCCGCTTCCACACGTACTCGCACTTCACCAGGGAGTGCGACTTCTCATAGATCACCGCGCTGCGCGTGTCCGCGACGTGCTCGGCGCAGAAGTCCTGCACCAGCTTCAGCGTCTTGCCGGTGTCGGCGACATCGTCCGCGATGAGCACCTTCTTGGCGCTCAGGTCCACGACGTTCGGCACCGGCGGCAGCATCACGGGCAGGTCGAGCGTCTCGCCGACCCCGGTGTAGAACTCGACGTTCATGACGTGGAGGTTCTTCACGTCCAGGGCGTAGCCGAGGCCACCGGCGACGAAGAGCCCGCCGCGTGCGATGGACAGGATGATGTCCGGCTCGTACCCGTCGTCGGCGACGGTCTGCGCCAGCTCGCGGATGGCCTGCCCGAACAGCGAATACGTCAGGTTCTCGCGCTCGTCACTCACGTGTCTTGCTTGCCTCTCTCAGACCTTCCCGGGTCTCCCTCAGACCTGGGTGCGATGGAAGTTCAGGAACGAGCGCGACGGCGTGGGCCCGCGCTGGCCCTGATAACGGGAGCCGTAGCGGGCGGACCCGTACGGGAACTCGGACGGGGACGTCAGCCGGAACATGCAGAGCTGACCGATCTTCATGCCCGGCCACAGCTTTATGGGGAGCGTCGCGACGTTCGACAGCTCCAGCGTCACATGGCCCGAGAACCCGGGGTCGATGAAGCCGGCCGTCGAGTGCGTCAGCAGCCCCAGCCGTCCGAGCGAGCTCTTGCCCTCCAGGCGCGAGGCGATGTCGTCCGGCAGCGAGACCACCTCGTAGGTGGAGGCCAGCACGAACTCGCCGGGGTGGAGGATGAACGGGTCGTCCCCCTCGGCCTCGATCAGCCGCGTCAGGTCGGCCTGCTCGACGGCGGGGTCGATGTGGGGGTAGCGGTGATTCTCGAACACCCGGAAGAAACGGTCGAGCCGGACATCGATGCTGGACGGCTGCACCATCGACGGATCGTACGGGTCGATCCGCACCCGGCCTGCGTCGATCTCGGTCCGGATGTCCTTGTCTGAGAGAAGCACGGACCGAGACTACGCGCACGACGCGGGGCCGGCCCAATCGGACCGGCCCCGCGTCTCACTGCCTGCTGTCTCGCTGCTCGCTGCCCTTCGTCCGGTCCCTGACCGGGTCCGGGCCTTGCCCTTGCTCTCTCGCGCTTGCGCTTGCCTTGCTCTTCGCCCGTAGCCGGGCCCGGCCCGTAACCGGGCCTAGCGCTTCTGCTCGCCTACGGGCACCGCGTGCCGCAGCCGCGCGCATCGCGGGCAGCGCAGCAGCCTGCCCGGTCCGATCCGGCCGGAGCCGAGATTCTGCATCGGGAACGTCGAGGTGCTGAACACGTGCCCTTCGGCACACCGAACGACGGTGGACTCCATCGCTTCCCTCTCCCCATGTACGTGGACGACAAAAGCCACGTTAGGGGATGAAGCGGGCGTGACCACCAGCGGCACTCCGCTCCCCAACCGTACGCCTCAACTCCCCCACCCCGTGCCCCGTTCCCCTCCCGAGGAACAGCAAAAGGACCCCTCGCGCTGTGCGGCCGGGGTCCGGGATGGGGTACAGTATCCGCTGATGAGCCGGTCACTCTGCGGCTCCTCGCGGGCGTAGTTTAATGGTAGAACATGAGCTTCCCAAGCTCAGAGCGCGGGTTCGATTCCCGTCGCCCGCTCCAACGACTAAGGCCCAGCTCAGGGACATGATCCCCAAGCTGGGCCCTTGTGTTGTCTAGACCGATTCAGGCGTCGCGCACCACCTCCGCACCACCTTCATGATCAGCGCGCGACTTCCTGGCCTTCTCTCGCTCTTTCTGGATCATGCTTTCGAGTCCGGCCGCGACCTCTATCTGCCGGTCGTCGTCAGAGTGCTGGTAGATGAGCGCGGCCTTCTCCGAGGACTGTCCAGCGCGCACCATCGTGTCCTTGAGCGTCGCCCCCGAACGCGTCGAGAGGGTGTGCCCCGTGTGGCGTAGGTCATAGAACCGGAAGCCCTCCGGCAGACCGGCCACCACACGGGCCTTGCGCCACTTCCGCCCGAAGGAAGAGCGGCGAAAGGGGGCGCCCTTCTCCCCGACGAACAGCAGCCCGTTCGGACCCGGCTCCGCGAACCACTCCAGGTGCCAGCGAAGTTCCCGCTTCATGAACCGGGGCAGGGCAACGAAGCGCTTCCCGGCCTCTGACTTCGTCTCGCCGGGAGCACGCCGCCCCGTGCACAGCTCAGGCTCGGCATCGTCAATCCACACACCGACCCGGTCCAGGTCCACATCCGGGCGACGGAGCGCCGCTTGCTCTTCCGGCCGGGCAGGGCCGTAGGCCGCTATGTACACCATCAGGCGCCAGCGGGGGCCAATCGCGTCCGCCACGGCATCGACCTGGGGGACAGTGGCGATGCGTCGCTCCGCAGCCTTCTCCTTCCCCGCCCCCTTGATGCGGCAGGGGTTGCGGCGGACCAGTTCATCGTCCGTGGCGGTTTCCATGATGGCCTTGAGCAGCCGGTAGGACTTGGCCACGGTGGTCTTGGCCCCCGTGGTCTTGAGACGTTCCGTGCGCCACGAGCGGACACGAGGGGGCGTGATCTCGTCCAAGTCCAGTTCCCCGAAGGTGGGCAGAATGTGCAGCCGGAGAAGGCGCTGGTACAGCTCGACTGTCGTTGCGGACAGTTCCCGTTCATCAACCCAGGTGAGCGCGTACTTCTCGAAGTTGACCGCGCCAACATCCGGGTCACGCCAATCGCCACGGGTGAGGTCCGCCTCCACCTGAGACAGCCAGACCTCGGCTGCGGTCTCGCTGTCGAAAGTCTCCGGGGCGCGGCGCCGCTGCCCATCGGGGCCGATGTAGGAAGCGGACCACCGACCGGAGCGGTAACGCCTTACCGCTCCGAACCGGCGGAACTTCTTGCCCTTGCCTGCCATCAAGCCACCTTCCTGTACCGACGGGAAACCGGCCGACTGGGCAAAGCCGGGACTGTTCGCGCTTCCAGGTATTCGAGGACCGCGCTCTCTGGGATGAGGACGCGGTGCGTGTCCTTGACGTACGTGATGCGCCGCTCAGCGATCAGGCGGCGCACGTAGCGCTCACCGCCCAGGTACACGGCGGCCTCGCGCACGGACAGATGAGGTTCGAGAGGCTTTACCACTCTCAAGGTGCTTCCCATAACGTTCCTCCAACGGAGGGCGGGGCCCTCCTTTTCAGTCCGCTACTTCCGCTAACACGCAGGTCAGCGGCTTTGCTTAGTCGCGGATTGGGGCCGCTACCGGCCCGACTCCGCGAGGGCGGGCCGGTAGCGGCAACGTGGGTTCCAGGTGCTTGCGTGTGTCCGAGCTGCGGATTTCTGCGTCACCGCGTCATCTGCGTCATGCGTGGCCCTGGCCTGCGGTTTTGGGTGACGCAGGGGTGTGGGGGTGCGTCATCGGGTGACGCAGGGCTGCGTCACCCGTGACGCGGATGACGCAGGATGACGCAGCCGTTGGCCGTCTGCGTCACGGCTGTCGCCGCAGGCCAGGGGCCGTTTTCCGTCCTGCGGTGACGCAGGTGACGCAGGGTTTCTTTCTTAGGAAAAAAGAGGGGGTGTCTGTGGTGGTGTGGTGCCGCTCAAGGCGTGGAGAAGGAGCCGCTTCGCGGCACGTCTCTTGGGCGGCGCGTTGCGCCGAACAGCAAGAGGAGCACCCGTCGCCGTGAACCGGGGTGCTCCTCTTGCTTGTCCCGGCGACGGGCACGGTCAGAAGACCTCGCCCTGTTCCTGCGGGGGTGGGGGTGCCTGTCGGGTCATCTCCAGGTAGCGGCCCTCCCGGGTGCGGCCCGAGTCGATGAGGACACCCCGGGCGGCAAGGGTGGGCTGGAGCCGCTTGAGCCGGTCGGAGAGGACCTTGCCCGTGGTCGGCCACCCCTTGGGCATCGGCCGCAGCTCCTCGCCCGCGTAGAGGCGGCTGAGGTGGTGCAGCCACTCGGTGGAGGTCATCCGCTGCGCCGCCCCCGGCTCGATGCTGGCGGCGTGCTGCAACACGGTCTGCGCCAGCAGGTCGCCCTCGATCACGTCGTCATTCAGGTCATCCAGACTCGTGCGGTAGGCGGCCAGCGCTCCGAGGCCTGTGGCCGCGTCGAGCTGCGCGCACAGGTGCGCGAAGTCCGCCATCCGCAGATCCGTCGGGGTCTCCGCCTCGGCAGCACGCACCTTCACCGTCAGATCCAGGAGCGACCCGAGGACGACGGGCAGGATCTCCTCGAACTCCGCCCACAGCTCCGCCTCGGTGCGCCGCACGCGGGGGCGTTCCAGACGGAGCGGCAGGAGCCGTTCCGCGAGGTCGCCACGGATGACGCCCACGTCGATGCCGGTCAGGAGCAGGGGGCGGCGGTAGCCGACGCGGAACACGTCCCCGTCGGTGAACAGGGCCCGCTTGACGTTCTCCGCGCCCGTGACGATGCAGCACACGGCGTCCGACAGGTCCGGCGTCAGGTGGGAGAGGTTGTCCAGCGCGGTGACCCACCCGGCCGCGACCGCTGCGATCAGGTTCTCTTCATCCTTCGGAGCGCGGCGCAGGTCGCCGCTCATGCCCTCGATGATCCGCACCAGCATCCGCCCCCCGGTGGACTTGCCCGCGCCCTGCGGCCCGGTGAGGAACGGCGCGGGCACCGGTACGGACGGTCCCAGGCAGCCGATGAGCCAGGCGAGGGCCAGGCATTCGGTCTCGGCTGTGGCGAAGTTGCACAGCCGCAGCAGCAGGTCGATGCCCTTGCCGTCGGTGTCCTTGACCGGGAGGGGGAGTTCCCCGGTGAGCTGGGTACGGCGCCAGCACACCTCACGCGGGTCGGGGGTGGTGATCTCCCAGCCGGTGGGGTGGATGCGCACCGACTGCCCGTCGGCCCGTCCCAGGTCCAGCCACGTCGCGCCGTCGAAGCCGGGGGCGACGCGGATGTGCACGGGCTGGGTGTCCTCGGTCAGCGCGAGTGCTTCGATCAAGTCCAGCGCCTCCTTGAGCGCGGTGCCGTTGAACACACCGACCCCGTCGCGGAAGAGTCCGACCATGAGTTCCTGGCGGTGGCTGCCCGTGGTGCCCTGGGAGCGGATGGGGCGGGCCACGGGGTGGCCGTTCTTCTGCGCGTACACGGTGCCGTCGGCGGTGCGGAAGTAGCGGAAATGCTGCTGCGCGTAGTCGGTGATGACCTCGCGGGCCGGAGTCTTCTCGTCCTCGGACATGTCACAGCCCCAATGCGGTGCGGGCGTTGGTCCACGCGTCCGTGCAGTGCCGGACCGTCTCCCCCTTGGCTTGCGCGGCCGTGAACAGCCTGCCGACGTGAGCGTCGGTGAGGCAGCCACACCGCCCGTGCGTGGCCAGCACCGCGAGGAACGTGCGGTAGACGGTGGCGTGCACCGCCGCGCGGGCCTCGCTGATGCGCTGCTCCGCCATGGCGATGCCGCGTTCCAGGTAGGCGGGGGTGCGGTGACGGCACACCCCGCCCCCGGCGAGTGCGGGCACAGCGATCGCCTGCGTCACCGGACGGACCGGGGGCGGCTCCTTCACGGCCAGCGCGCGCACGGCATCCGGCAGGTCCGCCATGGTGCCGGTGCCGGAACCGAGCCAGCGGGCGTACTGCATGGACGACTTCACATCCACACCGGGCCGTACGGCGTTGGCGGACTGCATGACGCCCCGGTAGATCCAGTGCTCACCCCGCGTCGTCGGCACGGTCCGCGTGGCAGGCAGGTTCTTGCGGGCCCAGGCGATGGCGTCCGGGGTGTCGAGGTCCACGACGGTCAGCCCGGCCCCGCCGGGGTGGTAGGCGACGGCCGCCGCTTGTCCCCACGCGTACCGCCAGGGACCGGAGCTGACGACGTCCGGGTCGGTCGTGGCGGCGGCCCACCCGTGACAGACACCGGGGCACTCGCAGGCTCCTGCGCTCTTCATGTTCGGCCGCCCGCCACAGACGTTGTTGGCGCACGCGCGGCAGTTGCCGAACGGCACCTTGCCTCGCCGCAGCGGCAGCACAGGGACACCCGAGGCCGCGAGTGCAAGCGCGGTGTCCAGGCACGGCCTGTTCCGCGCTCGTGGACTGTCGGTGAGTTGGGTCATGCTGGAGACCTCCAGTTGAGTTGCTGGATGAGGGCGGCCCCGTTTTCTTTGGCGAGATGGGGGGCCGCCCTCGTGTGTGAAACAGAGGGTGTTGAGGGGGGCGGCGGGGGTTGCGTTACCCCCTCTACGGGGTGCTACTTGGCTGGTCAGGGGGGCTCTACCGGGGGGTCTGCCTGGGTAGTGGTCCCCCGCTACGCGACGGGTGCGGGTAGAGCCCCGTCGCGGGGGCCTGGGGTAGGGGGTCAGGTAGTGGGGGTGCCCTCTACCGGCTGCGTGGGGGTGCTCTGGCGGGCGGCGAGCAGCAGTTCCTCGGGGACGGCGGCTTCGAGGTCGGAGCGGCGCCATCCGGCCCGGTTGACGCCGGAGATCTTGACCTGCTTGCTGGTGCGTTCGACCCCCGCGGTTTCCAGTTCGGCCGCGAGCTTGTCCGCGTCCCAGTCGCCGTAGCGGTCCTCGTCCGCGTTGACCAGGCGGTTGAGGAGGTCGGCGGTGTGCATGCGGTCGGAGTGGCGCATGGCGTCCAGGCAGTCCGAGAGGACCGGGGCGATGACGAGCCCGGCCTGGTCAGCCTTGGCGGTCACGTCTCCGGCGGCGTCGCCGCTGATCTGCCCGACTGCTTCGCGCAGCGCGCGGCCCTTGAGGCACAGGGTGTTGAACTCGGTGGTGGTCAGCAGGTCGTTCTTGACCGTGGCGTAGGAGGCGGGGCCGGTGACCAGCACGGTGACGCCCTTGTGGTCCTCCGACAGCAGCGAGGCATCCGCGCCGGTGGCGGCCTTGCCCGAGCCGAGAACCATGTCCGAGCTGGTCTTGTCGGTGACCTGGGTGCAGCAGCGGATGGTGATGATCTCCCGCAGCTTCGTCGGCACCGACTTGGCGTCCGGCCGCTGTGAGGCGTAGTTGGAGATGAACCCGGCGGCCGGGCCGCGCCGCGCGATGCGGCCCAGGTCGTCCACGACCTCCTCACGCTCCTTGTCGTCCATGGTGAGGAAGGCTTCTTGCAGCTCATCGACGGTCAGGAAGATGAACGGGAGCCGGTACTTCTCGATGATCTGCGGGGTGAGCTTGCCCTCGGGGCAGATGGAGGTGGGCAGGCCCCTGAAGAGCGCGAAGCGGCGTTCCATCTCCGCCAGCAGCTCCTTGAGCATGGCCTTGAACGCCTCGATGGCGTCCTGTTCGGCGCCCAGGACGAGGCGGTGGGCGACGTGGCGCATGCCCATCCAGTCCTGCCCGCCCTTGAAGTCCGCGACGTAGTGGCGCACCCACGGGTCCAGCAGTCCGGCCGCCGTCATCAGGCGCTGCGTGAACGTCTTCCCCCGCCTCGGGAGGCCGCCGAAGAACATCGACTGCCAGATGACCGGGACATCGACGCGGTTGCCGCGTGCGTCCTGCCCGAAGGGGATCGGGTCCCAGATGGAGAAGCGCTCCATGCGCGCGAGGGCGGAGGGAACCGGGTCGGCCAGGTAGGGGTCATCGTCGGCGACCCACATCGAGACGCGGCCCGCGTTGCCGCCCTTCGCGGCGCGCACGCGGGACATGATGACCTGGATCTCATCCACCCCGAGTTCCTGGGCGAGAACTTCCCGCTTGGCCAGGACATCGGAGGCGGTCTTGCCGCCGCCGCGCGGGAGGTCGAAGACCACGGCCCAGCCCTTGCCGTCACGGACCGGGCCCATCACGCAGGTCACCTTCGGCCCGTCGTCGTCGCCCTTGCCTGCCTTGAGGAGTCCTGCGGCGCGCAGCGCGTCGTTGAGCTGGGTGGCGGACATGTCCACGCGCAGGGGCGGGGCGCCCTGGTCCAGGAGACGGGTCTCCTCCCCGCGCCCGAGGTAGGCGAGCGGGACGCCGACTGCGGCGGCCACTCCGGTCTGCAAGAGGGGGTCAGCCAGGTACAGCCCCGTAGCGGCGGCGGCCACCCCGGTCGCGGCGATACCGAACCGCCACCGCCGCGTCTGGGTACGGGCGGCGTGCGCGGCCTGGTGGCGGGCGGCCAGCTCCACATCCTCCGGCCGTGCCCGGGTCTGGGCGCGCAGGGCTTTGACGGTGGCGGTGTGGTCCTGCGCGGTCAGGGTGGGCCAGATGCCCGCGCAGGCCCGGAACAGGCCGCGTGCGGCCAGCAGTACGGCCTTGAGCAGGTACTTGGGGGCGCGTACGCCGTGGTAGCGGGTGTGCCACCACGACAGCCGCGCCAGCGCGGTCACGTTCGCCTGGATGGAGGCGCGGGAGCGGGCCCAGGCGGGCAGGACCGGCGCATCCGGCACGGTCAGCCAGTCCGCCAACGGGTTGTCCGGCCGGTCCACCGCCTCCACCACGCGCACGGTCCCGGTGCCGGCCGAATCCTCACCCGGCGCAGAACCGGGCTCGTCCTTGACCAGGCTGACCGCAGGCGTGGGGGCGGGGCGGTGGTCGTCGAGGTGGTGCACGGTGCCCATCACGGGCTCTTGCTGCGGAGTGGCTTCGGGCTCGGGCATGCTGGTCTTCTCCTGTCTGCTCTCGGGTGGTGCAGGGGCCCGCGACGGCCGACGTTGCTGGCAGGCTTGGGCGGCCGTCGCGGGGCGGACTTACCTGCGGGCGCGCTCGACGGCGCGCAGGTGGCGTTCGGCGGCCTTGCGCTTCTCGCGGGCTGCGGCGCGCTCGGGGCCGCGAGGGGCGGTGCGCTCCGCGACCGTCGTGGCGGCCACCTCGTTGCGGGCGGCCTTCAACGCGGCTGCGTGGGCGGCGGCTTCACGATGGGCGCGGTCCTCGGCGCGGCGGTCGATCGCGTCGAGCTGCCGCTCGATGGGCGAGATGTCGCCTGCCGACTTCTTGGCTCCCTTGGCCAGCAGCCGGGCGCGGGACAGCTTCTCGGTGCGGGTGTAGAGGCGGTCAGCCATGGGTCAGTGCTCCTTGGTGAAGTCGGCCCACACGGACCGCAGAACGACGACGCACACGGTCAGGGACACGGCGCCGATCGCGAACGCGACCATGGACACCGACAGGGCCACGGCCAGGAAGCTGCCGCCGACCCCGATACCGATCCACTTCACGGCGCCCCCGCCGTTCTGCGGGGCGGGCGGGTAGTGCGGCTGGGTGCAGGCGGGCGGCTGCGGGCGGTCGTAGCAGCCGCACCCGGCCTCATGCCGATGCGCGGGAACGTTCACGGGAACCTCCGGAAAGGGGTGGTAGGGCGCGGGCTCAGGCCACGGCGCCGGTTGTGCGGGCTTCCGCGCGGCTGAGCTGATCGGCCCGCACGCGTGGTGTGGTGGTGTGCCAGGGGAAGGGGCGGATGCCGTCAGCCGCCTGGTGGACCCGGATCGCGGCACCGGGCGGGGCGTCGGGCAGCGGGTGAACGCTGCCGCCGTCCAGGGAGGCCAGGAGCCGGGCCGCGTGATGCCCGCAGCCCGCAAGGCCGGAGCCCTGCGCGTCCTGGACGGTGACCGTCACCGGGCCACAGCAGGCGTCGGGGTCTTCGGGGTGGGCGGCGGGGCAGCGCGTCATGACCGCCCCTCCCCGCCCACGCGGGAGTCAGCCGAAGTGGCCACGCGCTTCCAGGCGGCCCGCAGGCGGACCTCGGAGGCGGCGTGACCGGCCGCGCGGAAGCGGGCGGCCGTCTCCCGGTATGACAGGGGCGGGGTGTCGCTGTCCCGGATCTGGAGGACCAGCGCGTCCAGTGCCTCATCCGTGAGCGCGGGCGCTGCCTCCAGCGCGGGCACGGGTTCGGTGGGGCCCCAGATGGGGAGTTCCCAGCGGGGTGTGACGCCGGGTGTGACGGGGGCCGTCACGCTGGTCAGCGCCCTGCCCGTGCCCTCCCCCTTCCGCGCCTTCTCCAGGGTGGCCCACGCGTGGGAGAGGGTTTCGGCGGTCGCCGCCTGGACGCGTGCGACGCGTGCCCCCGCCTGGGTCACGGCCGCAAGGCGGGTCTCTTCCGTGCCTGCCTCGGCCCGCAGTCGGGCGCGGGCCACGGCCGCCTCGTCCCGTGCTTCCTGCTGGATGCCCTGGATCGCCTCCAACGCGGTGGGGGTGAGCGCGGTGCGCTCCCACAGGCTGTGGACGACCCAGAGGGCTTTGGCCGCCAGCGGCAGCCAGGCGACGGACAGCCACGCGACGGCGGAGTGTTCGGCGGTGAGCGCGTGCGCGACCAGCACGCCCGTGGCGCCCAGGCCGAAGGCCCAGCCGATGACGGTCACGGTGCGGTTGTGGTCACCCTGGGCGGCCAGACGGCGTTCGTAGGCGAGGGTGGCCAGCCATCCCCCGTCGATGCCCAGACCGACGACCAGCGCGACCGGCTTGGGCACCGCCCCGCCCAGCCACATCACGACCACGGCCAGGGTCAGGACCATGGAGACGGCCGTCATGGCGACGGCGGGCAGCATCGTCGTCGCGCGCATCCGGCGCGCCCAGGCCCTCATGCCACACCCCTGGCGGCCAGGAGAGCGGCGAGGACTAGCAGGGCCCCGCCTACGCAGGTCAGGTCTACCGCGCGTCGCAGGCCCCGGTACTTGGCCACGGCGAGGCGGGAGAGTCCGGCGACGTCGGCCGCGAGGTCGCGGTCGGTGGTGGTGGCGGTGATCTCCTCGGCCGTGAGGGTGGCCCACAGGGGGAAGCCGTGACGGCCGCCCAGGTTGGGGCGGACCGAGCGCAGCAGCAGCCCGGCCGCCGCGACCAGCAGCCCCATGCCAAGCCCGCCCACCACGAGGGCGGGAGCGGTCAGGGGGGCGTCCTTGGCCACCGTCCAGGCTCCGGCCAGCACGGCGCCGACGAACGCCAGCAGCAGAGCGGTCTTGCTGTCGGTACGGGTGATCTCCGCCTTCACCTCGGCATGCGCTGCGGACAGCGCGTCCTCGCGGGTCATGCCGCATCCCCCGTCCCCGCCAGGTTGGCAGCGGCAGCGCGGGCGTCCAGCACCTTGTGGAACGCGCGGCGCAGACGCCGCGCGTCCAGCTCGGACGGCGTGCGGTTCATGGTGATGATCTGCGCGTCCAGCAACTCGACCTCAGCGTCGATGACGGGCATCTCCGCCTCGATGGCATCCAGCTCAGCGGCCGTGGGCTCACGCCACGGAGCGAAGGCCGTAACAGCCTCCTGAACAGTCACGATGTGATTCACGGGTGTGTCCTCTCAGACAGGACGGCCCTACAGCGGCCCCGGTGTTCCAGCACCGGGGCCGCGCGCCGTTAAGGGGTAGCCCCGCCCGTACGGCTGTGCCGGACGGGCGGGGAGATAACAGACCGCAGCGCTGTGCGCTGCGAAGCGGTCAGAGTTCGTGCGGTGTCTCCTTCGGGAGCGCGCTCCCGTTTCAGGCGTATGGAGACGTGGCCTTTCGGCCTAAGCCCTCCGGGATGACAAGGACCCGGGTCCCTCGGCCCGCTCTGTCCCGGGCCCCTCGTCGCGCACGGCGCCAGGCAGCCCGAAGAGGGCCACCCATGGCGACCGCCTTGCAGTCCTAGGACTGCGCGGCGACTGGAACGACCATGCACTAGCAGTCCTGGGACTGTCAACAGTCCTAGGACTATGTTTCACTGGAGTCCGGCGAGAGGAGTTCTGCATGGCGCCCAAATGGCGAGAGCTGGCGGACCGCTTGGCCCTACAGATCCGGAACGGCGAGTTCGCCCCGGGTGAGCAGTTGCCGTACATCCGGGACCTTGTCGAGGCCGGGGAAGGCTCCAAGTCGACGGTTCACGCTGCCTATAGGGCCCTGGAGGCCGAAGGGCTGGTGACCTCGTCACGCGGGCACGGCACCGTCGTACGGCCGCAGACTCCCCTCAAGCGGCTGAGCATCGAGCGATACGACAAGGCGAAGTGGCGCGACGGCGACGAAGTCGCGTTCATCGCGGACCGCGTCGCGTCCGGGCGCGCGTACCGCCGTGGCGAGCAGACGCAGACGGTCGGCCTCGTCGAGGCGCCGCCGGTCGTCGCGGAAGCTCACGGCCTGCCGCCCGGCTCCGAGGTGTACGCGCGGGCGCGGCTCGTGAAGGAAGGCGAGCAGCCGACGCATTCCCTCACCAGCTACTACCGACCAGAACACGTCGAGGGAACACGCCTCGTGGACCCAACCCCGGGCCCGGCCGGTCGCGGTGGCGGTTACCGGGTGCTGTACGACGCCGGGTACGAGATCGACCACATGCGAGAAGAGCTGTTCGCCCGCACCCCGACCCCGGACGAGGTGAAGCTGCTCCTGCTGCCAGTGGGCGAACCCGTCGTAGAACTGCACCGGAGCACATTCACGGCTGACGGAACCCTGGTCGAGTTCGCCATCGGCGTGCACGCGGCGTCCCGCTTCGCCTGGGCGTACGACTTCAAGGTCCCCGACTCCGCCAACGACCAGAACCCCGAGAAAGGAAGCCCCCGTGCCGAGTGAAGGAAAGCCGCAGCCGATCGACACTGCGGTCATCACGACCCCCAGTGACGTCCCCACTGCGGACCTGTGGCAACTGACGCCCCGGCGGGAGCACCACACCGCACGTGTTCTCGGCCAGGACGCGAGCGATGCCGGCGCCACGGACGTGCTCGCCGCACTCGCCCTCGGCACCGTGATCCGCCGCGTCCTCGACGACCAGGAGCAGCGTCTGCTGTTCGAGGGGCTGCGGCACGGAGCGACATGGGAACAGCTCGCGGGAGCGCTCGGCGCGACCGACCTCGCACAGGTCCAGGCCGAGTTCATGACGTGGGCCGAGCAGCTCCCGGACGACGAGGCCACCGAGGCGCTGCGCCTCGTGGGAGGCGGGAAGGCGAAGTGATCTCAGCACAGGCATGGGAAGACGCTCAGACCATCTGGGACTACCACCAGATGCACCACGAACCGCGCCCGTGCTCGGTCGCGGTCGGCCTGGGCAGCCACGACCTGGGCGTAGCTGATACGACGGTCGGTCTCTATCGGCGCGGCATGGCGCCGCTCATCCTCTTCACGGGCTCGACGAGCCCCACGACGCGGGAGCGCATGCCGCGCGGTGAAGCGGTCCACTACCGAGAGCGCGCCCTTGAACTGGGCGTCCCCGAGTCCGCCGTGCTCGTCGAGCCGAACGCCCGCAACACGGGCGAGAACATCCGCTTCAGCCGGACCGTGCTCGAAGAGCAGGGCGTCGACGTCAAGTCGGTGCTGCTGGTCAGCAAGCCCTACGAGGAGCGCCGGGCGTACGCCACGGCCCACAAGCTGTGGCCGGACGTCGAGATCGTGAGCGCGTCCACGCCGATGACGCTTACTGATTACGTCGACTCGATCGGGGATGCGCGGCTGGTCATCGACATGCTTGTGGGGGCGCTCCAGCGCTTGCTGATCTACCCCGAGCAGGGATTCATGGTCGCCCTGCCGGTGCCCGACGACGTGATGGGCGCTTACGACCGGCTGCGCGACGAGGGGTTCACGAGCCGCCTGGTGGCGTCGTAGAAAAGGGGCCGGTGGGCCGCTCAGGTGTCGGCGGGCGGTTGGCCAACGTAGGTGCCGCGTCCCTGCACGGTCCACACCACGCCGTCCTCGGCCAGCAGTGCGATGGCGCGGCGGACCGTGGAGCGGGCCAAGCCGTACTCCTGCACGAGGCGGGTCTCCGAGGGGATCGGCCGCCCCTCCGCCCAGTCGCCACGCGCGATACGGGCACGCAGGATCTCGGCGAGCTGCCGGTACGGGGTCACCGGTCCCTCGTGGTCAATCTCCGCGTTCGGGTCTGCGGCCATGGTCACGACGCTATGCAGCCCTATACGCGGCGGCACTTTGAGATACGTATCGATACGAGTCGAGACAGGGCGATACAAGTAGGTCTACGCTGCCGATACGCAGAAGCCCCGACAGCCGGGCGAACGGCTTCGGGGCGCGGACACCAGCCTGAGGAGCTGACGCCGTGAACGACTCTAGCCGCAGCGGCCGAACGGATGAAGCGCCCCGTCAGTCGATGTTGAGGCTGCGGGTGTATCGGATCAACGCAGAGACCGGGGCCCGCACAGAGCTGCCTGCGGTGGACTCGACGCCGGATGGCCCGCTGATCAGCCAGCGGTACCCGCTGTGCCGCTGTGGCTCCTCCCGCTGCCCCGACCGGGAGGGGACGCGGTAATGGGTACCGAGACGATGCCCTGGTACCCGCTCGGCCCGTGCGCGGACTGCGCCGAGTGGAGTTCCGCAGTCGAGGTGATCCCTGCGGTTCCGCAGGAGGGGAAGGGCGGGGTGCAGGACGTGCTGGCCTGCCTGCGACACGCCGCACCGTATATCTCTCGTAGTCGTGACCTGGAGTGGCTTGCGCGTCGGCGGGCTGCGTCCACTAACGAGACATTCGAGAAAGCACTCACCGCCTGTTCTCGCGTACCCAATCCCCCCGCTGAAATTCCCTCCACCTCAGGGCTGCAATACACGTACCACATTTAGCGTACAGAATACGTAAATGCATATCTCGCGCTCGATATATGCTCACGCCTGACGCCAAGATGAACCCATGTCCGCCTTGAGACTCACGAGACCCACCCTAGACGTCCTCATGGTGTTGCTCAGGGCCACGCCTGACGATCCAGTCTGGGGCCTCAAGATCTGCAACGATGCAGATCTTGGCCCCGGCACGGTCTACCCGATTCTCGACCGCCTCGTCGGGCGCGGTTGGATCATTTCTCACGACGAGACTGATCCGCATCCGGGCAGGCCCCCGCGCCGCTACTACGAACTCACCGGCGGCGGTCGCCAGAAGGCTTCGGAGTCAATATCAGAGCGCGCCGCAAAACGGGCTCGAAAGTTCGGTTTCGCTGGTGGTACGGCGTGAGAAAACACCGCGCAAGTAGGCGTCGCGCCAGAATGCAGCGACACATGCTACCCGCGCTCCCCTTCTCCGTCGTATCAGTCACGACGGCAAACTACGCAGGGTTTTCAAAGACCGGTTGGCTTCTATTGTTCTTGGGACAAATGCTATGCGGTTTCGCAGCGGGAATGATGGAAATTCGCAGCCGGAAGAAACATCTATCTCGCCGCACCTCGGCCGGTACATGCGTCGCTCATATTGCCGAATCTCTTGCAGGAAAGCAGCGGAATATGGGCCCCGTGTGGTGTTCCCACCTAGCAGGGGACGGGGTGACGTACACACCGTGGCAGAGGCGTCGTCTGGCACTTGGTTTCCTCTGGGCTGCGGTCCGGATGCGGATGAATGACCTAGGGGCGCCGCTCTGGCGACCGGTGGACTGGCTGCTCTCGACGTCTTCGCGAATGAACGCCGTGATCACTCTGTCAACGGGTGGGATGGTGGTCTACTTCGCCTACGACGGCGGCTTCCACAGCGTAGTGACGGACGGCGCCGAGCCCTGCGCGATCCTCGGTGGCGGCCTGTTCGCCCTGGGGCGGTGGCTGCGTCGCATTCGCGGGATTGAGCTCAGCTCAGGCCGGGTCGACGAGGCGTAGCCTTCGAGAAGATGGTGGTGAGGCCCTGCCTAATAATTCGGGCGGGGATTCACCGTACTGCCGCGCCTTCGTCAGTGCTCAGTGCACGTAACACCCCCTACGCGCTAGGCGAAGGTGCACCACTTCCGCACCACTTGGGTCGGGAACTGACGGTAAAACATGGTCAACTGCCGCCCCACCGACCTCGTTGTTTTCCCAGGTCAGAGTGCCTTTTTGCTGCATGTCGCGCAGATTCCCAAGCTCAGAGCGCGGGTTCGATTCCCGTCGCCCGCTCAGCACAGAACCCCCAGGTCACCGGCCTGGGGGTTGTTTGTTGTCTAGGCCAATTCGGGGCCGCGTGCCACTCGCGTGCCACAAGTGCCCAGTTACCGCGCACCGAGAGGGTCGCGCAAGCCCTCGCCAACACTTCCGATGAGGCGTCATTCCGCATCATGAGACGGACTTCGTGTGGCCTGCGCCACTCATGGGTGGGCTGGGGGCGCTGTTGCCGCTGCGAAGAGGGCGTTTGCGGGGCGCCGCTACGCGGCGGGCTCGTCCAAGGCGAACGGGTGGCCGCGCCTGCCCCTGCCGAAGGGCTTGAACCATGAGGCGATACCCAGAGGAGTGACGCCGAGCGAGTCGGCCGCAGGGTCCTCGTCAATGCCGTCCATCGAGTCGTCGTACAGCCACTCGAAGTCCCTGTCCTCGTAGATCTCGTCGGCGAAGCATTCGAGTGCTTCCGATACTCCGGGGCTAAGGAGCCCGAAGCTATCCAAGGTGACGGTTGCCTGGTCCAGGAGGAACTTCAGCGCCAGTTCCTCCGCAACGCAGGTGAGCTGTTGGAAGCTACCGTCGGTGAACCGCGTGGTCATCGCCACGACGGTGACGAGGAAACGGCGGGCAAATCGCTCGTCGTACCGCAACACATAGCGGTCCGGCAGCTCGTCGAGGACCCACATCGGGCGTTCGCACTGGGCGACGTTCGACTTCTCCTTCATCAGCGCGTGCACGTCCTGGAACAGCTCGTCCACGAGCACGACCGTTCCCCAGACCACTGCCCCGGCAGCGAGGCGCGCGTCCTCTTCCGATACCGCTGTCGTACTCCTCGCCCCCGTCCTCCTTGTCCTCCTCATCGAGCACTCCGAAGGAAGCAGGTACGAAGGACCTGAGTTCAGCGGACATCGCGGTGATCCGGCGCCGCATGGCCTCTCGTTCAGCGTCCAGCTCCGCCGGGCCAGGGCCCTCTCCCGCGGACTTGGCCGTGTGCAGCGCCCGGCGGGATGCCGGGCCGTCCGCGGCGTCCAGGCTCTCCTGGGCGAGTTCGGGGTGGAGCTGGACCTCGCTGCTCTCGACGGTCCAGTCGGCCAGCAGCTCCGACCGTTCCAGCAACTCCTCGATGACCGAGCCGACGGCTTCCTCTGCCATCTCCAGCGACGGCGCCTCCACGAAGACCTTGAGCAGGGCCCCGCCTGGATACACGGCCACGATGCCCTCGCCGACATCGACCTCGATACCGTCCGGCCCCTCGACGGCCTCGACGGAATCGATTCCGTCCTTCAGCAACGCGGTGGCCCCCGCTCGCTGCAACGCATCCAGCTCCGGCGCCCCCTCCGGGACGCGCGTGTCCACGCTCACGACGTATGTCACGACGACAGCGTGGCAGGCCAGCCACCGCGCCCGCAGGGGAACGACCGTGTCGTCCGTCGACTCACCCTCCGCTACTGCGTCGCGGGCGCCCGCAAGGAAGCAGACCGGTCCTTCGCCCGCGCGCGAAGTCTGATCGAGGAGGGGCCGCCGGAGGACGCCCCGCCATGGGCGTGGTGGGTGTCGGCACGCGAGATCGACCGGCAGCACGGCCGCGTCCTGTCCACGGTCGGACGGTGGCGGGAGGCGATCCCGGTACTGCGTCGCGCGTCGGACGAGCGCCAGGGCGTCCACGTCGGGTGCGGCATAGCGTCGAACGTCTGGTTGCTCGACTCGTTGCTGCATGTGGAGGCGTGGGACGAAGCGCGGGAGACGGCAGAAGCCCTCATTCCCGCGGTAGCGGAAGTGTCCTCCATCGCGACGCTGAACACTCTTCGACGCGTGGTCAGCACAGATGCGGCGGATCGAGCACCAAGTGACCTCCGAGACGCACTGTGGTACCTGCGCGACAGCACCACCGACCCGTTGGCGTGATGAGCGCGCTGCCTTCGTGACGGCCACCGTCGACAACACCCGCAATGCTGTTGTCACTTGCGGTCGTTCGTCGGGTCGCTTCGCCGTACGTTCACGCGGCGCCGGTGCGCTGGGCGAAGGCGGTCAGTTCGGCGGTGGTGCCCCGGCGGTTGAGGAGGCTGCGGGTCAAGGTGCGCACGGACTCGCGGTGGGCCTCCTGCGGGGCAGCCCGCTCGATGGCGAGCAGCGCTCGGAAGCCCTCGCGGGGGCGTCCTGCCGCGAGGTGGGCACGGGCGGTGTCCAGGAAGAGGCGGGCGGCTCGCTCGCGGGGCAGGCCGCGAGGGTCGACGCGACGGGCGCACGCGAGGGCTGCCCCGGGGTCGCCCAGGATGTGGTGAACGGAAACCTCGTGGAGGGCCACCTGGCGGGGCCCGAACCAGCCCGCACCGCCGGGTGTTCCCTGTACTGCGGGTGTGGTGGTCAGGCGGGCGGCGGTGGCGCGTGCGGAGTCGAGCAGTTCCCGTGCGGTCGGCCCGTCGCCTGCCTTGGCGGCGGTGTAGGCGGCGGTGGCGTAGAGGTTGCCGAGTTCGGAGAGGCGGGTGGGGGCTGGTGCGGTGCGGTCGGCGGCCAGGTCGTCGGCGGCCCGCACGATGGTGTCCAGGGCGCGGTCGTGACGGTCGTGGCGGCGGTAGCCGGAGGAGAGCATGCGGCGTGCCTCGGCCAGTGCTACGGCGTCCCCGCAGGCGCGGGCGTGCAGCAGCGCGCGGTCGGCCGCGAGGAGCACCAGTGGGTCATCCCCCGACTTGATGGCTGCGCGGGCGGCGATGCTGTAGAGGGCCGAGCGCGTGCTCGCGCCCTGTTCTCCCTCAGTGGCGTCGGCGAGCGCGAGGTGCCGGGGCAGATCGGCGGCGAGCTGTAGATAGTCTCCGGCGGCCAGGGCCCGGCGAGCGGCGGCCACCGCCCGCTGCCGTGCGACGGCCGTCGGCTCGATGTCCGGCTGCGGCGTCCCGTGGACCAGGGCCTGCTCCAACGCGCTCAGGTCCGGGTCCCGTCCGGGGGCGGCTGCCGCGGACGGCGCGGGCAGAACTCCGGCCAGGGCCGTCGCAGCGGCGGCCTGGCCGGTCAGGGCGAGGAGTTTCCTGCGTCGCACCGCATCCTCCGGGGCCTCGAAGTCGCCTCTCCCCGGCACCCTAGTGGGGTCGGCGCCCCAGTGGGGCGGGAGCGGAGGCGATCCGCCCGTACGGGGCATCCCCAGGGCCTCGGGCGGGATGCGCAGGACCGTGGCCAGGGTGCGTACGGTGTGCCAGTCGGGGGTGACCTGTCCGGTCTCGATCCGGCTGATGGCGCTGTGGGAGTACCCGCACTTCAGGCCGAGCTGGGTCTGGGTCATCCGGGCGGCGGCCCGCGCGGCGCGCACCACGGCCCCTAAGTCGGGCGGAGGAAGCAGCATCTCGGGCATCTCGGCTGTCTGCACCAGGTCCTCCCGGCGCGCAGGCATCGGCGGTCCTTCGACGCTAGCGGCGGTGTCCGCCGCGGGGAGGGCGCGGTCAACAGCGCACGGGGGCATTCGGGCAGCATGTGCGGGATCCGCACACCGTGTGCGCCCTTCCGGGCGGCTGTGGGCAGCGGGCCGCCGCAGCGGTCTCCTGGAAGCACAGCAGGAAACCCCCTCTTCCTGGAGGCATCCCATGGCAACGGCAACCCCTGTACGGACCGGCGGGAGCGAGAAGACCGCCCTGCGCGACCCGCGGCAGTTCCTCGCCCCCGAGGTCTGGGACCGGGAGATCAAGCTCCTGGTGCGTGACTACCCCTTCGACACCGTCATGGCCGAGCGGCTCTTCGGACAGGCCATCGCCTACCTGATCACCGCGATGGAGAAGTGGGGCGAGAAGCTGGAGATCGGCTGCGGCCAGCTCGTCGACACCGCCGTCCACGCGCTGATCCTCGACACCCGCAACTACGCCGACTTCTGCCAGCGGCACTTCGGACGCTTCCTGCACCACGTCCCCGAGATCGACCGCAAGGCGGACGGCACCGTGATGCGCACCGCCGGCGTCATCGAGGCGAACGGCTTCATCGTCGACTGGCCGCTGTGGGAGAAGGACTCCCTCGCGTGCACCCCGTGCGCGCACGGCACCAACTGCCACTGAACCGCACCACTGCGGGGGCCGGGACAGCACATCCCGGCCCCCGCCCCCGTGCTCCCGACCGCCCCTCCCGGGCGAATTCCCCGAATACGGCGGTGACCTCACCTCGCGGCTGCGTACCGTGGCGCCTCCCCGGCCACCCACGGACAAGGCTGCGCATGGACACCACGGACCTCACCGGATACTGGGACCGCTACGCCGCGAACGTCCCCGAACAGAGCGACGCCCAAGCCCTGAAGACAGCGTTCGGCTGGACCCAGTACGAGGGCCACGGCCCCGGCGACGAACTCCTCGGCGAGCCCGCCACCGCCCTGGAACTGGGATCCGGACGCGGCAACGAGGTAGCCGCCCTGGCCACCAAGGGCATCGCCACCACCGGCATCGACCTCTCCCCCCACTTCTGCGAACAGGCCCGCACCCGCTGGGCCCACCTGCCCGCCGCCACCTTCCTCCACGCCGACGCGCTCGACTTCCTCGGCAAGGCCCGGGAACAGTGGGACGCGATCTACTCGATCTTCGGCGCGTGCTGGTTCACCGACCCCGAGCGGCTGCTGCCCCTGATCCGGGACCGGCTGACCCCCGGCGGACGGCTCGTCTTCTCCCACGCCCCGGCCGTCCCCGGCGCCTACGGCATCCAGGGCATGTACGCCAACGGCTTCACCGGCCGCCGCAACCACGTCCACCGCTGGGCCTACGAACCCGACGAATGGGCCGCCCAGCTCCACCGACACGGCTACACCGACATCAACGTCCGCCTCCTCGACGCCCTCGACCCGCGCGACGTCGGCACCCTCCTCGCCCAAGCCCGACGCCCGTATACGCCGATGTGTGTCCGGTGACCGCCCCTTGCTCCGAGCCGACCTCGCCCTCGGACGGCTGGAGGTCCCTCCCCGAGGTCTACAGCGCCGTCTACTGGCTCGCTACGGAGGGCGACCTCCCTGTCCGGGACGCCCGCGTCCGCATCTGCTCCGACGGCGCGGTGCCCCTGGAGGTCAGGGGCTGGAGCGCCACCATCGACTGACACCTAGCTGTTCGCCAGGCCATACACGGTGCCGTTGCATTGGGCAAAGGTGGCCAGATCACCGGATGTACTGCCGCGACCGTGCAGGTCGAACTCCCAGGCCATTGTCAACGGCCGAAGGGCCACAGCGATAGTTTGCGTCGCCGCTTACCCAGGACCTTGCGCACCATATGCCTGGGAATATCGTGGCGGCGCCGACGGTAGTAAATCACTGCGTACACCTCGTCAGGCGTGAACCTGGGGTATTCCGCCGCAACCTGGCGAATGTACCGGGTCTTGGCGTTGTCGAGCCCGTCACCGGCCGGTGGGATGCGACGCCGAAGGGGCCGACGGATGCGGCGGCCAGAGTTGTCGAAGTAGACCACGCGCACCTCCCCCAGCAACGTCAGATGATCCGACGCTAGAGGAGCGGAGCGTTGCAGGTCCATGACTGATCGTGCGCAACCATGACCGTCCGCTGGCAGGTTCCTGCCCCGTCCTAAGCTATCGGCTGCCGTTCCGGCTGGTAGCCCGGCGGTCACAGGGAGGTGCAGGATCACGGCAACCGTTCATGTCGCGGTCCTGGACCCCTTGCCAATGTTTCGGCGTGGGGTCGCAGCATCCCTGTCGGGCCTGGGGCACCTGGTAGAGGAGCCTACGAACGCCGAAACTTGGTTGCGCGAACGTCCGGGCGGGGTGGTGGTGTTGACCGTGAACTCCGCAGAAGACCTGGACCGGCTGACCACTCTCTGCCTTCTGCGGCCCCGCCCACTCGTCGTCGCGCTGTCATCCGCTGACGACGCCTCGCTGGGCGTGCGTGCCATGCGGGCTGGCGCCCGGTCGGTAGTAGCGCGCGAGGCGACGGCGTCGACATTGCAACGGGCGGTGTCCGCGACCCTCAACGGCGAGGCTGTCATGCCGGCCAATGTGGCCGATCTCCTGGTGACCGGAAGGGGCGGCCGGGTCCGACGCGGTTCAACTCCCTCTGCGGAGCAAGTCGCATGGTTGCGCCAACTCTCCGACGGCCGGACCGTGTCCCAGTTGGCCTTTGACACCGGCTACTCGGAGCGAGCGATGTACCGGCTGCTCCGGGCGCTTTACCAGAAGCTCGGCGTCAGCACTCGCCTGGAAGCCATCATGCTGGCGCATGACAGGGGCTGGTTCGGTAACTAAGCAACACGGCCTGGTCGTATGCGTGCCAGCTCCGTAAGTACCGGTTCAAGGTGTGGGTCGCCACTGGCCAGAGTCTCCACCATGAACCTCAACCGGTCGTCCAGCCCCGGCGTCCGCTCGGCTGAGTCCGGCCGTGCCCGACGGAACGCCTCTAACGCTGTCGCAGGTTCTGCCTCGCCGAGGAGGACCGAATAGCACTGGGCTATCCCCGTGAAGTCCCAGGCGACCAAGTCGTTCGGATCCGCCTGAGTGCGACTGCTCGCCTCGTCGCGGAGTTGTCGGAAGAGATCCCTTGCAGTGCCCGGGAGACCGGAATGGTGCGCGATGATCCCCCGCAGTGCGGGTGCCACTGTGTCCCGGTCAGCGCCTACCCGATACCGGGCCGACTCCTCAATCGCTTTTCGGGCCGCCGAAAAATCGTCCAAGTGCAGGTGAGCGTGAGCCAGTATGGTGAGCGACCGCCGCAGATTGATCGGATCTCGGCGGTCACGCGCGATGCCGATTGCCCGCTCGGCCGCCGATCGCGCCTCGACGTACCTATCCCGATAGAGGTACAGGTCGGCCTTCGAGCTGAACAGGTCCGCCTGTGCCGAGGGACTTGGACGGGCCGTGATCAGCTCACCACACCTGGCCAGCATCGTCAGCGCGTCTCGGATTTCGTCCAACTCGGCGTACCAGCCGGCCAGCCGCAGTGCGATGTCGGATGCCAGTCCGACATCGGTCTCACGGGCGGCTCCGAAAGCCGAGAGAGCATCCGTGATCGCGCGCCGATAGTTGCCATGCCGCTGTCGGCAATCAGCCAACCCGATTAATGCGGCGGCACGGTCGCCGCCATCGTCATGGTCCTCACCGGCCAGCCCCAAAGCATACCCATAGTGCTTCTCGGCCTCCACGAGATGTCCGTGTTCCCAGAACATGTAGCCCATGCCTATATGGATACGGCGTATCGCCTCGCGGTCCTGGTATTCCTGGCTAATGTTCAGCGCCGCCTTGTAAACTGACAGAGCGGAGGGGAAATCGCCACTGTACGAATAGATATCCCCTAGCGCGGCGAGGTTCATCATCTCGCCTTCTCGATCGTCACCGAGCTGGCCACACACGGCTTCCCGCTGGGTACGCAACTCCACCCCGCTGCCCCAGAGGTTCACAAGATCGTCCATCGCCTCGATGAGGCTGTGCGCCTCTTCATACATTCCGGCCCGCAGCCAGACGTCGACGCGCGCGAAGTGCATGTCCAGGTCGACCATGCCGTGGACGTCGTCTTCGTCGTTCTGCATGTCGTGCAACACCTCGGCCGCTCTCAGGACGAGTTCGCGCCGGGTTGGCGGCTCGCCCTCGCCCGCCCACCGATCACCTCCGTCCAACCGACTGAGAACTGCCCCGATCTCGGTCTTTCGCAGATACAGGCGGCCGTCTCGGCGCTCCAGAACAAGACGAGCCGCTACGAGCGCATGCAAAGCTGGCTCAACTCGTGACGCTGGCACGTACGGCTCTAGGACACCGATGATGACTTCGGTGCTGACCGGGATGCCAAGCGCCGCCAGACCCTCCGCCACCCGCTGCTGTTCGGCGGGAAGCTGGTCGACGAATTTGTACACCAGGCGATGGTGTACCTCGCTCGCCGACACAGAAGACAACCATGCTCCGATCTCATGAATCTGTAGCCCCGGCGGATCGCTACTAAGGACCGCAACGAGCAATTCGGCGAGCCGCGGGTTACCGGCCAGACGACCGTGAATGCGCCGCAGATCGTCCTCGGGTAGAGCGGCCAGGCCGTACTTGCCACTCGGATCAAGTACGGCGAAATGATCCCGCAGCGAGGGTGGTTCAAGCCCCTCCAACCTGATCTGACTCGCGGTTTCCGTCCACGCCACGCCTGGCGTCGCGGAGGGTACGTGCTGGGTCACGAAAACGACCTTGACGACGGAGTGCGACCGGCATTGCACAGCCTCCAGCGCCAGGTCCAGCTCTGAGTCGCGCAGAACGTGCCCCTCTTTGAGGAGGTTCTCCGCCGAATCGATCACGATCACCGGCCGGATGCCGCCGGTTTCGTCAAGATCGTCCAAAGCGATCTCCAGTCGTGCCCGTGCGGAGGGACCAGCTACCTGACTCGATCGGGGTGGTTCGATGTCCTCGATCAAGGCGAGCACGCCGATCTCCCCGTACGGCGTGGCTTCGTGCCAGCGAACCGCTGAAGACTCCTCGTCCGGATCGGCCCAGCCCAGATCAGCGAGCACCTCGCGCACGAGCGCCGTCTTGCCTATCCCGGCCGGGCCGCTGACCACGATTACGGAGGTGACCTCGTCGTCCAGCGCCGCGCGAAGGCGACTTCGCTGACCCGTCCGGTCGACGAAGATGGGTTCGCCCCGCGCCTTTCGGCCGGTTGCCCGCGTCGCCACCGTGCCAGTCGCCCCGAGAACCTCTCCCGCGTCGAAGGGTATCGTCAGGGCCATCTGAGGGTCCCCCGGCCCGAGCAGAACTCGGGTGAGCCTGCCTGCCAATCGCGAGCACCAGCGACGAGCATCCGCCGTACCTGACGTGTATGCGCTGTGCAACATCGCCTGGGCGAGGAGGGAAACCTTCAGCTGCTGATACCAGAGCGCCGAATCCCAGCTCTTTCCGACGACGAACTGGAGCGCAGGTTCTCGAAGCGCATCAATAACCTTGCGCACCTTACCCGTCATGCCGTCGTCGAGACGTCCGTCACGCTTGTCGCGCTCCAGGTAGGTGAGGAAGGTCGACTGGCTGTCCGAAGAGGAAGCCCCGATCTCGCGCCAGCAGAGCGAGATCAGCAGAGTCGCGAGATCTCGGCTTAGCGGTGCCCGCGCATCGTAGGTAGCGAGGTCGATCAGCCTGAAGCCGGACGGATCGACGGTCCCGTCGTGCTCGGGTATGAGGACGTTGTCCCCGTGCAAGTCGCCGTGTGCCCGGCCCACCAGATAGTCAATCCTCATCCGTGTCGCGGGCGTGTCCTCGGCGAACAGGCGCCACGGATTGGGCAGCGGAATATCCTCGCCCGGCAGTTCCAGATAAGCGGGCGCGAGCAGACCGCGATATTGCGCCCAGCCGTGTAGCCATCCCCCCTTCTTGAAACTATCACCCAGTTCACACATCAGCAGTTCGGCTACTGTCGACTGCTCGCTGTCGTACCAGTCACCAGTCCACCCGAAGAGCATCTTGTCCCAGATCGCCTTGCAGACGTCAGCCAGTTGGTCGAGTTCCACCGTTCCCAACGGAATCCCGTCAGCCTTGGATTGGCCGATAACGAGAACATTCTGGGGGCACGTAACCGGCGAAAAGGCGATCTCAGTGAGGTGCCGCTGGCGGAACTCCTGGGGCGCCTCTGTCATAGCCGCAGAATGCAGTCGGCTCTCCCTTCGGTGGCTCATCGGCACCGGATGACAGAGTTTGATCACACACCAACGCGGTTTGGGCTGCCCTTTGACGTTAGCCAACTGCGCCTTCGCCAGCCGCGCCCCGGTGTAGCCGCGACGGAGCGCCTTGACGGTGCCACTACGGATCTCAAGGCCATTGTCGAGTAGCGACTCGATGACCGCCGACGCGACGGCAGCGTCCCCGAACTCGCGAGTCAGCTCCTCCAGGGCGGTCATGATCGAGGAAACCTCGCTTCCAGCTCTTGCATTCTGATCCGGAAGTCGCACTTGTCCTGGTCGTGGTAACGCCGGAAGTACCAGGATGGCAGCCGCGGCTGGAGCCGCCGCATCTGATAGAGCGTGTCCTGAACCTGACGAGCGAAGCTGTTCAGCGCGACCTGTGTGGAGATCGTCGGTTGCGTAGGATCGTCGATAACCGCACGCACCAACCCGAGGACGCGCAGCCTTTCCTGAATGCTCGCCATCTGAGTGCGGTACGTATCCAGGCACAGGAGCAATAGGCCGAGCGAGGGAACGAACCACCCGGTGACCAGCCGACTTACCGTTGCGCCTGTGGCAAGGGTAAGCAGGACACCCGCCGTGGACCACAGCACTAGCACGCCGAGCATCAACTGGGCGAAGCGAAGCCGAATCCGGGATCCCCAGGCCAGATTCTGTTCCAGGCAGAAGAGCACGTCGTAGGGCTCGATGGCACGCAGCACGAGGTAGTAGCCTCGCAACCGGTCCTCGCCGCCGCGGAAGCGCCTGCTAAGGCGGCTCACCTCGTCGTCGCCGATCCGGTTCCCGGCCACCACGCTGTTCCACGGCAGGCCAAGCACGTCGGCGTCAAACATCTCCTGAAGAGTCGCGGCGATCCGCAGGTACCTCTCGGACCAGGGTGCCACCACCCCCTTGTAGAGCGCGGCCCAGAGGGTGCCGCCGAGAATGATGACGGGGCCGTACCGCGAATCTGGCCCGGTCAGCAGGCCAGCGAGGGCTAAGGCGATCGAGACGGCGAAGATCAACGTCTGCGCCCGCTGGTTGCGGAGGTAAGCCACGGCGATGGCTTTGAGTACGCGCATGGCTGCGGCGCTCTCCTGCTGGTCCGCGATGGGATGAGTGCTCGTCAACGTCCCCCCTGCGTGTGCGGTTCTACGCAGCGAGTCTCACACGTCTCGTAGTCCCGTCGGTACAGTCAGTTGCTTCCTGTAACTAACTGTGCGCCCGCCATCAGTCCGCATACCTATGCCGACGCGGATCTTCGAGCGCCCTCCGCCCGTCCTGGCCGACTCGGCAACGCCTACATGCACGAGGAAGAGATCCATCTGTACCCGGCGGCCCCCGATCTCCGCCTCAGCACCGGTGACCATCAACCCGGCGAACCCCCGACGCCGTAGGACTCGCGTCTCACAGGCGATCCCACATTCATATCTCCGCGCGCGGGAATCTGCCCAGCTTGACCGACCGCGGGCATCTTCACCTGAGCAACAACGCACGCTAGCCCACCTGCGAAGCTGGTCCTCTTCACCTCACGGCCCGCTCCGCTAACCACCGCCCCGGACGCCCCCAAACCCTCGTGCCACGCCCGTGCCAGCCAGGCCGGTACAGCAAGGTCAACACCGGCCACCCACCTCACCACGCATCACCCCCGCACGCAGAGAAACCCCAGTTCAGGCCCCAGGCCAAGCCGCAGGCGCAAGAGATTCCCAAGCTCAGAGCGCGGGTTCGATTCCCGTCGCCCGCTCCACCACGAACCCCCAGGTCGAAGACCTGGGGGTTGTTTGTTGTGCGAGGGCGCTACCGGTCGCGTGGCCGTTGCGTGGTCGGGAAGGCGGCTACGCCGCCAGCATGCCGGGTCCGGGTTTGGTTGTTTTGCAGTGGCAGTGTGGTGTCGCCGTACGCGATGAGCGCAGGTCTTGTGGGGGTCGCCGCAGGGTGGTTGAGGGGTGGGTAGGCTCGCTGAGTGCCGATTCCGCGCGATTTGTCCACGGAAGCAAATCAGCAACTTCGCTTCACTCTGCTCGGGCCTCCCCAGGCCCGGCGCGGGGACGTGGACCTGGAGCTGGGGCCGGTGCGTGAGCAGGCGCTCCTGGTCGCCCTGCTGCTCCGGCCGGGCAGGACCGTCAGCCGGCAGCAACTGCTCGACGGGGTCTGGGGCACGGAGCCCCCCGGCACGGGCAACAGGGTGATCCCCGTCTATGTGCACCGGATACGGCGACGCCTGGACGCCCACGGGGAAGCCCCGGCCGGGGAGGGCACGGCCCGGTCCGTGATCGGCACCGTTCGGGGCGGCTACCGCTTCGCTCCGGGCAGCGCGCGGGTGGACGTGGCGCGGTGGGAGGAGGCCGCCGCCGAGGGGCGTGCGGCGCGGGACTCCGGGGACCTGGACGCCGCCGTCGACGCGTGGTCCCGCGCGCTGGGGCTGTTCTACGGCGAGCCACTGGCCGGAATCCCCGGCCCCTTCGCGGAAGGGGAGCGGCTGCGGCTGGCGGAGCAGCGGCTCTTGTCGGTGCAGGACAAGGTGGACTGCCAGCTCCGTTCCGGACGGCACGCGGAGGCCGTCGCGGAGCTGTTCTCCCTGACGACGGCCCACCCCTACAACGAGGCGCTGGCCACCCTGCTCATGCGTGCCCTCCACGCCGCCAACCGGCAGGCCGACGCGCTGGACGTCTACGCCGCCGTGCGCCGTCGGCTGGTGGACGAGCAAGGCGTGGAGCCCGGCGCCGAACTGCGGCGGGTGCACGCGGCGGTTCTCCGTGGCGACGACGCCTCCTTACTCGGCGGGCCCGACAGGCCCGACAGGCCCGGCAGACCCAACAGGCCCGGCAGGTCCAGCAGGTCCAACGGCAAAAGCGGCAACCGCAGCAGCGGCGACCCCGTACCGCAAGCGCGGGCTCCGCAGCGCGCGACGTCCCCACCGGACCCGCCTGCCGGACCCCGGCGGCCCGACCACGCCCGCCGCACGCACCAGGCCCGGCTCGAACTGCCCGTCGAGACGGGCAACTTCACGGGCAGGGACCGGCAGCACCAGCTTCTCGTCGCGCCCGCCGACGCACGCGAGGTCACCGTCCGCGCTGTGGACGGCATGGCCGGGGTCGGGAAGACAGCGCTGGTGGTGCGCGCGGCGAGCGCCCTGCGGGACCGGTACCCCGACGGCTGCCTGTTCGTGGAGCTGCACGGGCACCGCGCCGACCGCGAGACGGCGGGGCGGCAGCGCGTACTGCGCCGGTTGCTGCGCTCCGTGGGCGCGGGGGAGGGGGAGGACTCCGAGGACCTGGACGAGCTGGCCGCGTCGTGGCGCGCAGCGACCGCCTCCCTCCGGCTGCTCCTCGTGCTCGACGACGCGGCGCGCGCCGAGCAGGTGCGCCCCCTGCTCCCCGCCGGCCGCGGCTCGCTGGTGCTGGTGACGAGCCGCCGCCGGCTGACGGGCCTCGACGCGGACCGCAGGGTCTCGCTGTCCCCGCTCGGCATCGACGAGGCGACGGGGCTGCTGACCCGCATCGTCGGCCGCGAGGAGAACGGGAGTGACGGGGGCGACGGCGACCGCGACCGCGACGATCGGGCCGACCGGACGCGGGTGGCCGTGCGCGAACTCGCCACGCTGTGCGGACGGCTCCCGCTCGCGCTGCGCATCGTCGGGGCGCGGATACAGGACCGCCCGTCGTGGGCGGTGGAGTCCCTGGTGGCGCGGCTGACGGACGACGAGCGCCGCCTCGACGAACTGGCGGTGGAGGACCGCAGCGTCGAAGCCGCGTTCCGGCTCTCCTACGCGCAGCTTCCGGCCGCCGAGCAGCGCGCGTTCCGCGCCCTGGGCCTGTCGCCGACCGTACGGCTGGACCGGCTGACGCTGGCGGCGCTGCTCGGCTGGGCGCCTCCCGAGGCCGAGCGCGCGCTGGAGAGCCTGGCCGACGCGAGCCTGGTGCAGCGGGTGACCGCCGAGCGCTACCGCCTGCACGACCTGGTCGCGGTCTACGCCCGTCGCGTCGCCGCCGCGTCGCCACCCGACGAGGCAGCGGCGGCCCGCGAAGGGGTGTTCCGGCTGTACGTGGCCGCCGCGCGGTGCGCGAGCGACTGGGGCACGTCGTCCTGCCCGACAGGACCGCAGGGCAACGGCCCCTTCGCCGACTGGGAGGAGGCGACGGCCTGGCTGGACGAGGCGGGCGGTGAACTCGTCGACGTGACCGGCCAGGCGGTGGAAGCGGGCAGGCTGGACGAGGCGTGCTGGATCGCCGAGGGCCTCGTCGACTACCTCACCCGGCAGGGCCGCTTCCACGAGTGCCGCACCACGCTGGAGTCGCTGCTGCCGCTGCTGGGCCGGGCCACCGACCGTCGGATGGACTCGGCGCTGCGCTCGGGACTGGGCATCCTGTACGGGGTGCAGGGCCGTTACGAGCAGGCGCGGGACTGGTTCACGGAGGCGCTGGACATCAGCCGTCGGGCCGGTGACGAGCATGAACAGGCCAGGGCCTCGGCCGGTCTCGGCACCTTCACCAATCTGGAGGGTCGGATCGCCGAGTCCATGGAGCATTTCGCCGAAGTCCTCCGTCTCGCGGGCGGGTTGACGCATGACGACTGGCTCACCGGCTCGATCATGACGCGGGCAGGTGACATGCACCATCAGCTCGGGGAGCACGACAAGGCGTACGACCGCTATCTGAAGGCGATCGCCCTGGCCGAGAAGGCGGGCAGCCCCCGGCTCCACGGCAAGACGCTGCTGCGCCTCGGCGGGCTCCAACTCGACCTCGGCCGGCCCGCCGAGGCCGTCGGCACCCTCGGGAAGGCCGAGGACCTGGCCAGACGCCTCGGGGACCTTCCCCTGTACTCCGCCGTCCTCGACCGGCTGTCCACGGCCGAGGCGGACCTGGGCAACCAGGGCGCCGCCGCCGAACTCCGCCGCCGGGCGCGCACGGTGCTGGACGAGGAGGCCGGCTCGGCGCCGGAGATCGCGATACGGCACCGGCTGGTCTGGAACGAAGCGGAGGCCGGGGACCTGTCCGGGTCCCGCGACTTCTTCGAACGCGGCACCGCGCTCCCCGACGCCGACGACAACCGGGCGAGGATCTCCCGGGTGCTGGACGACTTGGGGGACCGGCGGGCGCGGCCGGAGCGGGACGGACCGGGCCCGGCCGGAGCATGACCGGCCGGGCCGTCGTCCCCCTGTTTCCCCCTGTTCCCCCGTGTCCCCCGCTCCCCTGTTTCCCCGTGCCCCCTGGGGGCGCCCCCTGCCCCCGTTACGTCAGGCGTCCTACACCGGGTCCCCGTTCTGGTTCAGCCACTGGACGCCGCTCTCACCGGTCCGGGTGAGGTTCTTGGGGATGACGGACTCCGGGTACTTCGGGTGCAGGGTGAAGTAGTTGGGCGCGTTCGCGGGGGACCTCAGATCGCACACCGGGTCGCCGACGATGCAGTACCGCTTGACCGGGATGCCGTTGAACTCCGCGGGCCCCGCGCCGGGGGAGGTGGCCACCCCGGGGATGCCCAGTCCCCTGGGGAGGTGCGCCCCGAGGCCGGTCTCGGGCTGCATCGGGTCGGCGTAGAGGACGCCGTCGACCTGCGAGAGCGGGATCCCGGTGTCGCCGCCCGCGATCTGCTGGAGCACCTCGTCCGCCGCCTGCGCGCCCTGGGAGTAGCCGGTGATCGTGATCCGCGCGTCGGGGTGGGCCTCGTGGGTGTCCTTCGCCGCCTGGAGTCCCCGCTCGACGCCGACGCGCACGCTGGCGTCGTAGGTCGGCGCGGTGAGCGCCTCGGGGTGCACCTGCCCGGAAGGCTCGACGAGGGCGCCGGTGGGGCCGATGATCGGGCCCGCGGTGGCCGGGTAGCACACCTTGACCGCAGAGGAGCCGAGGCCGAGCGCGTTGTTCGCGGTGTCGTAGGTGGTCGTCGTGGTGGGGCAGCCGTCCTTGTCCTGCGTGGGCCCTGTACCGCCGATCTGGATGTAGTAGTGCCCCGCGTCGGCCGCCTGCGCGGCGGACGGGAACGCGACAGCGGTGCCCGCGGTCAGCACCGCCGCGACGGCCGCGGCACGAACGGACCGCCCCACCTTGCTCGTCTTCGACATGAGTGATGTCCCCCTTGGGTTGTGAACCTGCCTGGCTACCAACGCGTCTGACGCTAGGCAGCGGTGATCACATCCCGTTGACATGTCGATGACTGCGCAGGTGGGGCGGCTGTGGTGGCGCTGTGCCGCGAGCGAGTGCGGGCGCAGCCGCTCGGCCGCTCGGCCGCTCAGCCGCTCAGCCGCTCAGCCGCTCAGCCGCGGATCAGGATGACGAGGACGCCCAGCCAGCACAGCCCCACCAGGACGGGGAGACACACCATGACGGCCCCGGTCGGCGACACCTTCAGATAGGCGTTCCCCGGCTCGCCCGAATGCCAGGTCACTATTCTCTGGCCACCGTGCCAGGCCATGAATTCCTCAAGCTCGGTCAGCGCCGACTTGCGCGCCAGCAGGTATTTCCGCCCGAAGGCCAGCATGATGGCGAAGGCGAGGGAGGACCCGACTCCGATGACCGCGATGATGACGGCAATGGCCTTCCCGAACTCCCCGCCCGAGCTCGCGTTGTCGAGCGCGAAGGCCGTGGCGGCCGCGAGGCCGGCGGTGATGTAGAAGAAGTTGTTCAACTTCTGCCAGTTGGTGTTGTCCTCGTGCTTGTACAGGTCGACGGAGATCGCGTACTGGGCGTGCAGCATGGCCTCTCTCGGCTTGCGCCACACCCAGACCACCCGGGGCATTCCGTCGGGAGGGGTCATCCGCGTGAGTTCCTGGAACCCCATTTTCTGGTGGAACCTCGCGGAGGCCAGGTTGGGCGGCCTGTTGACCACCGCCGCGATCACGGGGCTCTCCTCCCACCGCTCCAGTACGTGGTAGTAGAGCATCGAGGCGATGCCGCCGCGTGCGGCGTCCCTCGCCACGCAGATCTGCTTGATGACGAGAAAGCGGCCGAGCGTCGTCCTGATCCGCCGGTTCAGCCACTCGTCCTGCCCGACCCGCTCGGAGCTGTAGGCGAGCAGGAACGCGAGCACCTTCGTGCCCTTGACCGCCACGTAGAAGCATTCGGCGGTCGCCAGCCGGGAGCGGTAGTCGGCCTCGGTGTACGCGGACACCAGGAACCCGTCCGCCACCGCCCTGCCTTCGTGAGCCCGCGCCGCGCTGCCTAAGCTCCGCGACTCCGCGAGCCGGACGATCTGTGGAATATGGGCCTCACTCGCCTGCACCACCTGAACCTGCTCGCCCTCCGGCACACGCGTCACTCCCCTCCATGTGCGTACCTCGCCGTTCAGAGGTGCCCAACGTAGCGCCGCCGCAGGCGCCTGGAGGTGATTTTTTCGCCGGGGTGCGGCCCGTCGCCTTACGTCAAATACGGGTCCAGCGCCACGCGTTCGAGCTGTAGGCGCATTTGATCCTCGTGCCGCTCGCGGTGGTGGTCGTCGCGCCGTGGTCGCTGTTGCGGCAGAACTGGCCCGCTGAGTAACAGTTACCCGAGCTGGAGACGATCGAGCATGTGCCGGAGCTGTCCTCGTCGGCGCTGTCACTGCCGCTGCCGGAGCCGGAGTCCGCGGCCTTGGCGGGGGCCGTCTTGGTGACGGTGACCGTGGGGCCCGGCTTCGCCTTGGCCTTGGTGGTCTCGGTGACGGTCGGGCCGGGCTCGGGCTCGGCCGTGGTGGTCGCGGTCGCGGTGACGGTCGTCGCGGGCCTGGCGGTGTTCCCCGCGGGCTGCGATCCGTCGCTCCCGACGGCGCCGAAGAGCGTCCCCACGAGGAACAGCGCCGCTCCCCCCGCCCACACGAGCGCGCGCTGGTGGAGCGGCCGGGTGTCGGGCGGGCGCGGCGTCGGCGGTGTCGGCGGTATGGGCGTGGTGTACGGGTCGGTCATTTCGTCCCCCCAGTGCATTTCGCGTGACGTGACCGTAGTGCTCTACAGAGGCGACATGTGAGGGGTAAGTGGGAGAAGTGGCCATTCTGTGACCACGACCCGCACGGGCCCCGGCCGCACCGTGTCGAGCGGTGCGGCCAGGGGCCCGGGGGGCGGAGAGGAGGGAGGGGTCAGGCTCCGGGGTGGGTGACCAGTGGTGCCGGGGCGGTGGCGGGGCGGGGTTCGGCGGAGGCGTGGGGGGCCGGGCGGCGGTGGGTCGCCAGCAGGAGCAGCGCGAGCAGCGTCTGGGTCGCGATGATGGCGCCCTGCACCAGGGGCGCCTCGACGCCCAGCATCGTCATGCTCCCGTTGGTCGCGAAGTGCACCGCTACGGCGGCGAAGACACCGGCGCGCTCGTAGGCGTAACCGGTCAGCAGCGCCATCGGAATGGTGCTGACCGCGAAGAGCAGGCCGCCCAGGGTGTCGAGGCCCAGCTTCTGCTGGACGGTGCCGTTGATGAGGAACAGCGGCAGGTGCCATATGGCCCAGACGACGCCGACCAGCAGGCTGGTCAGGAAGCGGCCCATCGAGGCGCGCAGCCGGGGGTACATCGTGCCGCGCCAGCCCGCCTCCTCGGACAGCGGCCCTGAGACCAGGATGCTGACGAAGAACGGCGCGGCGCCGCCCGCCGTCTTGAACAGGCCGTCGGCCGCCGACAGGTTCACGTCGGGGCCGCCCAGCGCACGGGCCAGCAGCGCGCCTCCCACGACGCTCGCGACGGTGAGCACCAGCATCAGCGGCGCCCAGAACAGCGCCCTGGGGCGAGTGCGGACGGCGTGCTCCGGTGCGGGTTCCTTGCGTCGGGCCCGTCGGACACGGAGCGCGAGCGCGCCGAACAGCGGCCCGAAGGCGCCGAGCAGATAGGGCGCGACGGCGGGCGCGGACATCGCCGTCCCGCCGAGCGCCATCGCGAGGGCCCAGGCGGTCCAGCTCGTGAGGAAGGTGACGGCCAGGAAGAGGGGGAGGCCGCCGCCGCGCCGACGGGTGGGAGTGGTGGTCGCGCTCATGACGTCAGTCCTTTACGGGGTTCGCGTGGATGCGGGCATGGGTGTGGGCATGGGTAAGGGCATGGGCATGGGCATGCCAAGGACAGGGCCGACACCGCCCCTGGGGCGGCGGGCCGGGTTCACAGAGCCGGAGGGGGAAGGGAGGGGGAAGGGAGGAGGAAGGGGGAAGGCGGGCCGAGGCGGCAGCGCCCGCGTTCAGGAGGAGGCCGTGCGCTCCGTTTCCCGCGTCGTCCCCCCGGGCGTCTCGCCGAGCCGGCGCCCGAGCCAGTCGGCGACCAGCCCCAGCACGTCGGCGTCGACGGGCTCGCGCAGCAGCCGCCGGTAGGAGCGCACCGAGGGCGTCCCCTCGTCGCGGCGCAGCAGATGGGTGAGGCCGGGCATCCGGTGGACCTCGGCCCCGCCGGGCACCAGGCGGCGGATCTCGTCCAGGTCGGCGGGATCGACCTGGAGGTCCTTCTCCCCCGTGACGGCCAGCACGGGCGCCCGCACGTCCGCGAGGTCGGCGCGAGTGTCGTGGCGCAGCATCTCCCGCATCCAGCGCGCGTTCATGGGCAGCAGCCCCGCCACGCGCGTCACGTCCGTGGTCGTGTGCTTGAGCCGGTCGAGCTGCCGGGCGATCAGCGCGCGCACGAGCCGCCGTACGGGCGCGGGGAGGCCGCGTGTGACCGAGCGGGTCTGCCAGCGGAAGGCGTCCTCGCCGGTACGGGCGAACCCGGCCAGCAGCACCACGGCGCTGACGTCAGGACGCGCGCCGAGGGCCATGGCGTGCAGGGCGCCCTCGCTGTGGCCGGCCACGCCGATCGCGTCGGCGCGGATGTCGGCGTGCGCGGCCAGTGCGCGGACCGCGGCGGCGGCGTCCTCGCGGTTGCCGGTGAATCCGGCCGCACGCCAGTCGCCGGGGGTCTCGCCGGTGCCGCGCCGGTCGTACCGCAGTACGGCGATCCCCTCCGCCGCCAGCGCGGCGGCCATCGGGGCGCCCAGGTCAAGGCGGAGCTTGGCGCTGTTGCCTTCGCGGTCGATCGGTCCCGATCCGTGCAGCAGCAGGACCGCCGGGTGCGGGCCAGGACCCGCGGGCAGGGTCAGCGTTCCCGCCAGGGGCACCGCGTCGTCCGCGATGACCGTCATATCGATGTTGCGCACGCTTACGCCTCTCGCTTCCCGCCCTCATCAATCTCAACAGTGAGAACGTTATCAGACGTGAGATCATAGCGTCATGACGAACGCGAATCTTCTTCTCCACCCCGTCCGGCTGCGCATCCTCCAGACGCTCGTCGGCTCCGAGCCGCTGACGACCGCGCAGTTGCGGGACCGTCTGCCCGACGTCCCGCCGGCGACGATGTACCGGCACATCGCCACGCTCACCAAGGCGGGCGTGCTGGAGGTGGTGGGCGAGAAGAAGGTGCGCGGGACGGTGGAGCGCAGCTACCAGGTGCGCCAGGACCGGGCGCTCGTCGACGAGGACGCGCGGACGGCGATGACGCCGGACGACCACCGGCAGGCGTTCACCGCGTTCTCGGGCGCGATGATGTCGGACTTCGAGCGCTATCTCTCCCGCGACGGCATCGAGCCCGCCTCCGACGGCCTGATGTACCGGCAGGGCGCGGTGTGGCTGACCCGCGAGGAGTACGAGGCGCTGGTCGAGGAGATCCAGAAGGCGGTCACCTCACGCACCACGAGCACCCCCGGCGACGGCCGCACCCGCCATCTCGTCAGCATCGTCGTCGTGCCGGACGAGCTGGGTCAGGGCGCCGACGGCGACGACGGCGACGACCGCGGCGAGACGTAGTCCCGGAGCCCTCGGAGCCCCCGGAGCCCTCGACGGCAACGGCCCTCGACAGCCCGGATCAGGAGCCGGTGCCCGCCGTGAGGGGACCCACCTTCGGGACCGAGCCCTCATTCGAGTTGGTGACGGGGTCGCCGTTCCAGGGGGTGGGCAGGGACGCCTGCTGGTCCGGGGGCGTGATGACGACCGTGGCGGGAGTGACCGTCTCGACGCCGGTCATCTGGACGTTGGCGAAGCTGAGCGGCGCCCAGGCGCTGTTCCCGGCGCTCAGCTCGACGGTGGAGGGCTGGCCCGGCGCGCGCGTCGGATCGACGGAGACCTGCTTGCCCGCGCCGTCGACGAACGCCACTCCCGGGTAGCCGTGGACGGTGCAGGTGCGGCCCGAGTTGTTGGTGAGGATCAGCGCGTAGTTCTGCTGGCCCCCGCCCGGATGGTTGGGGCCGACCGAAGCGTCCAGGTCCGACGCGAGGCAGGCGCCGCCCGCCTCGCCCCCGCCGCCGCTCACGGCCCCGCCCACCGCGCCGCCCTGGCCCTCGGACTCGGAAGGGGACGTCTGGCCGCCTCCCCCGGCCGAGCCGCCGCCCGAGCCCTTCTCCCCCTTCGCGGAGGACGGGCCCGAACTGGGTTTGCCGCTCTTGGACGCCTTGCCGTCGGGGCTCTTGCTCGCGCCGTCCGACGCGTCGCCCCCGGCGGGCGCGGCCGTACCCGACACCTTGTGGGGCCCGGAAGCACCGGCGACCTTGTCGCCGCAGCCGGACAGCACTGCCGTCGCCGCCAGGACCACAGCGGCAGCCACGGTGAGCCGGACACGCACACCCGGGCGCGCGGTGACCGGACCGCCGGCGGTGCCGGTAACCGGCCCGGCGGCCGGTATGTCCTGGTGCTGTGTCATGGTGCTGCCGTCACTTCCTGGTCGTTCCTTCACACGGTGGGCCCCGCCGCTCGCGGCATGCCACGCGCCCCGTATCCCCCGCCTGCCCCCACAGGCGTACACAAACACGCCACGTGGGCTCCGGCGAAAGGGTTCATGATCCGCTCACCTCGGTTCATGTTGTTCATGAACCGCTCACCTTCAGGCTCCGCAGCACCGCGTCCGTGCGCTCGGCGCAGTCCGCGTCGCAGCGGATCTGCACATATACCTGCGGCACGCCCTTCTTCTTCGAGGTGAGCCCGATCTCCCGCAGCGAGTGCCCGGGGGAGTCGCAGGAGGACCAGGAGCGGACGCTGCCGCGCCACGCCGAGCTGCTGTAGGCGCGGCTGCCGCCGTACGAGCAGCCGCCGTGCTTGATCCCCGCGACCTTGTCCGTCAGCGCGTTCGCCTTGGCGCCTTCGGCCTGCCGCACCCCGCCGGTGCCGATGAAGACGCCGCTGATGTCCGCCGTGAGGTCGGGCCAACTGCTCACGTCCTCCGCGACGAGCAGGCCGGGCGCGTGCTTCGTGCTCAGGCCGAGCGAGGAAGGACTCCAGCCGGAATCCACCGCCTCGTCCGCCCACTCGGCCGGGACGTCGACACTGACCCGCTTCGTGGAGTCGCTCACCTGGACCGTGCTGGCGGGGGCCGGGCTGCCGTCGTTCTGTGTGATGGCCACGCCCAGCGCCGCCACCAGCGCCGCCGCCACGACACCGACCACGACGGCCTTCCCGCGCGCCCGGCCGCGCCGGGTGCTGACGCCGGAACCGGGGCCGGAGCCGGAGCCGGAGCCGGACGAGGAGAGGACCTCGGCGGAGGACGAGAACGACGACGGGGACGACTGGGGCGACGGGGAAGCGGACGGCGCAGGGGAGGGGGCAGCGGGCGGGGACGGGGCCGGAGACGGGCTTGCGGGCGGGTGCTCGGCGACCGCCTTCTCCGGTTCCGGCGCGGGCTCGGGCGCGCGCTCAGGCGCCGGTGAGGGCGCGGGCTCGGGAACCGGTGAGGGCGCGGGTTCCGGCACGGGGGAGGGTTCCGGCACGGGGGACGGCGAGGGCGGTGCGGACTTCGGGGCCGACTCCGGCTCCGCTATGGAGGACCCCCACCCCCACAGCGACGACGGCTCCCCCGTCGGCACGGGCGACGCGGGAGGCGCGGGGGACTGCGACTCCCCCGCACCCGCGGCGACCTGCTCCGCGAGCGCGTCCAGCTCCTCGGCGAACGCCGCAGCGGTGGGCCAGCGGTTCTTCCGGTCGGGCTCCATGGCGCGGGAGACGGCGTGCACCACCCCGGGCGGCAGCCCCTCGCGCAACTGGTCCAGCGGCATGACCTTGTCGGGCGAGGCCGGTACCGTCCCGGTCATCAGGTGGTACAGGACAGCGCCCAGGCTGTAGACGTCGGCGCGGCCGTCGATGCCCTCGTACGGCTCCGCCTGCTCGGGAGCCATGTAGCCGACGGAACCCGCCACCACCGTCAGCCCCGAAGCCTGCGCGAGGTTCTTGGCGAGGCCGAGGTCGGAGACCAGGACGCGTTCCCGGCCCGCGGTGCCCCCGCCGGCCAGCAGCACGTTCGACGGCTTCAGATCGCGGTGCACGATCCCCGTCTCGTGCAGCCCCTGGACGCCGCGCGCCACCTGCGCCATCAGCTCCAATGCCTCGGAGACCGGGAGGGGGCCCGCCATCATGCGGTCCTCCACGGTGCCGCGGTCGGCGTACTCCATGACGAAGTAGGGGCGCTCGTCGCTCAGCTCACCGATGTCGAAGACCTGGACCACGCCACCGGCCGTCGCCTTGCGCAACAGCCGTGCCTCGTCCAGGAAGCGTTCTCGGATATCCATGCGGAAGGCCCAGTTCTCGGCCATCACCTTGATCGCGACGGGCGCCTGGAGTCTGTCGTCGTGTGCCAGCCATACGACGGCGAAGGCCCCCGCCCCGAGACGTCGCTCCACTCGGTAACGGCCGATCTGATCAAGTGCGGGCATGCCCCTTATGATGCCTTGATGTGTCCACCGCCTCAGCAGACGCCGTGAACGAGCCAGACAGGCCCGACAAGACCGACATACCCGGCACCCCCGGTGCGGGTACCGGTACGCGAAAGGGTGCCGGTGGTGAGGACACCGAGGCCCTCGCCACGCGTGCCGCCGCCGGTGACTCCGCAGCACTTGATCAGCTCCTACGGGCGATCCGCCCCGAGATCGTACGGCGCTGCGGCCGTTTCCTCCTGTTCCGCGAGGACGCGGAGGAGGCAGCACAGGACGTGCTGCTCCAGGTCGCGCGCAACATCCACCGCTTCGAGGGGCGCAGCCGCTTCAGCACCTGGCTGCACACCGTCGTCGCCAACTGCGCGCGCCAGAAGTACCGCGAACTGAAGCGGCGCTCGGCCGAGCAGCCCCTCGCCTCGCACCCCGAGTACGAGAGCGGCGCCCCCGACCCGCGCACGACCAGCGTCATCGCCGGTTCCCGCGTGGACTTCCTGGAGGCGCTGGAGAAGCTGGACCGCGACAGCCCCCACCTGGTGGCCCCGCTCGTGTACCGGGACCTGTGCCAGATGGAGTACGCGGAGATCGTCGACCGGCTCGGCATCCCGCTCGGCACCGTGAAGTCCCGCCTGCACCACGCCCGCCGTCAGATCCGCCCCTGGCTCTCGGGCAGCTCCGACGGCTGACGGACGGGGGACGCGGCGCCGACGGTCACGTACCGGCCGGCCTGACGGTTGTCCGACGGGCGCGGGGCCGGGCCGGGTGCGGCC
>NZ_JBSHAO010000030.1:0-115922 GCF_053611545.1 Streptomyces sp. NPDC054796 | reverse complement strand
TCCCCCTCCTCCGCGGCTCCGGGCACACCGGCGGAGTCCTGCGTGACGATCCGGGACCGCCCGGCCGCGATCCCGCTGGAGGAGCCGGTGTTCACGACGATCGCACCGGCGCGGGCGACGCCGGAGACGGCGGCTTCCGAGGCGGTGACGAGATCGCCGTAGCCGTCACCGTTCACATCACTGAGCCCTCGGGGAGCGGCGGTGGGTGCGGCGTGGGCGGGCAGCGCGGTGAGCAGCCCGGCGGCGAGGGCCGCGACGAGGACAGAGGCCGTGCGAGAGAGTTGGTGCATGGTGCCTTTCGCTCCAGGTGCGGGGCCGCCCCCCGCGCCCGGCTGTGCGGAAGAGGCGGGAACAGCCCTCGGTCGGACGGGGAGACCCCGGAGCGACGGGAGACGTCCTGCGAGTGGCCACCCTTGATCACCACGGGGTCGGTACAGAGGAGACACCCCACCGGCTCGATGGGTTGTACGAATCCAAAGAGTCTTCCGGAACGGTTCCCACGCGACACGTACCGCTCCCCGGCCCCTGTGCGAAGGAGGGGCGGCGCGCTACTGTTTGGGCAGTCGTCCAATACGATCGCCCAAACACCATGCGACAAAAACACCATGCGACAAGGAGCCGACATGACACCGCCCGCCGCGCCCCGTACGAGCCAGGAGGTGCGCCGACGGCTGCTGGAGGCCGCGGCCGGGCTGATCGCCGAGCGCGGCTGGGGCGCGGTCAGCACCCGCACGGTGGCCGCCCGCGCCGGGGTGGGCCCCGGGCTGGTGCACTACCACTTCGATTCACTCCAAGCCCTGTTGAGGGAGGCGGCGGTCGGGGTGATGCGCGCGCTGACGGGCGAGCTGACCACCCTGCTCGACGACGCAGGGACACCCGAGGAGGGGCTGGAGCTGATCGTCAGCTCGCTGTTCCGCTACGCGCCCGAGGACCCCACCTCGCTGCTGTTCGTCGAGGTGTATCTGGCCGCCACCCGTGACGAGGTGCTGCGCCGCACGATCGGCGAGGTCATGGGCGAGGCCGACGCGCCGCTGGCGCGGTGGCTCGCCGGGCACGGCATCCCCGCCGCCGAACGGACATCGACGGTGCTGCTCGCCGCGCTCGACGGGCTGATGCTGCACCGCGCCCTGCGCCCCGGCCTCACCGCCGAGGACGTTCTGCCCGTCCTCGCCCGCACCCTCCACTCCTCGGCCGGGGAGCCGCCCGGAATGCAGCACTCGACAGCAGAAGGAAGGCACCGCGCATGAAGGCCGTGATATGCGGGGCCGGGATCACCGGACTCGCCCTCGCACACCGTCTCGACGCCCTGGGCTGGGAGGTGACCGTTCTGGAGAAGGCGCCGGGACCCCGCACCCAGGGCTACATGATCGACTTCTTTGGCCCCGGCTACGACGCGGTGGAGGCGATGGGCCTGCTGCCGCGGATCCAGGAGCGCGGCTACCGCGTCGAGGAGGCCGACTTCCTCGACGCGACGGGGCGGCGCCGCGCCGGGCTGAGCTACGGCCAGTTCGCGAAGGTCGCGGGCGGCAGGATGCTCAGCGTCATGCGCCCCGACCTTGAGCAGGCCCTGCGCGAACAGCTTCCCGACAGTGTGGAGTTGCGCTTCGGCACCGGGCCCGTCGCCCTCGCCGAGACCGGCGAGGGCGTACAGGTGGAGCTGAGCGACGGCACCGTACTGCGGTCGGATCTCCTGGTGGGCGCCGACGGTATCCACTCCACGGTGCGCGATCTGGCCTTCGGGCCCGAGGAGCGCTATCTGCGCCATCTGGGCTTCCACACCGCCGCGTTCACCTTCCGGGACCCGGAGCTGCACGCCCGGGTGCGGGGCGGTTTCTGCCTCACCGACACCATCGGCCGGCAGATGGGCTTCTACGGTCTGCGCGACGGACGTGTGGCCGCCTTCGCCGTACACCGCACGCGGGAGACCACCCTGCCCCGCGACGCACGCGAGGGCCTGCGGCACGCATACGGCTCCCTGGAATGGGCCGTCCCCCGCGCCCTGGCCAACTGCCCGCCGCACGAGGAGATCTACTACGACCACGTCGCCCAGACCTCGGTGCCCCAATGGAGCCACGGCCGCACGGTCCTGGTCGGCGACGCCTGCCACGCGGTCTCCCTGCTCGCCGGGCAGGGCGCCTCCCTCGGCATCGCCGGCGCCTACGTCCTGGGCGAGCACCTCACCCGCAGCGACACCCTCGCCCAGGGCCTGGAGGCGTACGAGCGTATGTGGCGCCCCGTGGTGGAGGAGAAACAGCGCATTGCCCGGAGCGGAGCCCACTGGTTCCTGCCTTCCTCCCCGCTCCAGCTGCGCGCCCGCCACGTCATGATGAAGCTCTCCCGCATCCCCGGCGTCGACCGCCGCATCGCCTCCGCACTGATCGGAAAGACCACGGGGGTGATCACCCAACTCGCCGCCGCACACCGGTGACCGCTCTTCCTCCCGGCGGCGGCCTGCGGGCCCGGCGGGCTGGAGGACCGCGAAGGCGCGCGCCGTGTGACGCTTACCCGGCCCTGTCGCCCTACGACGTGGTGCCCGGCCCCTGCGGTGGGCGCTTGTCCGTCAGGGCCAGGGCCAGGGCCAGGACGGTGTCACATGTGCTGGCGGGTCAGGAAGGCCGTCAATGTGGTCAGCGTCTCGTCGGGGGCCTCCTCCGCCGGGTAGTGCCCGCTGGGGAGGGAGACGCTCTCGACGTCGTCCGCGGCCAGGCGCATCGTCGCGCCGACGCGCTCGCCCAGGTTCGCCGCTCCTCCGATGGCCAGGACGGGCAGTCGCAGGCGCCGGGTCATGCGGCGCTGGTTCTGGGCGGTGGTGGTGTCGAGGGCGCGGTAGGGAGCGAAGCTCGCGCGGAGGGCGTCGGGGTCCCCGGTGAGGGTGTCGATGTAGTGCCGGACGGCGTGGTCGGGCAGTGGTGTGGCCGCCTTCGTCGCGAACTGGCCGCCGAAGAAGAGGTGTTCGCGGCCCTGGACGAGTTGTTCGTTGAGTTCGGGGAGCCGGTTGAACGCGAAGTGCCACAGGCTGTCGTTGGCCGTGGCGCCGCCGAACAGGGGCGGTGGCGGGGTGAGCCCCGGTATGAGGGCTTCGGCGACGGCGAGGCGGTCGACGCGGTCGGTGTGGTCGGCGGCCAGCGCGTAGCCGACCCACGTGCCCACGTCGTGTCCGGCGACGTGGAAGCGGTCGTGTCCGAGTGCCGTCATCACGGCCGCCGCGTCGTGCGCGAGGGTGCCGGTGTCGTAGCCCTCCAGTGGCTTGTCGGACAGGCCGACTCCGCGTGCGTCGAGCGCGACGACCTGGAAGTCACGGGCGAGGGCCGGCATCAGCAGACGCCAGGCGTACCAGGTCTGGGGCCACCCGGACAGGAGCAGCAGCGCCGGTCCCGCGCCGCCGGTGACGGCATGCAGGCGGACCTCGCCGGTGTCGACGTAGCGGCTGGTGAAGGTGCGGGCGAAGCCGTCCGGGAGGTGTGGCGCGCGGGAGACGGAGCCGGGGCCTTCGGCGGTGAGCGGTTCGGCGGGAAGGGGGGTCATCATCGGTCGCTTTCGCTGGAACGGGACGGCGGGCGCGACGCCCATCATCTTGGAACGGTTAGTCAAACATAGTTGGACCGAACGGTCCAGCATTGGGTAGGCTCGGAGCGGAACCCCGCGAGGAGAGGTGGACGGTATGTCCGGCCGGAAGCAGTTCGACGTCACGGCTGCCCTGGACCAGGCCATGCGCGTGTTCTGGCAGCAGGGGTACGAGGGTGCCTCGCTCGACGCGCTGGGCTCCGCCACCGGCCTCGGGCGCGGCTCGCTGTACGGCACCTTCGGCAACAAGGACGCCCTCTTCCGGCAGTGCCTCGACCGGTACGTCTCGATCTACGGCGCCCACCAGGAGGAGGCGTTCGCGGCACACGCCGGGAACCCCGTGCGCGCCGTGGAGGCGTTCTTCGACGTGACCCTGGCCCGGATCGCCGATCCGGCGGTGCCGGACGGCTGCCTCATGGTCCAGTCCGCCGCACAGGCACCGGCTCTCAACGAGGAGAACGGCGCGCATGTGCGCGCTCTGGTGGAAGCCCAGCGCGCACGGGTGCGCGGGGCACTGGACGGTGCGATGGTCGGGCCCCGCCTGCTGGACGAACTCGCCCTGTATGTCGTCGGCGTCAACCAGTCCCTGGCCGTACTCAGCCGGGCCGGTGTGCCGGAGAGGGAACTGCGCGGCGTGGCACGGCTGGCGTGTGCGACGGTGGCGGACACGCTGGCCCTGGCGCCCGGACGGGGCGCCGACGACACCCACTAGGAGGGCATTTTGCCGCCGCGAATGACGGATACTCCCGTGCTGCCCCCGCCGCTGCGCGCGTGGCTCGGGCTGATCGCGGCCCTGGCCGCGCTGGTGGTCGTCGTGCTCGGGGTGCTGTACGCGGGTCACAGCGAGCCCGGAACGGCGGACACGTGGGTCGCGCCGGAGGTGGGGGGCGTGGGGCCGCCGTGGCGGGACGTCGCGCTGGCAACGGACTTCCTGGGGGAGCCGGTGGGAGCGGCGGCGCTAGCGGTTGCCGCCGTCGCGGGCTGCCTGCTGCTGCGGTGTCCTCGCGCTGCGGTGCTCGTCGTCGTGGGCGCCACGCTGACCGTGGGGGTGGCGACGCTGCTCAAGCCCGTGGTGGGACGCACCATCCACGACGGCCATCTGTCCTACCCGAGCGGGCACACCGCGTTCGTCACCGCGCTCGCCCTCGTGGTGGCGCTGCTCGCGACGAACCGGCTCGGCCTCGGCAGGACGGGCGGCACGCTGCTCGTACTCGCCGCCGCGCTGGTCGTCGGCGCGGCCATGGGCTGGGCGCAGGTCGGGCTGGGGGCGCACTATCCGACCGACGTGCTCGGCGGCTGGTGCACCGCGCTGGCGGTGATACCGGCGACCGCGTGGCTGGTCGACGAGGTGGCCGACCGGCTGTTCGACGGGGTGGCCGGAGCTGGTCGGCGACAGCACCGCTGACGCTGCGTCACATCACGTCACGCCGCAGCACCTCACCGCACCTCATGTCACCTCACACCAAGCGGCGGAACACGGGCTTGACCGGCCGCCCGCCCAGCCAGGGGGAGGGGTCGGTCGCGTCCAGTGCCTTCCGGTACACCGCACATGCCTGGGCCACCACATCGACGGTGTGGTCGATGTCCTCGTCGCTGAGCGCGGCGCTCACCACGAACGACGGGGCCAGCACCCCGCCCGTGAGGAGACGGCGCAGGAACAGGGTGCGGTACCGCTGCGACGGCCGTCCGTCCTCGTCGAGGGTGGCGAAGACCAGGTTGCTGGCCCTGCCCCGTACCACGACATGGTCGCCGACACCCATGCTCGCCGCGGCGTCGCGGACACCGGCGGCCAGCCGCTCGCCGAGGGTGTGCAGCCGCGCGGTGACACCCTCCTCGACGTAGGCGGCCTGCACGGCCATCGCCGCTGCCAGCGAGTGCGTCTCCGCACCGTGCGTGGTGGACAGCAGGAACACCCGCTCGCCTGAGTGCCGCAGCCCGCCCCACTCCATCAGCTCGCGGCGCCCGGCCAGCGCGGAGACGGCGAACCCGTTGCCCAGCGCCTTGCCGAACGTGGACAGGTCGGGGACGACGCCGTACAGGCCCTGGGCGCCCGCCTCGGACCAGCGGAAGCCGGTGATCATCTCATCGAAGACCAGCACACAGCCGTGCCGGTCGGCCAGCTCGCGCAGCCCCGCGAGGTACCCGGGCGGGGGCTCGGTGTGTGCGGCGGCTTCGAGGATCAGGCAGGCGACCTCGCCCCGGTACCGGGTGAGCAGCTCCTCCGTCGAGGCCAGGTCCCCGTACGGGAACGCCACGGTCAGCTCGTTGGTGGCCGCCGGAATTCCGGCGGACATCGGCGTGGTGCCGATGAACCAGTCGTCGACGGAGAAGAACGGGTGGTCGCCGCAGACGGCCACCCTCGGGCGCCCGGTGACGGCGCGGGCGAGGCGCACCGCCGCGGTGGTGGCGTCGGAGCCGTTCTTCGCGAACTTCACCATCTCGGCGGTCGGCACCGTGGCCAGGAAGCGTTCCGCGGCCTCGGCCTCCACGATGGACGGCCGGACGAAGTTGCTGCCCCGGTCGATCTCCCGGCGCACCGCCTCGGTCACACGGGGGTGGGCGTGGCCGAGGCTGACCGACCGCAGCCCTGACCCGTATTCGATGTAGCGGTTGCCGTCGACGTCCCACACATGGGCACCGTGGCCGTGGCTGATGACCGGGGCCAGGTTCTCGGGGTACTGGTCGTCGCCCTTGGCGTAGGTGTGCGCGCCCCCGGGGATCATGGCGTGCAGCTTCTCGTTCGCCGCCCGCGACCGGGGTAGGTCGAACTCTTCCGCGTCTTGTGTGGTCACGCCGGGGTCATCCTTCCTTCTGCTTCAGGACCTCGGCGAGGCTCGGCGCCTCCCGGTCCCGCTGGGACATCGACGTGGCGGGCAGCGGCCAGGGTATGGCCAGCTCCGGGTCGTCGAAGGCGATCGTCACGTCCTCGGCGGGATCGTGCGGGCGGTCGATCCGGTACGAGGTGTCAGCGGTCCCGGTCAGCGCCTGGAATCCGTGCGCGCACCCCGCCGGTATATAGAGGGTCACCTGTGTCTCGTCGGACAGCTCGAAGAAGGCACGGGCCAGGTACGTCGGCGAGTCAGGGCGCAGGTCCACGACGACGTCGAAGATCCTCCCGTACGAGCACCGCACCAGCTTCGCCTCACCCGCGCCGGAACGCAGATGCAGGCCGCGCAGCACACCCCGGGCCGAGCGGGACACACTGTCCTGGACGAACGCGTACGGGTCCAGGCCCACCGAGCGGATCACGTCGGTGTCGAAGGTGCGGCAGAAGAAGCCGCGTTCGTCGGCGTACGGTGTCGGCTCGAAGAGGTACGCGCCCGCGATCTCCGGGACTTCGGTCGCTTTCATGGTGTCTCCTGCCGTACGTGGGCTCGCGCGTGGCCGGTCGTCGGGAACGCCGTCGGGAACACGGCATCGGTCAATTCGGTGAACTGGTCCCGGAGTTGGCGCGCCGCGTCCAGGTTCCGCTCGGCGAGGGTGCGCCGCAGCTCAGCCGACCGCCGCTCCAGTTCACGGAACTGCTCCAGCAGCCGGTCGGTGTCGGTCTCGCGGGCCGGGTGGCAGTAGGCGCCGAGGCCCATCCGGTCCATGAGCGTGTCGCTCTTCGCCGCGTAGCTGAGTGCGAGCGTCGGTGTGCCCGCCTTCAGCGCGCAGACCAGGTTGTGGTAGCGGGTCGCCACCACGGTGTCGGCGGCCGCCGTCTCCCTCATGAGGTCGGCCAGTGAGGCCGCCTCGGCCGCGGTGACCAGCGGCGAGTCCACCGCGTCGAGGATCGCGTCGGCCACCGGCGCGTCGCACTCGTCACCGGTGAGCAGCCGGACCCGCCTGCCGTCCTCGGCCAGCGCGCGGACGAACCGGGTCGTCCCGTCGAGATAGCGCCGGTGGATCTCCTCGGCCCGCGCGCGGTCGTCGTCGCCGCCGTGGAAGGCCATGACGCCGACGCAGACCGTGCCCGTGCCCGAGGACGCCCCCGCAGGCGGCGGTGGCGTCGGCGGTGTCGGCAGGGCGAACGCCAGGTCCGGGTAGACCCCGTCGCGCGATGTGTCCACACCCATCGCCCGCATCGCGTCACGGGACAGGGCGTCCCGGTACGACCGGTACGTGGCCAGCCGCGCCGACCGGCGCACCAGCGCCCGCGTCAGCCGGTTGCCGATCGGCGCCGCGCCGACGCTGACCAGCGCGACCCGGGTGCGCAGCAGCCGCCCGCTCGCGCACAGCAGGAACAGCGCGTAAGGGAAACCCCAGGGGCGCAGCGGCAGTGTGGCCTCCAGAACACCCATGCCCGGCACGATCACCACATCGTGACGGCGCACCCAGGCGGCGGTGCGGAAGGCGTCGACGAGTTTGCCCAGGCCCTTGCCCGCGACCGCGCCCGCACGTGACGCGGTCCGGTACTCGCCCCGGTACCAGTGCAGCCGCGTCGCGGGGATCCCGTAGCGGGCCGCGACGGTCTCGGGCCCGCCGCACAGCGCGTCCACGACCGCCTCCGGGTGCTCGGCGCGGAGATACCCGAGCACGGCTTCGAGCGACCCGTCGTTGCCGAGGTTGCCGGAGCCGAGCAGGCCGAACACCCCGACACGCACCGGGGTTACGCGCGCCGGCGTCATGCCCGCCGCCCCTCGCGCCCGGCGACGAGCGCGTCCACGGAGACGGACTGTGCGCCCTCTCCGCCCTGCCCTGCCGGGACCCGGTCCTCGACCCGCTCGCCCGCGCCGGGCCGGGCCCGGCTGGCCATCCACGCGGCCAGATGGCCGTAGCAGGCGCGCCGGTCGGCCGCGGACAGCGGCGCCCGCCGGATCGCCGAGACGAAGCCCCAGACGTACTCGGCGAGCAGCCGCGGCGTCGGGTGCAGCACGCCCGCGCGGCGCGGGTCCAGGTTGACGCACCGGGAGCGCTTCGACGGGTTGGCGCGTTCGGCGCGGGTCGGGTGGTCGCGGCGGAAGTACAGCAGCTCCGGCACCTGGTGGAAGGGCCCGTGCAGGGCGATCTCGGCGACGAACGTGCGGTCCGCGTGGTGGTAGCTGTCGTGCGGCTTCACGCGGCGCAGCACGTCGGCCCGCAGCACCCCGTAGAAGTCGTCGCCTCCGGGCTCGAACAGCATGCTGCGGAACCGCTCGGGCGCCCTCGGCGAGTCGGTGGCGAGCGTGTACTCGTACGGGACCTTCACCTTGCCTTCGCCGTCGATGACCGCCTGGCCGCTGTGCGCGAGGACCACGTCGGGGCGTTCGTCGAGCGCCTCCACGCAGCGCCGCAGCAGGTCCCGGGCGTACAGGTCGTCGTGCGAGGCCCACTTGAACAGCTCGCCGCGGCACTGGGTGAACACGTAGTTGTGGTTCGGTGCCGCGCCGATGTTCCGGGGCAGCCGGAGGTACCGGATGCGCGGGTCACGCGCGGCGTACTCGCGGCAGATGTCCTGGGTCTTGTCGGTCGAGGCGTTGTCGGAGATGACCAGCTCGAAGTCCTCGTAGGTCTGGCCGAGCAGCGCTTCGAGAGCCTCGGCGAGATACTCCTCGCCGTTGTACACGGGCAGGCCGATGCTCAGCCGGGGTTGCGCTGTCATGTGGTCCTCACTTCGGGAATGGGGTTCAGGGGGCGGCGCTCGCGCAGCGCAGAGCGCAGGTGCAGCCACCACACCGCCGAGCCGCAGCCGGTCGCGGCGGCGACGCCCCACGCCGAACCGGCCGTACCGGCCATGACGGCGCCGCCGAGCCCGCCGACGACGTAGCAGACGGAGGCGAACAGTTGGCTGCGCAGACTGCGCCTGGCCGCGCCGAGCGCGCGCAGCCCGGCCGCAGCGCCGGTGCCGAGCCCCGCGCCCGCGACGCCGAGCGTGACCGGCACGATGAGCTGCGCGGCGGAGTGCCAGACGTCGCCGAGCACCAGCTCACCGGCCCGCCCCGGCACCAGCAGCAGCGCCCCGCCCCACAGCAGCGCGGCGGCGGCCTGCCCGCCGCCCAGCACGAGGCAGAACACGCCGAGCCGGTGCGGGGCCCGCCGCAGCACCCGTGCCGCCTCCGCGACGGTGACCAGCGAGAGCCCCATCAGCAGCGCGAGGAACGGTCCGAGCAGCAGCTCGGCGCCCCGGATCACACCCACCGCGCCGACCCCGACGATCGCGCCGAGCCCGTATGCCCGGAGCTGGCTCGCGCCGCTGTTGCTGACGTTCTCGACCAGATACCGGTAGCCGAGGTCGCGGTGCTCGCGGAGCCACGCGCGCGCTCCGGTCAGCCGGGGCCAGATGCCGGACTGGAGGCAGCCGTACGCGGCGGCCACCGCCGCGGACCCGCCCCACGCGAGCACGAAGGCGGGCACGCTGCCCACGTGGGTCGCCACCACCATGGCCGGGACGAGCGCGACGCCCCACACCATGTCGTTGACGAACGCCTTGCGCCCGGTGCCCGCGGCGAAGAACGCGAACCGCCAGGCGTCCTGCAACAGCAGCGCCGGCAGCACGACGCCGAGGCAGGCGAACGCGGGCCCCACCCGGCCGCCGAGGGCCAGCCCGGCCACCAGACACGCCCCGCCGAGCGCCGCGCCCACACCGAGCGCGGTGCCCGAGGCGCGGGCCACCGCCGCGCGCCAGGACGCGTCCGGCACCCCGCTGAAACGCACCATGAGCGGGTCGGTGGCCAGCCCTCGGGAGACGTTGAGCACCACGCCGTAGGTCACCCAGGCCAGGCTGAACACACCGAAAGCGGCCAGCCCGAGCGAGCGTGCCACGTAGATGCCCACCGCGAAGTTGGTCAGGCTGGAGGCCGCCTGGTCGGCCAGTCCCCAGGACAGCCGCCCGACCATGGCGCGCTTCGCGGCCCCCGCCTTCGGCGTCGTCTTCTCCTCCTGGGCGGTCATGGGCGTCATGCCTTGATCAGCCCGGCGCCGTGCAGCGCCTCGGCCGCGGCGGCGACGGTGTCGAAGGGCAGCCCGGCCCGCTCGGCGATGTCCAGCAGACTGTGCTCGCCCTCGGAGAGGCTGAGCACCCAGAGCATGGCCATCTCGGTCTGCTTCGCGTCGCTGCGTCCGCCGAGCGCGTCGTACAGCCCGCGTCGGCCCAACTGCGGCTCGCCGTAAGGGCTGAGGTTGACGTACCGCCGGTTGCGGTCCAGCACGGCGAACGCCTCGCGGCAGACGGCGAGCGTGTCCGCCATCGCCTCCGGGGAGACGAAGTCCAGGTTGTCCGCCGACGTGTGGTACTCCGGGTAGCGGGCGTACGGGGTCCTGCTGAGCGAGCCCACGCCAAGGTCGAAGCCCGGCGAGCAGAACTGCCGCTCGTCGTAGCCGTACGGGGTGAACTCGGCGATGTGGTGCGGCCGTTCGGAGGCGGCCAGCACATGCCGCAGCACCCGGTCGATGTCCGCGTCGCCGCGCCTGCTCCGCTTGTACGTCAGTTGGCCGGGGTCGCCCGCGCAGGCCAGCACGAGGCCGTGCTTGACCTGGCCGATCCGCTCCCTGTTGCGGGCCAGCCACGTAATGGCGCCGATGGTGCCGGGCGCGAAGATGAACCGGTAGGTGTAGTACGGCGTCCGCTCAGCCAGCGCCCGGGCCAGGAACGCCGCCACCGCGATGCCCGCCAGGTTGTCGTTGGCGAGCGACGGGTGGCACACATGGCAGGAGACGATCACCTCGTCGGGGACCTGCCCGGGGACGACGTGCTCGGCGTAGGTGAGGTGGCCGTCCGCGAGTGTGGAGTCGATACGGACCTCGTACTCGCCGTCCGGCAGCGCGTCCAACGTCTCCTGGGCCAGGCAGAACCCCCAGTCCGGCTTGTAGTAGCTGGTGCGGTACGGCACCCAGGACGGGTGCTCCGGCAGGGTGTGCAGGTGTGCGCGCAGCTCGGCCAGCGGCATGGTCCGCGCCACCGGGACGCTGTAGCCGAGCACGTGCAGGCTGGACGCGGCGAAGTCGACGACGCGGTTGCCCGAGGCGTCGGCGATGTACGCGTCCCGGATGTTCCACTCCTGCGGCACCGTCCAGTCGAGCACCTGGGTCCCCGTCGGCACCTCGTGCGTCCGCAGCGGAACGTACTCGCCGACGATCTCCAGGGTGGCGCGCACACCGTCCCCCGTGATGCTCCGGCAGAGCGGGTACAGCCGCTCCACCAGTGCGTACATCTCCTCGCCCGCCGTGGTCACCGTCGCCACCGCAGGGTGTCGTCGACGGCACCGGTGTCCGACGCCGCGCGCAGCACGGCCAGCCGGGTGAAGCGCTGCTCGAAGTCCTCCCGGGTCAGGCCGTGTTCGCGGTAGGCGTCGGCGAGTTCGAGCGCGCCCTGCTTCACCGTCCACTCGCAGTCGAAGCCGTCGGCGGCGGCGCGGAACCGGGAGAAGTCCACCCGGTACGAGCGCGGATCGGCGCCCGTCTCCCCGGTGATGTTCACCTTCGAGCCGGTCACCGCTGCGGCGACCTGCTCGGCGATCTCGGCGACGGTGACGTTGTTGACCTCGCTGCCGATGTTGAACGCCTGGTCGTGCACCGCTTCACGCGGCGCGGTCAGCGCCGCCGTGAAGGCACGTGCGATGTCGGCGGCGTGCACCAGCGGGCGCCAGGGCGTGCCGTCGGAGAGCACCAGCACCTCGCCGGACAGGAGGGCGTGGCCCACCAGGTTGTTCAGCACGATGTCGGCGCGCAGCCGGGGCGAGTAGCCGAAGGCGGTGGCGTTGCGCATGAACACGGGGCTGAAGTCGCCGTCGGCCAGCGCGTGCAGATCGTCCTCCACCCGCACTTTGGACTCCGCGTACGGGGTCACAGGGCGCAGCGGTGCCTCCTCGGTCACCAGCTCGTCCCCGCCCGCGGCGCCGTAGACCGAGCACGTCGACGCGTACAGGAAGCGCCGCACCCCGGCGTCGCGGGCCAGCCGGGCCAGGCGCACGGAGGCGTGATGGTTGATGTCATAGGTGAGCTGGGGGGCCAGCGAGCCCAGCGGGTCGTTGGAGAGCGCGGCCAGGTGGATCACGGCGTCCACCCCGGCCACGTGCTCGGCCGTGACATCGCGCAGGTCCACCCGGTGGCCCTGGGGTTCCTCGGGTATGGGGCCCAGCACACAGTCGGCGAACAGGCCGGAGTCGAGGCCGACGACCTCGTGTCCGGCGGCCGTGAGGACCGGGGCCATCACGGTGCCAAGGTAGCCCTGGTGTCCGGTCAGCAGTACGCGCAAGGTTCAGTCCCCCAGGTCGAGAGTGAGTTTGGTGACGGCGAACGCCTCGGCGTAGCGCGCGTGGCATTCGATCCCGCGGATGCGGGCGAGCCCGAGGAATGCCTCCCGGTCGTACCAGGGCCTGTGCCGCTGCGAGGGGTAGTGCTCCTGCAACAGCCGCACCTTCTGTTCGGCGACCTCCGGCGACAGCGGCTGGTACGCCGCCATCCGGCCGAGATCGCCGTCCCACTTGACGATCTCGTAGCCGAGCACGAGGTGGTCGCGGAACGCGGTGGGCACCAGTCGCGCCAGGCCGCGGTGGTCCTGGTGCGCGTCGTCGGTGCGCGGGGCCAGCACCAGATCGGGCTCTGTGCGCTCGCGCAGCTCCTCGACGGCGGCCTTGGCCTCCTCCCAGTGCGCGGGCATGCGGCCGTCCGGCAGCTTGAGGACCGTCAGCCGCAGATCGGCGCCGGGGCAGAAGGCGGCGAGCGCGGCCCGCTCCTCCTGCTCCCGCTCGCCGCCACCGCCGGAGAGCACCAGCGCGTCGACGCGGATGCCGGGGCGTGCGAGGCACATCGCGAGCAGCGTGCCCCCGGCGCCGATGGCGATGTCGTCGCAGTGCGCGCCCATCGCGGCGACCCGGTCCAGGCGCGCGCTCCCGAGCGGGATCACGCCCGCACCCCCGCTGCTTCCTTGCCACCGGCCTTGCCACCGGCGGCCCGCTCCCACACGGCCCACGGGCGGTCGCCCCGGGTGTAGGCGTCGTCGAGCGCGGCCCGCTCCTTCACGGTGTCGGTCGGCTTCCAGAAGCCTCGGTGCTGATGCGCCACCAGCCGCCCCCGCTTGGCGAGTTGGGCGCATCCGTCGGCGACCAGGTCCCCGCCCTCCGGTATGTGGTCGAAGACCTCCTGACGGAGCACGAAGTAGCCGCCGTTCTCCCACAGCGGCAGTTCGCTCACCGCGGTGATGCCTCCCACCAGGCCGTCCTCGCCCAGGTCCACGCAGTGGAACGAGGACTGCGGCGGCACCACCATCATCGACGCACCCGCGTCGCGCCGGGCGAAGTTCTCGACCATCTGGGGCAGCGGGGCGTCGGTGAGCACGTCGGCGTAGTTGGCGAGGAACATCTCGTCGCCGTCCAGATGGTGCCGCACCCTGCGCAGCCGCTCACCGATCGGCGACTCGACGCCGGTCTGCACGAAGGTGATCGTCCAGTCCGAGATGTCGGTGGAGAGCAGCTCGGTGCGCCCGCCGCGCAGCACGAAGTCGTTGGACGTCGTCTCCTCGTAGTTGAGGAAGAAGTCCTTGATGTGGTGTGCACCGTAGCCGAGGCACAGGATGAACTCGGTGTGCCCGTAGTGCGCGTAGTAGCGCATGACGTGCCAGATCAGCGGTCGTGGGCCGACCATCGCCATCGGCTTGGGCACGTCGTCGGCGGCACCGCTGCGCATCCGCATCCCGTAGCCGCCGCAGAACAGTACGACCTTCATTCTGTGCCCTCTTCCAAAGACGTGGCCTCGACGATGCTCAGTTCGGGGACGGGGAAGACCAGCCGTCCGCCCCAGTCGTGCACGAAGGAAAGCTGCTCGATCAGCTCCTCCCGCAGGTTCCACGGCAGGACGAGCACGTAGTCCGGCTTGTCGGCGGCGATCCGCTCGGGCGGCAGGATCGGGATGCGGGTGCCCGGGGTGAACCTGCCGTGCTTGTACGGGTTGCGGTCGACCGTGTACGCGAGCAGGTCGGGCCGGATGCCGCAGTGGTTGAGCAGGGTGTTGCCCTTGCCGGGGGCGCCGTAGCCGACGACCGTCTCACCGCGCTCGGCGGCCTCGATGAGGAACCGCAGAAGGTCCCGGCGCACCTTGGCCACCCGCGTCGAGAACTCGGTGTACCCGGACAGTTCCTGGAGCCCGGCGGCCTTCTCCCTGTCCAGCACCTCGGCCACCCGTCGGCCCGGCTCACCGGCCACCTCTGCGGGCCGGGCCCACAGCCGGATGGAGCCGCCGTGCGTGGGCAGCAGCTCGACGTCCACGAGCGCGAGCCCGCCGCTCGCCAGCGCCCGGATCGCGGACGCGACGGTGTAGTACTGGAAGTGCTCGTGGTAGATCGTGTCGTACTGGTTCTCCTCGATCAGTGTCAGCAGGTGCTGGACCTCGATGGAGACCCAGCCGTCGTCGGCGACCAGCGCGCGCAGACCCTGGGTGAACCCGACCACGTCGGGGATGTGCGCGTACACGTTGTTGGCCACGACGAGGTCCGCCGGGCCGTGTTCGGCGCGGACGGCCGAGCCGGTGTCCTGGCTCAGGAACTCCGTGAGCGTGGGCACACCCGCCTCGCGCGCGGCTGCGCCGACGTTCACCGACGGCTCGATGCCGAGGCAGCGGATCCCCCGGTCCACCACATGCTTCAGCAGATACCCGTCGTTGCTCGCGACCTCGACGACGAAGGCGTCCTGCCCCTTGGTTTCGAGCCCCACCCGCGCCGCCGCTTCGTCGACGAACGTGCGCGCGTGCTCCACCCACGAGGTCGAGTACGAGGAGAAGTACGCGTACTCCTTGAACGTGTCCTCCGGCGTGATCAGCGGCGGTATCTGCGCCAGCCAGCACTCCGTGCAGACCCGCAGATGCAGCGGGTACGCCGGTTCCGGCTGGTCGAGTTGGTCAGCGGCGAGGAAGCTCTCGCACGGCGGTGTCGCCCCGAGATCGACGACGCTCGCCATCGCTTCCGAGCCGCAGAGTCGGCATCGTGTCATCTGATGTCCCCATCCCCCCTGCTCGCGCGGGCCCCCCGCCGCGAGTCAGCGCTTTCGTTTCCCGTCGGCGGCGGGCCGTCCCCGCCGCCGGACCGACCCGCGATCGCGGTGCGGTACTCCTCCACCAGGCGCTCCAGGCCGACGGCCGGGCTGAACCCCAGCTCGTACCGGCGCCGGGCCGCCCGGCCCATCTCCCGGTTGCGGCCCGGATCGGCCGCCGCCCGGCGTATGTGCGCCGCGAGCGAGGCGGGCTCGCCCGGCTCGTGCAGCAGCCCGGTCACCCCGTCCTCGACGAGTTCGACGAAGGCACCGTGACCGGCGGCGACGGCCGGGACCCCGGCCGCCATCGCCTCCACGACCACCAGGCCGAACGCCTCCAGCCACGTCGAGGGGGCCACCACGGCGACCGACCGCGCGATGGCCTCCCGGCTCTGCGCCGCGTCGTACAGGCCGACGTACCGCACGTCGTCCCGGCCCGCCGCCCACTCGGTCACCTCCCGCTCCAGCGGCCCCGTACCGGCGATCACGAGCGGCACGCCCACACCGCCGCCCGCCGTGATCTCGTCCCACGCGGCCATGAGCAGCCGCACACCCTTGGCCTCGGCGAGACGGCCGAGGTAGAGCAGATGCTCGCCGTCGCCCGTCCGGCGTGCGCCCGGCTCCGGCACGAAGTTGTGCTTCACCACCAGCCGCTCGGGCGGCATGCCGGACCGCACCAGGACGTCGCGCTGCGCGGCGGAGATGCACAGGAACCGCTCCACCCCCGACCACCACAGCCGCCGGTTGGCCGACAGGCTGACCGCGAGCGGCACCGTCGCCAGTCGGGAGCCGCGGTAGCAGCCGTGCCGGACGGCGGGCAGCGGTGCGAGCGGCGCGGAGCCGACGCAGTCGGTGCACGGGCGACCGTCCCGTTGCAGCGTGCCGGGCGGGCAGACCTGCGTGTAGTTGTGGAGCGTCGCGACGGCGGGCACCCCCGCGTCGGCGCAGGCGGCGAGCACCGCGGGCGACAGGAGCGGGAAGACGTTGTGGACGTGCACCACGTCGGGGCGCGAGGCGCGGAGCAGGGCGGCGAGTTCCTTGCGGACCGCCGGATTCCACGGCACCAGCAGCGGAATCGCGGCCTTGCTCAGCAGGTTCCGCGCCGCGATGTCGTCGCTGCGCCGCTCGAACATCTCGACCCGGTGGCCTGCCGCGCGCAGCAGCGCCACCTCCTGGTCGACGACCTTGTTCTCCCCGCTCGGCTGCGCCGAGGCGTAGCGGTTGTGCACCACGAGAATGTGCATGCTCAAGGAACCTCTGATCTCTGGGCCCATCGCGGGACACGTCGTCGTGGGACTGCGGGCTTCGGGAGGGTCGTGGCCGGGGCAGGCGCGGCGGGCGCCGCCAACAGCGAGGCGGCCAGGGCCAGATGCAGCAGGTACGGCGAGGCGTCGCCGAGACCTGCCTCGGTGTACGACGCGATCGCGCAGTAGCTGATCAGGAAGATCGCGCAGGCCCTCGACAGCGACGGCGGCCGCAGCAGCGCGACACCGCCGAGCACGAGGAAGACGGCCGCCACGAGCGTGACGCCGGTCAGGCCCTGTTCGTGGTAGACGGCCAGCCAGCTGTTGTCGATCGGCAGCCCGCCGAACGACTTGTCGCCCAGGCCCACGCCGAACAACTGCTCCCCGGCCGCCCGGGGCGCCGCCAGCAGGGCGTCCCATACCTTGGCCCGCCCTGTCAGGCTGGTGAGGTTCTCCTGGCTCTGCCCGCGCAGGAACCAGTCCTGGAGCAGGGAGGCGAACCCCACCGCGGCCACCGCCGCGATCAGCACCGCCCAGGTGAAGAACCGGCGCGCGGCGGCGCTGGTCAGGACGAGCGAGCCGATCGCCAGCGCCAGCCCGATGAGCAGGCCGAGGGTGGCTGTGCGGGTGTGGGTGAGCGCGAGCAGGACGAGGGAGGGCACGATGACCACCGCCGCACTGGCCCTGTCGGTCCTGCGGCCCAGTACGAGCAGCACGGCGAGCCCGATGATCACCGCGGCGTACTGTCCGATCTGCGGCGGGGTGAGCGGCCACAGCGCGCCGACCAGCCGCCCGCCGTACAGCTCGGGCATGGCGGCGCCGGGTGAGATGAGCAGGCCGGCGGCCACCGAGCCGAGCACCGCGAAGTACATCCGGATGTGGTGCCGGACGAACGTCAGGCCGCCGTCCCACCAGCGGCTGAGCAGCCACAGCGTGCTGACGAAGAGGGCCAGCCGGGTGCAGCGGAACAGCGCCCCGAACCCGGACTCCAGGTGTGCGCTGGAGACCACGCTCGGCACCAGCAGCATGGTCAGCAGGAACAGGAAGGCACTGGCCCGGATGCGCAGCGGGAGGTTGAGCGCGAGCGCCAGCGCGAACGCGGCGACGAGCGCGCCCATGGTGACCAACTGGATGAGGGAGCGGGGGAGCGGGATGATGGTCACCGCCCCGGCGGAGCCGAGGGTGTTGAGGATCAGCAGCCCCCAGACGATCCCGACGGCCTTCGGTGTCCCGGTCCTCGGTATGCCGGTGGCCTTCGACGTGTCGGCGGAACCCATCTCAACCACCTGCCTGCGGCTGGAAGGTGCTGCCCGCGTCCTGCTCGTACGGCGTGCCCTGCCACTGCCCGGAGTCGAGCACCTTGCTCGGGTCGTGGGCGACGAACTTCCACGGTCCGAGGTAGACGTTGTCGTGCCAGCGGTTGTGCTGCTTGTGGGTGATCGCCTCGGCCACCCGCTCGCCCTTGTACGGCGACCAGTCCGGATAGGTGCCGTAGTTGGCCAGCACCGCCATGCGGTCGCACTGCTCCGTGCACTCGACGACGGACGTGTCCAGCACGAAGCGGTTGCCGTGGATGTCCACGCGCTGGGTCTTCCACCGGCAGTCGGCGTAGAGCGGCGCGGTGGCGATCCCGGGCCGCTCGCAGCGGTCTGCCTCCCGCACCAGCAACGTGCAGTCACCGGAGGAGGTGTTGGCCGGGCTGTTGCAGAACCGGTCGGCGTTCTCCCACAGGGTGATGCCGTTCCAGTTGTTCTCCAGCACGTTCTGGTAGATCTCGATCTTGTCGGTGCGGGCGGAGATGCGTGGCTCGCCGCCGGACTCGGACAGATAGACGGTCGCGAACGGGAAGTTGTCGCCACGGTCGGCGTATCTGCGGCCCTCGGCCCAGTTGTTCCGCCGGATGGTGTTCTTGCGGATGACCGCGTTGTAGCTGGTCTCGTAGATCAGCGCCGCACCGTCGTTGGTCTCGATCACGTTGTTCTCGACGCGGAAGTCGTTGTTGTTGGTGTCCGCCCACAGCCCGGTTCCACGGTTGTCGTGTACCCAGTTGCCGCGCACGTCGGCGCCGTCGACGGCCCAGAACTTGATGCCACCGGTGCAGCCGCAGCCCTTGCGCCGCCGCTCCCAGTCGTCGGTGTTGTTGCCCGTGATCTCGTTGCCCTCGACGACCAGATCACTGACCCCGCCGTCGGCCTTGTACGCGTTCATGCCGTACTGGCCGTTGTCGCGCAGGCAGCTCGCGCGCACCCGCTGGCGGGCACCGGCCATCAGACCGGCACCGGAGTTCTTCTGGATCGTCGCGTGCTCGATCACCCACCCGTCGGCCGAGTCATGGTTGACCACACCCTCGTTCTGCGGCGCGACGAAGCCCTGCACGGTCAGATGGCGGATGGTGACGTCGCGGGCGCCGCCGCCGAACGCGTACTGGTTGGTCTTCCGGCCGTCGAGCACCGCGCCCGGCGCGCCGAGGTAGCGGTTCCCCTTCTTCGGGACGACCTGGGAGTAGCGGTCCGGATCGAGCCGGTGCTTGCCGGGGCGGAGCCAGAACGTGGTGCCCGGGGGGTTGCTCTTCGTCTTCGCCGCCAGGTCACCGACCTTCGCGGGATCGACGGTCACCGCGCCCGCCGGTGCCGTCGCGAGCCCGCTCGCGGGCTTGTCGCACACCCGGGCCACGGGCCGGGCCACGGACGTGGACGGCGCGGCGGTCGGCTCCGCCGCCGGGGCGTCCGGTGTGCTCACACAGCCCGCCGTCGCCAGCAGGGCAAGCGCCAGCAGGGCCAACGCCAGAGGCGCCGTCGGCAGCGGTGCCGCCGGCGACGTCGAGTGCCGCCGCTTGATCCCCACGATCCCCACGCGTCCTCCTAACCCCGGAACCTGAGTACGGTGGTGAACTCCCCCGCCGACGCGGTGCCGTCGGTGAATCCGGTGCCGACGAGCGTGGTGGAGGGTTCCTTGCGTCCGAAGCCGGGGGAGTACCAGCCCAGCGGAGGATCGGTCTCGCCGCGATGCGCCCGCCAGCTCAGTTGTCCTGGCAGGTCGAGCACCGCGAAGCGGTCCTCGCCGTCCCGCGTCCAGGTGAGCACTGCCCAGTTGCCCACCAGGTCAGCGGCGATCGCCGGGCCGAGGTGGAACGCCAGGTGCACGGCACGGCGCGGGCCGCGTACCTCGTCGGTCACCCTCAGCTCCTGCTCGGCGGCCGTCAGCTCCACCCGGCGACGGTGCACGGAGCGCCCGTAGCCGTCGTGCTCGGCGCACCAGCGGGCCACGCCCCTGCCGGAGGCGCCGGAGGTGTCCGCGGTCCCGGGGGTGTCCGGGGCGGCGCCGGAGGTGTCCGCGGTCAGGACGCGGCTGCGGGCATGCCGGGTCCAGAGGAACGGGCCGCCGGAGACGGACTGGTCGGCGCCGTCCAGTTGCAGGGTGTTGTGTCCGAGCGTCGACCGGAAGTACCGCCGCCACTCGGGCTGCCCGTGGTAGCAGAACGTGCCCGGGTCGGCGAGCACGTCGACCCCGTCGTGCCGGACCTCCACGGACAGCGCGTCCGCGTGGGCGTGCGCGGCGATGGACAGGAAGCCGTGCGGTCCGCCGTCGCAGCGGCACCAGATCTCCCCGGTCTTCCCCGGACCGCGCAGGATGGTCATGCCCGCGTCGGCGAAGTGCGCCGGGCGGGTCGCCGGACGCGCCACGTCAGGTGCGCTGCCGTCCTTCGGGTACGGCCGGATGAGCGCGGCCAGCAGCGGGGTGCGCACATCGGTGCCGGTCACCGTCGGCCACCAGGGGCGAGAGCCGAACACGGCTTCCCCGGTGGCCAGCAGCGAGGCCCAGCGGTCGGTGCCCGCGCCGTCGACGATCAGACCGTGCCCGTCGTCCGCGTCCCCCTGGCGCGGTGGCCGCGTCCGGCTGTCCACGACGGCCGCGAGCGCGTCGGTCATCCGCAGCAGCACCAGCCGGACCGGAGCGGGGACCGGCACGTCGGCGGCGTCCGCCTCGGCCACCGCGGCGAGGCCCAGCTCCAGCACCAGACCGTGGTACTCGGTCGCCAGCTCGCGGTTGAGCCCCGAAGCGAAGGTGTTGCCCCGCAGATGCCGCTCCAGCGACCGCAGCGCGTCGGCCCGCCAGCGCGCGGAGGAGGGGAACCAGCCGAACGCGCAGGCGGCGGCGAACTGCCCGGCGGCCTCGGCGATGACGTGGTTGTTCGCCGACGAGCCCCGGCTGGGGAAGGCGGCCAGCCAGCGCTGGTGGTGCCAGATCTGGTTCAGCGCCACCGGGTTGTCCTCGAACAGCCCTGCCGCGCCCGGCCAGTTGTCGAGCAGCCGCCGGATCCACACCCACGACAGCAGCCGGATGCCCAGCTCGATGCCGCTGATCCAGTGCACCCCGCGCAGCGGCGGGTTGCCCGCCCACCACGAACGCAGGTGCGCGGCCACCCGCTCGGCGTACCGGTCGTTGCCGGTGATGGCGTAGGCGACAGCGAGCACGGTGAGGTACTGATGCCGGGACGGCTCCCAGATCTGCTTGATGTCCCCGACCGCGTCCTCGTCGCGGTACGGCACGTCGAAGGCGTAGCCCGGCGTGGCCCGGCGCCCGGTCTTCGGGTCGTACCACCAGTCAGGGTCCGCCAGATCGTCGCGGTGCACGCCGAAGTATTCGGCGTGCCCGTCCATCAGCCGGTCAGCGTCCGCGACGAGACGCTTCGCGGCGTCCGGTGGTATCGCGGCGAGCGCCTCGGCGGGCAGCGCCGCCGTGAAGCGGGCGCCGGACACGCCCGGGCACTCAGGGGGTGCCGAGCGCCACCGCCGTCTGCGCACCGCGTCGCCCACCCGGCCGCCGACCTCCCGCGGCCCCATCCGGGAGAGCCGCCGCAGGTACCAGCCCGCGTTCACGCTCATCGCGCTCTCTCCAACGTCACGGGCACGCCGCTGGTCAGAGCGGTCCGCACGGCGAGGGTGGCCGCGGTGGTGGCGGCCAGCGACTCCAGCGGCACCGGCATCGGCCTGCCGGACCTGACGGCCTTGACGAACGCGGCCAGCTCGGCTTCCTGGCCCTTGTCCCGCGCCTTGGGCAGCCGCGAGCTGACCCACTTCTTCTGCCCGTACACCGATGCACGCGTGAAGTCGTCGAGCCGCAGCACCTTGCCGTCGGCGGCGAGGTCCAGCGTCTCCTTGGGGAAGCCCGCCGCTCCGGTGGTGACGTAGCTGATGGTGGCGGTGGACCCGTCCGGGTAGCGGAGCACGGTCTGGACGTCGCCGCTGCCCTCGTTGCCGGACGTGGCGACCGCGTACACCGAGACCGGGTCGGCCCCGAGCAGCCAGCTCACCGTGTCGATGAAGTGCCCGCCCTCGCCCGCGAACCGCGAGCCCTCGGTGCCCTGCCGCAGGTACCAGCTCCCGTGCTCAAGGCGGCCCGCGTTGATCAGGTAGCGGACGCTCGCCGGTCCTGTCCGGGCGCCGAACCGCTTCCTGGCCTCTTGCAGCAGCGGCGCGAACCGGCGGTTGAAGCCCACCTGTATCCGGTCGTTGCCGGACTCCTCCACCGCCGCGAGCACGCCGGACAGCTCGTCCTCGGTGAGCGCGAGGGGCTTCTCCACGAACACCGCCTTGCCCGCCAGCAGCACCCTCCGGGTCAGTTCGGCGTGCGTGCTGTGCCGGGTGACCACGAACACCGCGTCGATGGACGGGTCGCCGAGCACGGCGTCGAGATCGGTGGTCGCCCCGGCGAAGCCGAACTTGCGCTGCGCGTTGGCCGCTGACAGCGCCGTGGTGGTGACGACCGTGGACAGCTCGACGCCGTCGCGCTGCGCGAGGTGCGGCAGCAGCATCGACGTCGCGTAGTTGCCCGCGCCGACGAACGCCAGCTTCACCGGCGCCTTGGCGGACCGGGCGGCGGCCGGGGCGGACGCACCGCCGCCGGGCCGCTTCACCGAGGGCACGGTCACCGCCGGGGCCTTGGTCTGCGCCGGGGCCTCCGCTTCCGCCTCCGTTTCCGCTCCCGTCGGCGCCTCCGTCCCCGTCGAAGCCTCGGCCTCCGCCGCCTGCTCAGCGGGCCCCGGATACCGGAACAGCACGGCCACGGCCTTCAGATCGCCGTCCTTCAGCCGCTGGTACGTCCCGACGGCGTCGTCGAAGTCGGCGATGTGCGAGACCAGGGGCTCCACGTCGACGCGCCCCCGGGCGCAGAGGTCGAGGAAGCACGCCAGGTTGCGGCGCTCCGTCCAGCGCACATAGCCGATCGGGTAGTCCCGCCCCTCCAGTTCGTACTCCGGGTCGTAGCGCCCGGGGCCGTACGAACGGGAGAACCGGACGTCCAGCTCCTTCTCGTAGTACGCGTTCCACGGCAGGTCCAGACGGCACTTGCCGATGTCCACGACCCGGCCCCGGTCCCGGCTCAGCCGTGCCGCCAGCTCGACGGGCTGGTTGCTGCCGCCGCCGGCGGCCAGATACACCTGGTCGACGCCGTGTCCGCCGGTCAGCTCGGCGACGGCGGCCTCCACGGCGGCGGACGCGGGATCGCCGCAGGCCGCCGCGCCCGCGCGCTCGGCCAGCTCGCAGCGCGCCGGGTCGGGGTCCGCCCCGACGACGCGTACTCCCGAGGCGGCCAGCAACCGCACCACCAACTGCCCGATCAGCCCGAGGCCGATGACCAGCGCCGAGTCGCCGAGCTGCGGTTCGCCGCGCCGGACACCCTGCATCGCGATCGCTCCGACGGTGCCGAAGGCCGCGTGCCGCGCCGCGAGACCGTCGGGCACCGGCGCGTAGAGGTTCTTCGGCACCCAGTTCAGCTCGGCGTGCAACGCGTGCTCGTTGCCCGCGCAGGCCACGAGGTCCCCGGCCTTCACCTCGTCGATCCCGGCGCCGACCTGCTCGACCACCCCGCACAGCGAGTAGCCCAGCGGGGTGTAGGAGTCCAGCTTGCCCATGACCTTGCGGTAGGTGGCGGGCAGCCCGTTGGTGGCCACGCTCTGCATGACCTTGGCCACCTGGTCGGGGCGGGAGCGGGCCTTGCCCACCATCGACATCCCGGCCTCCGACACCTTCATCAGCTCGGTCCCGGTGGAGATCAGCGAGTAGGCGCTCCGCACCAGCACGCCGCCCGGCTTGCACCCCGGCACCGGCACGTCGAGCAGCGCCAGTTCGCCGCTCTTGTAGTTCTGCACAACCTGTTTCACCCGAGCTCCTCTTGTTTCCACGCTGTCAGGCCGCCCGGCTCTGGCCGGAGCCGGAGATCGCGTCGCGGTACCAGTACTCCAGGGTCAGCACGTGCCACAGATGCTTGGAGAAGTCCCGCTGCCCGGCGGCGTCCTCCGTGACCATCCGGGCCAGCGCGTCGCGGCGCAGGAGCCCGGAGTTGACGAGCACGCCGTCGTTCACCACCTCGCGCACCAGCGGAGCCAGGTCCCGGCTCATCCAGGCCCGCAGCGGGGCGCTGAACAGGCCCTTGGGCCGGTACACGATCTCCCGGGGCAGGACGGAGGTGGCCGCCTCCTTGAGGACGGCCTTCCCCTGCCGTCCGACGATCTTGCGGTCACCTGGCACGGCGAACGCCGCCCTGACCACCTCGACGTCCACGTACGGCACCCGCACCTCGGTCGAAGCGGCCATGCTGGAGCGGTCCGTGTACGCGAGGTTCAGGCCCGGCAGGAACATCCGCGCGTCGCCCAGGCACATGCGGTTGACGAAGTCGTCCAGCTCGTTGTCCTCGTAGACGTCGGCGTGCTCCGTCAGCACGTCCTCGACCGTCCCGGCCAGGTCAGGATCGACCAGGGCGAGCAGCTCCTCCTGGTCGTACATGGTGTAGCTGCGCCGGAACGCGGTCTCCTCCGGCAGCTCGGCGAAGGAGAGGAACCGCTTCGCGAAGCGCACGGAGCGGTACCCCCGGCGGGCCGACGCGACCGGCAGCCGGTCCACGGCCCGGGACACCCCGCGCCGCAGGGGACGGGGGACGCGCTGGTAGCGCAGCGCGAGCAGGTTGGCCAGGTGCTTGCGGTACCCGGCGAACAGCTCGTCGGCGCCCATCCCCGAGAGCATCACCTTGACCCCGGCCTCCCGGGCGGCCTCGCAGATCAGGAACGTGTTGATCGCGGCGGGGTCGCCGATCGGCTCGTCCAGGTGGTACGTCATCCGCGGCAGCAGGTCGAGCACGTTCGGAGCGATCTCGATCTCGTGCAGGTCGACGCCGAACCGCTCGGCCACCTGCCGGGCGTAGCGCAGGTCGTCGGGCATCGCCTCGAACCTGGCGTCCTCGGCGCGGAACCCGATCGTGTAAGCGGAGATCCCGGGCTGGTGGCGGGCCGCCAGCGCGGTCAGATAGCTGGAGTCGAGACCGCCGGAGAGGAACGTCGCCACGGGCACGTCGGAGAGCAGGTGCTGCCGGGTCGACTCCTCGACGATGGCGGCCAGGTCCGGCAGTTCGCCGCTCCGGGCCCGCTCCCGCCCCTCTGCCGCGACGTCCTTGAGGTTCCAGTACCGGCCGCGCTCCACCCGCCCGTCGGGGCGGCACCGCAGCCAGCTCCCCGGCGGCAGCTTCTCCGCCTCGCGGTACGCGCAGCGCGAGTCCGGCACCCAGTAGTACAGCAGCGAGGCCACCAGCGCCCCGTGGTCCACCTCCAGCGAACCGCCGGTCACGGCGGCGAGCGCCTTCAGCTCGGAGGCGAACACCAGGCCCCCGCCGCGCCGGAGCAGGAACAGCGGCTTGATGCCCAACTGGTCGCGGGCGAGGACCAGTTCGCCGGTCCGCTCGTCGAAGACACCGAAGGCGAACATGCCGCGCAGCCGGGGCAGGCAGTCCGTGCCCCAGCGCCGCCACGCCTCCAGCACCACCTCGGTGTCGGAGGTGCCACGGAACCGCACCCCGGCGGCTGCCAGTTCGGCACGCAGCTCGGGCGCGTTGTACAGCTCGCCGTTGTACGTGAGGGCGAGGCCGCCCGAGACCATCGGCTGGGCGCCCGTCTCCGACAGGTCGATGATGGCAAGACGGCGGTGCCCGAGGTGGACCTCGCCGTCACCGGCGGGGTGGCCGTAGCGCCCTGCCCCGTCCGGACCGCGGTGGGCCAGGACGTCGGTGAGCCGCTCGGTCACGGCCTTCCCGTCCGGCCATCGGTATGTGCCTGCGATGCCACACATGTGTTACCTGGCCTCCTGGTCGCTGTACGGGACTCTTGCGGCCGGCTTCGACGGCCGCTCCGTCCGGGGCCGGTCTGTCCCGTGCTGCCGGGCCGGTCGGTCAAAAGGGCCGCGCAGTGCCGTGTGCGGCCCGTCCCACAGCGTGCCGTCGGTACGGTCACGCGGATCGGGGTCGACCAGCACCACACCGACCACCGGAATGCGCTGGTCGGCCAGCTGCCGCGCCACGGTGTGCAGCCACGCGGCACTGGCGTGCCCGGCGCGCACGACGAGCACGGTACGGGCGCCGAGGTAGTGCAGGTCGGTCCACGCGGTGCCGGGTGCGACCGTGCCGACGCCGAGCCTGCGCGTCTGATGTGGCACGGCTGCGGCACGCTCACCGCTGACGACGCTCGGATCCCCGGGCTTCTGGCGGCTGTTGGCCAGCTCCGTGCCCGGCAGGCCGTCGATGACGACCACCGGTCCCTCCGCCGTCAGCGCCCTGGCGACGTTCAGCGCGATCGTGCTCGTGCTGCGCGCGCAGCCCAGCTCCAGCAGCGACAGCGGTTCCGTCGAGCCGCGCACGGCGCGGGCCAGGATCGCGGTGATCCGTTCGCCCGCGGCGCGGGACCGCCGCCACTGCCACAGCCGTACCGGCAGGCGGGGCGCGCGGCGCAGCTCCGCGACGACCGAGGCCCCCAGGTTCGCCGCGATCTCCCGGCGCAGCACGGGGCGGTCGGCCACGACCACGCCGACCGCGGCCAGCGCGAGCCCGAGGACGAGCCCGAGGACGAGCCCGATCCCGGCGTTGGTGACGGCTGTCCTGGGCAGCGAGTACGGCACCGCGCGCGGGGTGTCCACGATCTTCGTGCCGGCGACGAGCCGGGGTGTGCCGGTGCGCGCCTCCTCGGCCCGCTGGTCGAAATCGGTGATCTTCGACTTGAGTTCGGCCCGGCGGGCGAAGAGCGACTCGGTGCTGGCCGACCCCTTCGGGCCGCCCTCCGCCGACCGGTCCTCGATCGTCTTGTTGACCTCGTCCAGCTCTTCCCGCATGCGGTCACGCTGGTCGAGCAGTGCCTCGGCCTCGGCATTCGCGGTCTCCCGCATCCGCCGCACATGGTCGGCGACGAAGGCATCGGCCAGCGCCCTGGCCCGGGCCACCGCCTGGGTCTCGCTGTCACCGGTCGCATCGATCTGGAGCAGGTTGTTGGTCAGCCCTGTGGCCCGGTAGTCCTGCATAAGGTCTTCCGGCTTCTCCCCGGACTTGAGGTACTTCAGGGCCAGTTCGGCGATCCGCGTGGTCCCCAGCAGCTCGACGTCGGTGCGGATCAGCGTTCCCGTGTCGTTCGGCTGGTCCTCCTGGTGCGCGACCAGCACCTTGGTCACCGCGGTCGGCGGTGGCGGCATCAGAACCGCGACCAGCATGCCGGCCAGCAACCCCAGCAGCGCCAGTGAGCACCAGAGGCGGCGGCGCCTGCGCACCGCCACCACCAGCGACTGGAGGTCCAGCAGCGGGGTGGTCGTCGACGGTTCGGCGATCGCGTCGGCGGTCGTGCTCGTCGTCACGCCGGACCTCCCGCCGTGTGGCCGCGCTCCGGGGGCGCCGTGGCGGCGTTCTCCGGAGGGTCGCCGCCGGTCCGTGCCGGACGGTCCTGGACCGGGCAGGCGACGACGGTGCCGACGACCTCGTGCCGCGCGTCCGCACACGCCTCGGCGATACCGGCCAGCTCCTCCGAGGTGCGGCTGCCCGCGCTGAGCACGACCAGGGCACCGGACTCGGTGTCGCGGTCCGGCACCAGCGGCCGGGACACCGAGACCTCCACCACCCGCAGCAGGGGGTATCCCTTGCCCGAGGGACCCGGAGCTGTGCTCCCGGCCTCGGTGACGAGCTGCCCCGCCGCCCTGCGGGCGATGTCGTCGCCGTCCGGCACGACGACCAACAGCCGCCGCGAGACGGGCAGTTGACTCCGGAGGCGGGCACACACCCGCCGGTAGCGGAGCTGTCTGCCGGCCTCGTCGACGGACGCACGCGGCTCCGGCATGTCCCACCGGATGTCGGCGCCCAGCAGTCTGCGGACCCGGGCCCGCGCACCACCGCCCTCCGGCCGGTGCGCGGCCCTTTCGCCCGGCACATCGACGGTGCCCAGCAGCGCCGAGCCCAGCGCCGCCGCCACCTCCGAGCCGGTGCGCGGCCGACGGTCGGCGCGTGCGGCGGCGAGATGGCCGACGACCGCGAGCAGGAAGAACAGCAGTGCCCCGCCGGCGATGAGCTGGGTCCTGGTGGGCGGTGCCGCGCCGGTCGGCGGGGTCGCCGGACCCATGACGACCATGTTGGCCTTGTTGTTCGCCGGGTCGGCCTCGTCCAGCTTCTTCATGGCCTCTTCCAGCGAGGTGCGCAACTGCTCCAGCGAGGTGCGCGTCTGCACGCTCTCCACGGTCTGTCCCGGATCGGCCGCCTCGGCCAGGGCCGTGATGTGGCGGTTGGTCTGCATCACCTTCTGCCGCAGCGCCTCGGGGCCCGCCGCCGTTTCGGGGTCGGTGCTGTCGCCCGCTATGCGCGCGGTGAAGCTGACGAACTGCTGGGCCACCTGGTCGGCGAGCCGCTGCGCGTGCTCCGGGGTGTCGGCCGTGCCCGAGATCTGGACGATGTTGCCCTCGGTGGCCTCGGCGCTCACCTGGTCCCGCAGTTCAGTGCCGCTGACGCCTCCCCAGTTGAGCGCGGCGGCCGCGCGGTCGACCACAGCGGAACTGGACGCGATCTGCGACTGGGTCAGCAGCTCGCGCTCCTCCCACTGCCCCGGCAGCAGTACCGATGCCGATGTCGTGTAGCGCGGCGGAAGCACCAGCGAGGTGCCGTAGCCGACGAGCGCGCCCACCACGGCGGCGACGGCGAGCAGACGCCAGCGCCGACGGAAGATCCGCCCGATCGTGACCAGGCGTATCGTGTCCTCACTCAACGACGCGCCTTCTTCCCGGTTTTCCCGGTCCGGACCGGAGCGCCCGCCGACACCGGAGGGTGTCCCTCGCAGGCGGCGGCGTAGGCGGCGAGCAGCGAAGCCTGCGAGTTCCGCCAGGAGAGCTGCCCGCTGATCCGCTCCTGGCCGATCTTGCCCATCCGGGACCTCTCCTCCGGATCGTCCAGCAGCCGCGCGATGTGTCTCGCGAACTCGGCCTCGTCGTTGGCGGGCGCGTAGACGGCGGCGTCACCGGCGGAGACCCGTGCCTCCCGGAGGTCGAACGAGACGATCGGGCGGCCCATCACCATGTACTCCAGGACCTTGTTCATCGTCGACACGTCGTTGAGCGGATTGCGCGGGTCGGGGGAGAGGCACACGTCCGCCGTGGACAGATAGCGCACCAGATCGGCGTCCGGAACCCGCCCCGTGAAGTGCACCTGCTCCGAGAGCCCGAGCTGCCGGGACAGCTCCACCATCGCGTCGAAGGTGTCGCCGCCGCCGACGAACACGGCGTGCCAGTCGGTACGCCCCAGCTCGTCGCGCAGCTTCGCGAGGGCACGCAAGGCGTAGTCGACGCCGTCCTGCGGGCCCATCACGCCGAGGTAGCACAGCAGATGGGGCTTGCCGCGCTTCAACTCGGGCTCGGGCGGCACCGGGTGGAACCGGTCGATGTCGGGTGCGCTGCGCACCACGAACACGTCCTCGGGCCGCTTGCCGCCACGCACTTGCGCCACGTCCCGGTAGCTCTCGTTCGTGGCGAGCACGACGTCGGCGGCACGGTAGGTGAGCCGCTCCAGCCCGCACACCGCGCGGTAGAGCAGGTCCTTGCCGCGGCCGAACCGGGAGAGGTACAGCTCGGGCACCAGGTCGTGCTGGTCGAAGACGAACCGCGTGCCGCGCCGCTTCAGCCACAGCGCGGGCAGGAACAGCAGGTCCGGCGGGTTGCAGGCGTGGACCACGTCGACCGGGCCGACCCTGCGGGCCAGCCGGAGCGTGTGCCACAGCGCCGAGCCGTACTCCCGCAGATAGCCGGCCGGTCCTCCGGTGGCGGCGCGCAGCGGGTAGCGGTGGATCCGCACCCCGTCGACCAGCGCCTCCGGCTCCGTGTCCCGCTTGCTCCCCCGGGGACAGATGACGTGCACTTCCCAGCCCGCGTCGCGCAGCGTCGTGCACTCCTGCCACACCCGCCGGTCGAACGGCACCGACAGGTTTTCCACCAGGATCAGCGCGCGCCGGGCAGGCCCGGCGCCGCTCGTCGCGTCATCAGACAAGGCTCACGTACCCCGGTTCGGCCCGGCGCGCCTCGGCGTCGGGAAGGCGGATGAGGTCGACGATCACAGGCCCGTCGGCGTCGCCGTGGGGCAGTGCCGACAGCACGGCCGGGTCCCTGGTGCCGACCAGGCACACCTCGGCGTGCTCCAGCACCTCGTCGACGGAGTCGGCGAGCAACTGCGCCAGGTGCGGCAGCCGGGTCTCGATGTACTCGCGGTTCGCGCCGAGGAGCCGGGAGAGGCTCACGTTGGGGTCGTAGATCCGCAGGTCGTACCCCTTGCCGAAGAGCCGCTCGGCCAGTGCGACGAGCGGGCTCTCGCGCAGGTCGTCGGTGCCGGGCTTGAAGGACAGCCCGAACAGCCCGGCCCGGCGCTTCCCCGTGCGCTCGATCAGCTCCACCGCGCGCTCCAGATGGTCGGCGTTGGAGGGCAGCACATGGGCGAGGATGGGCACCGACACATCGGCCCGCCGTGCCGCGTGGACCAGGCCGCGCAGGTCCTTGGGCAGGCAGGAGCCGCCGAAGGCGAAGCCCGGCCGCAGATAGGCGGGGCTGATGTTCAGCTTGCGGTCGGCCAGGAACACGTCCATCACCTGGTGCGAGTCCACCCCGAGCGCCTGGAACACCGCGCCCAGCTCGTTCGCGAAGCCGATCTTGAGGCCGTGGAACGCGTTGTCCGCGTACTTGATCGCCTCGGCCACCGGGACCGGCACCGGGAACACCTCGCCGGGCAGGCCGTCGTACAGCGCCGCCACCACGTCGCCGCTCGCCGGGTCGAGGCGGCCGATGACGGTCTTGGGCGGGTCGAAGAAGTCCCGCACGCTCGTGCCCTCGCGCAGGAACTCCGGGTTGACCGCGACCCCGAAGTCCACCCCGGCCGTGCCGCCGACGTACTTCTCCAGGATCGGCACCAGCAGGTTCAGACAGGTGCCCGGGAGCATGGTGCTGCGGAACACGACGGTGTGCCGCCTGCCCCGCCCCTCGCGCTGTCCCTCGCCCTGCGCCTCGTTCTGTCTCTCGCGCTCCGCCAGCGCCGCACCGATCTGCTCGGTGACCCGCTCCAGATACGCGGTGCTCAGACTGCCGTTGGGCTCCGACGGTGTGCCCACGCAGACCAGCGACACCTCGCTGCCCATGACCGCCTCGTGGACATCGCCGGTGGCGCGCAAAGCGCCGGTCCGCACGACCTCGGCGATCAGCTCGCCGATCCGCTCCTCGACCACCGGGGCCTTGCCGTCGTTGACCAGGTCGACCTTCGCCTGGTTCACATCCACCCCGACGACCTCGTGCCCCAGGCTGGCCAGACACGCGGCCGACACGCAGCCCACGTAGCCGAGCCCCAACACGCTCACCTTCATGACGCGTTCCTCCCCCCGGACAGGCCCTTGTGGCCTGCCATCCGTGCGCCGGCCAGCCGGCGCCCCCCGTGCATCAGTAGGCCCCCTGACCCTGAAGAACCGCACGCAGCGTCTTCCACAAGATCACTGTGTCCAGGGCGAGCGACCAGTCCTCCACGTACCGCAGGTCCAGCCGGACGGCTTCCTCCCACGGCAGGTCGCTGCGCCCGCTGATCTGCCACAGGCCCGTGAGCCCGGGCTTGACGAGCAGCCGCCGCCGGATGTCCGGGCCGTAAGCGGCGGACTCCTCCGGCAGCGGAGGCCGCGGGCCGACGAGCGACATCGAGCCGGTGAGTACGTTGAAGAGCTGCGGCAGCTCGTCGATCGAGTACCGGCGCAGCACAGCCCCCACCCGGGTCACCCGCGGGTCCCGGCGGAGCTTGAACAGCAGCCCCGCGCCCTCGTTGCGGTCGGTCAGTTCGGCACGTGCCGCGTCGGCACCGGTGACCATGGTGCGGAACTTGAAGATGGTGAACACGCGGCCGTCCTTGCCGACCCTGTGCTGCCGGTACACCGCCCCACCCGGGCTGTCCGCCACCACGAGTATCCCGACGAGTACCATCAGCGGCGCGAACACCATCAGCAGGACCGCCGAGCCCAGCCGGTCGACGACCTCTTTGATCACCCGGCGGCCCCCGATGAAGACCGGCATGCTGACGCGCAGCAGCGGTATCCCGAGCACCGCGTCGATGTGCAGCCGCGGGCCTGCCACCTCCATCAGCACGGGGGCCACGACCATCTCGGCATCGCTGCCTTCGAGGTTCCAGGCCAGCCGTTGCAGCCGCTCCGGTGACCAGTGCGCGTCCGGTGTGATCGCGACGACGCGGTAGCCGTCGCGGCTGACATGGCTCGCGACATCCGTCAGCCGGCCGACGACCGGCACGCCGTCCAGGTGGTCACCGTCACCGTCGGACCCGAGACCGTCCGTTGTGCACACCGCCTCCACACGCCAGCCGAGGTGCGGGAACCTGCGGACCCGGGTGATCAGGTCGCGCACGGTCTCCGGGCTCCCGGCGGCGAGCACCGGTCTCAGGCACCGCCCTTCCTTGCGCTGTCTGTGCAGCCAGAGGCGCAGCAGATACCGCACTGTCATGGTGACGAGTGCGATCGCGGGGATCGCGACGAAGATCCAGAGCTTGATGTTGCGCGAGGTCAGGGCGATCCCGCCCAGCGCCAGCACGACGACCGCCGCGAAGAGCGAGCGTCCCAGCCGACGGAACTCCTCGGCGCCCTGGCCGAGCACGGCCGGAGCCCACGCCCGCGTCGCCGCGAGTGCTCCCAGCACCAGCAACTCGGTGCCGAAGGCGAGAATCCCCCAGTTCTCGTGCCAGTTGGCCGCGTCCCTGACCCCGAAGAAGCCGCCGATCGCCATCACCACGAAGGCGGTGGCCCCGGTGTCCCCGGCGATCACGGTGCGGCGGTACCGCTGCTCCCAGTCGATCGCGGGCTGACTGAGTGACCCGTCCACCGGCCGCCCGCGCACCGGTGGAAACGGGCTGACTAAATCCCCCTGCTGAACCGACCCCCCCGGGTCGCCAGTGGGCTCGACGCGTTTGCTCCCCACGGTTCCTCCCCCCGGGAGGCCCCCGCCTCCCGCACAAATGACATATCCCGGCTGTTGCAGCGCTACGTGAACACCCCGACAGACGGCAGCGGACTCGCGAGTCCTGCCGGCTCTTGAGGTGCGCGGGACCGTCGAATTCCCCGGGTGCTCCCCACACCCAGGGCCCCCTCTCAGGTTCCAGGAACTGAGCACTCCTCTGTCCGGCGTCGGGGACACGATCGCTGGTCATCCGTGTCATCGGACCTATAGATCGCTATTTGTCGCCTCGTGTCCAAACATGAGAAGCAGGGTCAATGTAGACCATCGGAACCCGTTTGGAGAGGGGGATGTGTGCAACTTGTGATTAAACGTTGAAGTCGCATCCATCAAACGATGGCCGAATGCGAGTGCCTCGGCGACGAAGGCATGCCGTGTGACCTGTGGTGACGGGATCTCCGGGCCGCCGGGGCGGCAGCCCCGGGCGGCCATTCCCAGTGGTGTGACCAATGACGGGACCAATGGCGGAGCCAGCGGCAGTGGGGCGACCGTCCGCACAGCGGTCCCGGGGCGGAGAGGGCCCGCGCGTCACAGGGGGCGCACGGACATCCCCGGTTCACGGACATCCCCGGTTGGTTCAGGGAACGCCTTCGTCGTCGCGCCGGAGCGTCATGCGGTCGACCGCGACGGGCGGGGGCCCGGTGTGGAGGACGCCGAGGCGCTGGGTGGCCCGGGTGAGCGCCACATACAGGTCGCTGTGCCCGTGCGGCGTGGCGAGGATTCCGGCCGGGTCGGCGACGAGGACGGAGTCGAACTCCAGGCCCTTGGCCTGTGCGACGCCCAGCACCACCACGCGAGCCGTGAGATCGGGGTGTGCGCCGAAGGAGGCGCCGGGCAGGGAGCGGGCGACCGCTGCGGCCAGTTCGCCGGTACGGCGGTCGGGCACGATCACCGCGAGGCGCCCCTCGCCCAGCAGCCAGGCCTCCCGCGAGGCGAGCCTGGCCAGCCTGGTGGGCAGTGCCCCGCTGGTGGTCCGCAGACGCCAGGGCGGCACCCCGGTCCTCCGCACCGACCGGGGCGGCTCGGTGCCGGGGGCGAGGGTGGTGAGGAGGCCGGAGGCGACGTCCATGATCTCTGCCGGGGTGCGGTAGTTGACCGTCAGCCGGGCGAGACGCCACCGGTCGCCGACGTGGGGACGGAGCAGCCGGTCCCAGGAGCCGACGCCCTCCGCTCCGGCGCTCTGGGCCATGTCCCCGACGAGGGTCATCGAACGGCCGGGACAGCGCCGCATCAGCAGCCGCCAGGCCATCTGCGACAGTTCCTGCGCCTCGTCCACGATCACGTGCCCGAAGGCCCAGGTACGGTCCGCCGCGGCCCGTTCCGCGACGGTGCGGTGTGCGGTGTGGCGGTGGCGTGCCGCGAGGTGTCCGGCATCGAGCACATCGACGGGCGTCAGCGTCTCGCGGGTGCCACTGGCGCCACCGGCACCACCGGTGTCGCCGTCGTCGCCGGAGTACGCGTCCGCGGTGAGGTCCAGCACCTCCTGGGCGTAGGCGGACTCGCGCGCGTGCGCGCGTGCGGTGCGCGCACGCGCGGCCTGGCCGTCCACGCCGAGCAGTTCGGCGGCCTCGTCCAGCAGGGGTATGTCGGCCGGACTCCAGCCGCCCGGTGCACGCGTCAGCAGGGCCCGCTCGGACTCGTCGAGGCCCGGTGCGGCACGGGCGAGCAGGTCCGGGTCGGCGAACAGCTCCGACAGCAGTTGTCGGGGCGTCAGTTCCGGCCACAGTGCGTCGAGTGCGGTACGGAGAGCGGGTTCCGCCAGCAGCTCGCGGCGGACAGCGGCGATGTCCGCCTCGTCCACCACATCCGGCACCGCCGCCTCCCGCACGCTCTCAGGATCCCCGCCGAGACGCGCGAGGTCGCCCCGGACCGCACGGTCTATGTCGGCCTCGGCCAGTACGTCGGCGACCTCCTCCTCCAACCGGTCCGCGAGCCGGCGAGTCTGCTCCGCGAGGCGGCGGGCGAGCCGGCCGGTGACCTCCCGGACGAAGACCTGCCGGGCCTCGTTGTGCGGCAGCCCTGTGGCACGGGCCTGCCGCGCCGCGCGCTCACAGACGTCCCGGTCCAGGCCGAGGGCGTCGCCGTCGCGGGTGATGAGGGTGCCGGTACCGGGAGGTGCCTGCCGCTGGCGTACGGCGGCGGCGATCACCTCGGCCAGCACGACGCGCCCCTTGAGCGCGGACGTCGCCGCCGGTTCCGCACGGTCGGGGAGGACGCCGGGGAACAGCTCGCCGACCGTCGAGAGCAGCACACCGGTCTCTCCCAGGCCGGGCAGCACCTGCCCGATGTAGGTGAGGAAGGTGGTGCTGGGCCCCACGACCAGCACTCCGCGTGCCGCCAGGTGCGGCCGGCTGTGCAGGAGGTAGGCGGCACGGTGCAGGGCGACAGCGGTCTTGCCGGTTCCTGGCCCGCCCTGCACGACGAGGACCCCGCGGTGGTCGGAGCGGAGGACGGCGTCCTGCTCGGCCTGGAGGGTCGCGACGACGTCGTGCATCCGGCCGGTGCGCCCGGCGTCCACCGCCGCCAGCAGAACGCCCTCCCCGGACAGGTCCTCGTCGCCGTCGAGCAGCGCGCTGTCGAGGACCTCGTCGTCCAGGTCCACGACCCTCCGGCCGCGCGTGACGATGTGGCGTCTGCGGCGTACTCCCTCCGGTGCGGCGGGGGTCGCGACGTAGAAGGGCCGTGCTGCCGGGGCCCGCCAGTCCACCAGCAGCGGGTCCCGCCCGTCATCAAGCGCGGCCCGCAGCCCGATCCGGCCGATGTAGTACCTGCTGCCGTCGCGCAGGTCCAGGCGCCCGAAGCACAGCCCGTTCTCCGCGGCCTCCCACCTGGCCAGCGCTCCGGAGAGGCGGGCATGCGCGGCGTCCCGCTCCGTTCTGGCCTGCGCGGTGCCCCCGCTCTCCCGCAGCAGCGCGGCCAACTCGGCCGACGTCCGCGCGCGGAGTTCGTCGACGCGCCGGTACAGCATCGACACGTATGCCTGCTCACGTCCGATCTCGTCGCGGCGTACCGGGTTCCGAGGTGGCATGTGGCACCGCCCCTCCCTGTCGCTGTTCTCGGGGCCGGGGCCAAGAATGCGGGAGGAAAATCCGGAACGGCAGTCTTGTTCTTTCGGGGCGCGTCAGCCGTGCGGTTCGGGCCGTCCGCGCGGTTCCGCTGTCGCGAGGCTCAGGCGCGAGTCACCTCGGCAGACAGGCAGGCCCCCGCCTGTCTGCGAGACCCGGACCGCCGCCCGCGGGGCGGGATCTGGTGGCCGAGCTGGTGGAGGTCGACCGGCGCTGGAACGAGGCCGGACACACGAAGCCCATGCTCGACCTCGGGACCTCCTGAAGGAGAGGGGGCGCGCAGACGAAGGAGAGCTCTTCCACCGCCGTCAGGCCGGGAGGGCGGGAGGGCAGGTCACAGTGACACATCGGTTCGCCCCGAGAGCACGTGCGCATCGGCGCGACCGCGGTACACCGGAACCGAACAGGGTTCAGGATTCACCTTGTCGCCGTTTTCAGGAGGTCTCCATGGCCGTATCGAGCAGCTTTCAGTCGTGGGAGGGCTTCTGGCGCGACGCGCCGAGCGGCCGGGGCGAGGTCCTCTGGGACGCCGACCCCGAGTTCGTCGCCGCAACCCATCTCCCGCTCTTCGAGCCGTACTTCGACGCCTCCCTGCCCGTGGTCGACCTGGGGTGCGGAAACGGCACGCAGACGCGCTTTCTCGCCCAGCGGTACGGACGCACCCTGGGCGCCGATCTGTCCTTCGCGGCGATCCTCCAGGCGCGGGCGGGAGACCCGGCGGGCTCGGCGGAGTACCGGCAACTGGATGCCGGGGACGTCGCGACCCTTCAAGTCCTGCACAGAGAACTGGGCGACAGCAACATCTACCTGCGCGGCGTGCTGCATCAGGCGCTGCCGGAGGACCGGGCGGACATCGCGCGCGGCATCGCCACGCTCACCGGGGCACGGGGGCGTGTCTTCGACGTCGAGCCCGCGCCGACGGCCAAGGACGTGTTCGCGACGCTCATGCGGCGCCCGGAGGGGCCGCCCGCGAAGCTGCGGGCGATCTTCGACCATGGCATCACGCCCGCCGAGGCCGGGGACGAGGAGTTCGAGCGGCTGCTGTGCGAGGCGGGGCTGACGGTGCTGGCCGCGGGGGAGCTTCCGCTGAGCACGACGGTGCTCGCGGCGGACGGCTCGCGCATCGAGCTGCCCTCCCGGTGGCTGGTGGCAGGCCAGTGACGAATGCCGATCGGCGCGACCGGGTGGTGTGAATGCCCGGTTCCCTGCTCGTTGCTCAGAAGGGCCCCGCCACCTGCTAAACCCCCAGGCCAGCAAGCCTGCTCCCCGCGCACGCGTGGGCGGTGGTCACCACGGGACGGGGCCCTGGTCGTTGAAGAAGCCGCCAGTGGGTCCGTCGGCGGTCAGTGTGGAGAGGTCCACGATGATGCGGGCGCCCTCCTCGACGGTGCGGGTGCCGCGGTGCTGGGTGAGGTCGGTGGCGGTGTAGCCCGGCGTCGCTGAGTTGATCTTGATGTGGGACAGCTCCGGGTCCTTGGCGGAGGCGTGCGCGTACTGGACGGTGAGCATGTTCAGGGCCGTCTTCGACGAGGAGTACGCCATCCGGCTGGCGGCGTCCCCGCCGAAGTCGGTTCCGCCGCTGGTCATCCCCATGGACGCGGTGGTGCTGGACACGTTGACGATCCGGGGCGCCGCCGAGTTCCGCAGCAGGGGCAGCATGGCGTGGATGACGGTGACCACGCCGAAGGTGTTCACCTCGTAGTTCTGCCGCATCTCCGCTGCCGCCTCGACGTCGGCGGTCTCGGTCACGTCGAGCCGTACGGGCACGGCCCGCCCCTCGGCGTCGAGCCGCTTGGCCGCGACGGCGCCGCGCTCCGGGTCACGGCTGCCCATCACCACGGTCATCCCGCGGTTCAGCAACTGCCGGGCGGTCTCCAGGCCCAGCCCCTTGTTCGCTCCGGTCACGAGTGCCACCTGGCGGTCGGTCATGACCACGGCGATCGTCGGGCCTTTTCTCGCGGGTGGTGCCGTGTACGCGCCGGTGGGCAGGGCGTGCGCCGTGGAAATTTTGATCAGTCCGGCCGAGTCGAGTGCCTCGTTCATTTCCCGGTGGTCGAACGCGGCGACCCCCAGCATGCTTCGTGCTGCCGCTGGAAGTACCGGTAGAGCGGCTCGGGGGACCGGCGGTAGGTGAGCATCGTGAACGTGCCGCCCTTGCCCAGAAACCTGCCGATCTCGCGCACAGCCACTCCATACACGGGCGGGCACTGTCCTCGCTCGGCGTGCCGGTGGAGCCCTTCACCCAGGACGCGTGCGCCTTCTTCGGGGACCAGGGATACCTGGACGACTACACGGGGGTGGTGCTCGACGAGGCCGAGGGCAAGCGCCTGGCCGCCGCGCTCGGGGAGGCCAAGGGCGTGATCCTGCGCAACCACGGCCTGCTCACGGTGGGCGAGACGGTCGACGCGGCCACCTGGTGGTTCATCTCCATGGAACGGTCCTGCCAGGCCCAGTTGCTGGCCACGGCGGCGGGGGAGCCGGTCCGGATCGACGAGGAGAACGCGGCGCGCACGCGTCAGCAGCTCGGCGGCGAGTTCGTCGACTGGCTGAACTTCCAGCCGCTCTACCACCAGATGGTGCACCAGCAGCCCGACCTGCTGGACTGACGCCCGCCCGTCAACCCGTTCGCCAGTCCGGCCTCCGTTCCTGTCCCCTCCGCACCCTGCCCCGTCGCGTCCCCCCGACGGGGCAGGGGCCCTGTGTGCGACCTCTGCCATGGGCTCGACCCCGGCCTCCTCCGCGGCGGATCCTTGTCGTGTCACGCAGCACGGGGGAGAAGCACGAGGGGGTGCCGCGGCATGAAGGAGTACGGGGACGCGCAGGGCTGGCCCCACGAGGGCGGACCGCTGTTCCTCCATCCCGACGACGACCTCGCGCCCAACCGCCCCGGCGAGGCGCTGCACGCACGGCTGGCCGCGCTGGGCGTGCCGCGTCACCCGCGCCTCGCCGCCTGTGCGCGTGCGCTCGGGAGGCTGGCGGGCAGACCGGACCAGCGTGCGGCGCTGCGTCGCGCGCTCGACGGGGAGCAGCGGGTCGGCGAGGAACTGGAGCGGCTCACCGGGGGCGGCTGGCGTGTGCTGCACTCGGTTCCGGTGCCGCCCGCGGCCGCCGTACCGCATCTGCTGATCGGTCCGGGCGGCGTCTTCACCCTGCACACGGCCTGTCGGCGCGGGGCCCGGGTGCGCGTCGGCACGGACGCCGTGCTCGTGGCGCGCGGGCGCGCCGAGCCCTGGGTGCGGCTCAGCCGCCGCGAGGCCCGCCACGCCGCGCTCGCCCTCAGCCGCGGCTGCGGCTTCCCCGTCACGGTCCAGGCGGTGCTGGCCCTCGTGGGCACGGCCGGGTTCGCCGTCGCCCCGGAGCTGGCGGACGTCCTGGTGGTGAGCGACCGTCAGATCGCCGGCCTGGGCGCGGGCCGCGCGGTGCTCGGCCCCGCCGAGGTCGCGCGGGTGTACGCGGTGGCGCGCGACCGCCGCACCTGGCTGGCCCTGTGACGGGCGGGACATGCGACGGGCGGGACATGCGACGGCGTGGCCCGTGCCCGGTGGAGCGGACCGGGCTCAGCGGTAGAGCAGATACGGGCGCCGCTCGGCTTCGAACGCGCGGACCTCACGCTCCCACGCCGCGCTGACCGATTCCGCGGACGCGCCCTGGTCGATCATCTCGCGCAGCCGGGGCGAGCCGGACAGCTTGTCGATCCAGTACGGGCGCTCCTTGTCCCAGTCGTCCTTGCGCCAGGCGAAGCCCTCGTACCCGCGTGCCTCCACCAGCATGGCGACGGCCGTCTCGACGGGCCGGTAGCGCCGTGGGTCGGTGAGGTGGATCTGGACGCCCGCGCAGGTCTTGCCCGTGAACTTGCTGAACGTCGGCACGAAGTAGCCCTCGCGGAAGCGGACGCCCGGCAGCCCGTGCGCGTTGAGGCGGTCGCTGTAGCGGTGGTCGAGGTAGGGGGCGCCGATGAACTCGAACGGGCGGGTCGTGCCACGCCCCTCGGAGAGGTTGGTGCCCTCGAACCAGCCGGTTCCCGCGTACACGGTGGCGGTGTCGGCCGTGGGCATGTTGGGGGAGGGCGGCACCCACGGCAGCCCGTGGTCCTGGGCGAGGGAGTCCGGGTTCCAGCCCTGGACGCGCACCACGTCCAGCTCGACCTGCCCACCGGCGCCGTCCTCGGGCAGCAGCTTCCCGTTGAAGTAGCGGGCCAGCTCCCCGACGGTCATCCCGTGCTGCTGGACGACCGGCTTCAGCCCGACGCCCGACGTGTACTCCTCCGTCATCATCGGCCCGTCGGCCCTGCGCCCGATCGGGTTGGGCCGGTCCAGGACGAGGAAGGAGGCACCGGTGGCGCGGGCTGCGGTCATCGCGTGGTACATCGTCCAGATGTAGGTGTAGAAGCGGACGCCGACGTCCTGGATGTCGAAGACGATCGTGTCGGCCCCGGCCTTCCTGAACAGCTCGGCCATCTTCTTGTCGTCCGCGCCGTACGCGTCGTAGACCGTGAGCCCGGTGCGCGGGTCCTTGAACTCCGGTTCCGACTCGCCCGCCTGGGCACTGCCCCGGAAGCCGTGTTCGGGGCCGAAGACGCCGACGATGTCCAGCTCGTCGCGGGCGGCCATCGAGTCCACGATGTGGCTGGTGTCGCGCAGGACCCCGGTCGGGTTGCTGATGACGCCGACCTTGCGCCCGCGCAGCATCCGCCACCCCTGCGCGGCGGCGACATCGGCACCGGGCGTGACGCGCCGGGTCCCGTCCGTCGCGTCCGTGTCCGACGCCGTGTCCGTCGGGTCCGCCGCCGACGCCGGGCCCTGGCCGAGCAGCGGGGCGCCGAGCGCCGCCGTGGCACCGCCGACGAGGAGCGAGCGGCGGGAGGGGATACGGGGCATCGCGGACTTCCTTCCGGTGGCGGGACGGCGCAGGCGGGCGGGAGAGGGCCGGTGGCGAAAGCTATCCGAACGTGACGGTGCCAGCCAGAGTGCGCGCACACCGCCACAGGTGCGCGCAATGACAGGCGCGGCGGTGCGAGGATGACCCGTATGGCCAAGCCGAACATCACCCTGGTCCAGGGCGACATCACCGAGCAGGACGTCGACGCCGTGGTGAACGCCGCCAACTCCTCACTGCTCGGCGGCGGCGGTGTCGACGGCGCCATCCACCGCAAGGGCGGGCCCGAGATCCTCGCGGAGTGCCGCGTGCTGCGCCGCTCCCCGGAGTACGGCAAGGGGCTGCCGACGGGGCAGGCGGTGGCCACCACGGCGGGACGGCTCCCCGCCACCTGGGTGATCCACACGGTCGGCCCCGTGTGGTCGCAGAGCGAGGACCGTTCCGAACTGCTGGCCTCCTGCTACCGCGAGTCCCTGCGCGTGGCCGACGAACTCGGCGCCCGCTCGGTGGCCTTCCCCGCCATCTCCACCGGCGTCTACGGCTGGCCCCTGGACGACGGCGCCCGCATCGCCCTGGAGACGGTGCGGCAGGCGGACACCGAGGCCGAGGAGATCAGGTTCGTCCTCTTCGACGACCGCTCCTACGCCGCGTTCGCCTCGTAGCCCGGCGCGTTCGGCCCCTGCCTCACCGGAACACGGACCCGCGCCCCGGTACGGGAAACAGCGGCTCGATCAGTTCCACGGCGCGCAGCACGGCGCCCAGTGTCGGGCCGTCGTCGGCGCCGTAGGCGGAGACCACGTCGAGGGCGGTGTCCGCGAGTTTGACGGTGTGTTCGTCGCCGTGTGCCGCCGCCAGGGCGAAGACCTCCTCGGTCGTCGCGGGACCGTGCCCCGATCCGTGAGCGGGCGCGGGGGCGCCCTCGGCGGGACCGTAGGCGGCCACGATCGCCGTGCTCACCGTCCAGGCCGCGTCGAGGCTGGGCAGCCACAGTGCGCGGGGGAGCGCGGGGAGGGTGCGCAGCACGGCGTTGGGCGCGGTCGCCGCGTGGACGAGCATGACGGGCTGGCCGTGTGCGTGGGTGGCGTAGCGGTGGGTCGCGGCGCGGACGAGTGCGGCCAGCGCGGCCCGTGTCTCCTCGGGTCCGGGGGAGTGGGGTCCCGGCCGCCGGGGTAGCGCGCCGATGCGGCCGAGACGTTCCTGGATGCCGCCGCTCTGCTCGCAGATGCGCGGTACGGAGGCGAGCACGGCCCCCGCCGGGTCGGCCCGGTCGGCCTGGTCGGCCGCTCCCTCGGTGCCCTCGGCCGTGCCCCCGCTCGCGCCCTCGTCGGCGCCCGTGTGCAGCGTCCCGACGCCCGTGAGGAAGTGGTGCCGCGCGGCCCAGTAGCCGAGGGCGTGGGCCAGTTCCGCGCGGCGCGGCGCTGTCTCCTCTCCGTCGAGCAGGGTGCGTACGGCGTGCCCCGTACGGATCACGGGGTGGGTCGCGCCGCCGGAGATGCCGGGCAGCAGTCGGGGCCACCACTCGGCGAGCACGTCGCGCCAGGGCGACTCGGCGAGCCGCCTGGTGAAGTGGACGGTCCAGTCGGCGAGGCGCCGGGGATCGCCCAGCGCCTCCTGCCAGTTGTCCTCCGTCACCGGTGAGGCCAGCTCCGGCATGTCCTCCAGCTTGTCCCGGTAGCGGTCGATCCAGCGGTGCACGGTCCCGGCCTGTCCGTTGCGGACCAGCGCCTCCACGGCCATGGGCGCGTGGTTGCTCAGCCAGCCGTCGCGTTCGGGGCCCGAGGCGTGCAGCCGCTCCAGTGCCTCGTCGAGGGTGCCGGTGCGGTCGGGAAGGGGTGGCGGGGGCGGTGTGGGCCGGTGTGTCTCCATGGGGCCGACGGTAGGTGCCGCGCGCGGGGAACGTAACCGGCCGCGGACCTAGGCCCTTCGCCCGAAGGACCCTGACCTGCGGACCGGCTCAGGAGCCCGGCCCCTCAGTGGTGACCGTGCCCGGCGCCGTGCTCCCCGCCCGCGTCCGAGCCCGGGTCCCCGCCCGTATCCGAGCCCGAGTCCGTGTCCGAACCCTGTCGCGCGGTGTGTCCTCCGTGCCCGCCCCCTCCGCCGCCCGGCACGTCGCCGTTCTCGTCCGTCACGATGAAGAGCCCGGCCATGCCCATGTCCGAGTGGCTCTGGACGTGGCAGTGGTACATCCACTTGCCGGGGCCCACGTGTTCACCGGCGAGCACCTGGAAGCCGAAGGAGTCGGCCGGGCCGGTGATCTTGTTGTCGATGACGCGGCTGGGGTCGTCGGGCCCGGTGAGCAGGCCCGTGCGGTTGTCGGCCCAGCGGTGACCGTGGATGTGGAACGTGTGGTAAAACTCGCCGTGCGTGATCGAGATGAACTCGACGCGCTCCCCGATCTTCGCCGTGAAGTCCGGCGCCGCGTCGCCGGGGCGCCCCGTCCGGTTGTTGATGGTCATGTCGTTGAAGACGATCGTGAACTGCTTGTCGGGGAGGATGTCGCCTCTGCGGCGCACCACCAGCGGGCCGTAGAGCCCCTTCTGGAGCCCGCCGGTGCCGTGCTCGGTGCCGACGATGTGGTCGTGGTAGTGCCAGTAGCCCGCGCTGCCCGGCATGTACGAGCCGTCGGCGCGGCGGCCCGGAGCGTGCGTCTTCCAGACGTACGTGCGTCTCTCGCCCGGCGCCACCGTGCTGCCGGTCAGCTTGGTGCCGTCGCTGGTGATCTCGTAGTCGACGCCGTGGACGTGGAGGCTCGCGGTGACGTCGAGGTTGTTGACGAACTCGATCTCCATCGTGTCGCCCTCGTACATCTCCAGCAGCGGCCCGGGGATGGTGGCCCTGCCCGGTTCCAGCCCGTAGCCCATCTGTCCGTCGGGAAGCGCTTCGGCGTAGAGGGTGATGCTCCGGTCCTTGGTGGGGGCCGCCGTCGCCTCGTTCCGCTGCGAGGCGGCGGCGGTCAGGGTGGCCGGAGCGAGCGCGGCGATGGCCGCTCCGCTGGTGAACGAGCGCCGGGAGAAGCGGGGTCGCGACATGCGCTGGCCTTCCTCGGTCGTCCTTGGCCGCCCTCCGGGCTCGGTCGCCTTTCGGGGGGCTCTGACGGCGCTTCATGTTAGGAACTGATCGAGAGTTTGCCCACCCTCTGGACAAAGTTCTGTCTTTTACGGTCATAGCCATTGGCGTACCGGCAAAAGGGGTCTAGCTTCCTTTGGCGTTGCTGTCACCTATGAGAGGTGGGCGAACCATGCGGCACAGACGAGGCGTTTACGCGCTGGCCGCCACCGTGATCATGTCGCTGCTGGGAGGTGCGCCTGCCCTGACCGGGCAGGCAGGAGCGCAGGAGCCGAAGCAGACAGGGCAGGCACGGGAGGTGCCGGGCGGCGAGGACGCCCGGATGCTGGTCTTCCACGGCAAGGACGCGCCACGCGAGCGCACGGAGGCCGCGGTTTCGGCGATCCTGAAGATCGGGAACGACGCTCCGGCGGCGGAGCGCATCAGGGTCGACGTCACCAGCGACCCCGGAGTCTTCAACCAGCGCGAGTTGCAGCAGTACAACGCGGTCACCTTCCTCTCGGCCGAGGGCGACCTGCTCAACAGTGACCAGACGAGGGCGTTCAAGCGCTACGTCCGTGCGGGCGGCGGCTTCCTCGGCCTGCACGACGCGGCCCGCGCCCAGCCCGGCGACGAGTGGTTCACCGGACTGTTCGGGGCCCGCCCCGAGGAGGGCGCGGCGCCGGCGGCGCAGAAGGCCGTCGTCGAGGTCGGGGACCGCACGCACCCCGCGACGGAGGACCTGCCGCTGGAGTGGAGCCGCAAGGACAGCTGGACCAACTGGCAGAAGAACCCCAGCGGTGAGGTCCACACCGTGGCCAGGGTGCGCGAGAGTTCGTACTCTCCGGGCGAGGGCGCGGAGGGCTGGGACCACCCCGTCTCCTGGTGCCGCGACTACGACGGCGGACGGTCCTTCTACAGCGGCATGGGCGGCACCGCCTCGACGTTCACCGAGAACAACTTCCGCAAGCACCTGCGCGGCGCGATGCTGTGGACCACCCGCCTCGCGCGCGCCGACTGCCAGGCCACCATCACCGCGAACTACGCGGCCGAGCGCGTCACCCAGCCCAACACCGGCGACCAGCTCGACCAGATCGGCGAGCCGCACGGGCTCGACATCGCCGACGACGGCCGCGTCGTCTACATCGGCCGCGGTGGCGGCATGCCCAACGCACCCGTGGTCACCGACTGGAACGACCCGAAGATCGGGCTCGGCCCCGGCACCGTCCACGTCTACGACCCGGAGACCAAGAAGGTCATCCAGGCCGGGACCCTCGACGTGTTCGGTAACAAGGGCGGGGGCGAGGAGTTGGTCAAGAACGAGGAGGGGCTGCTCGGCATCGCCCTCGACCCGGACTTCCTCGACAACGGCTGGGTCTACCTCCACTGGACCCCGCACTCCGGCATCGACCGGACCGCGCACATGGCCGAGCGCCGCGTCTCCCGCTTCACCCTCGACCCGGCCACCAACAAGCTCGACGTGGCATCCGAGAAGACGCTGCTGAAGTGGCCCGTGCAGATCCACAGTTGCTGCCACGCGGGCGGCGGCATGGACTGGGACTCCAAGGGCAACCTCTACATCGCCACCGGCGACAACAACTCCTCGCAGTTCAGCGGCGGTTACTCCGGCAACAACCCGGAACCGCAGTTCGCCGGCACCTCCTTCGCCGACGCGCGCCGCACCGCGGGCAACACCAACAACCTCAACGGCAAGATCCTGCGCATCCACCCCGAGAGCGACGGCACCTACACCGTCCCCGAGGGCAACCTCTTCACCGGCGAGGAGGAGGGCGGGGGCAAGACCCGCGAGGAGATCTATGTGATGGGTGTGCGCAACCCGGCGCGGATCTTCGTGGACAAGAAGACGGACTGGCTCTACGCGGGCTGGGTCGGCCCCGACGCGGGCGAGCCCAGCACCACCTGGGGCCCCGCGAAGTACGACACGTTCGCGGTGATGACCAAGGCGGGCAACCAGGGCTGGCCGTACTGCATGGGCAACAAGCAGCCCTACCGCGACCGCAACCTGCCCGACCCCAGCAAGCCCCTGGGCTGGTACGACTGCGACCACCTCAAGAACGAGTCCCCCAACAACGACGGCCTGGTGAACATCCCGCCGGCCCGCAGCAACAACATCTGGTACTCGCCGCAGGGCGGCGCCCCCGACTTCCCGCGCGACGCCAACGGCGTGCCCAGCTACAAGCTGGACGAGCAGACGCTGCGCCTCCCGTGGCTCAAGGGCGGCGGCCAGGCCACCATGAACGGCCCCGTCTACCGCTACAGCGAGAAGAGCGACAGCGACGTCAAGTGGCCCGCCTACTGGGACGGCAAGTGGTTCGTGGGCGACTTCTACGACGGCGACCAGCCGCGGCACGGCGTCGTCCTCGATCCCGGCAACGCGGCCAGCGGCGGCCTGCCCGTCCACGCGGAGAGCCTCGACAAGATCATCCCGGCGGGCGAGGGCGGCATCCGCAACCTCATGGACTGGCGCTTCGCACCCGACGGTTCGCTCTACGTCCTGGACTACGGGCGCGGCTTCTTCAACGCCGACTCCGCCTCGGCGCTGTGGCGCGTGACGTACAAGGGCGGTCCGCCCACCCCGCTGTCCAAGGACTACCTCGGTGAGCAGGGATCGTGAGTCGTGAGGAGGAGGGAGACGCGATGCGAGTGACACGAGCGAAGCGGGCGGGCCTGCCGTCCCTGACGGCGGTGACGGCGGTGACGGCGCGGTGGCGCGGGCGCCGAAGAGAGGGCGCGGCGACACGCCAGGGGAGCGGCGGCCGTACGCCGCACGGACGGAGACCCGGACCGGTCCCCGCGCGAGGGCCCGTACGGGGAACCGCGCGAGGACCCGTACGGGGGCCCGCGCGTGCGCGCCGGATCACCGCGCTGCTGGCGGCCCTGTGCGCCGCCGCGCTCTGCCTGGTCGCCCTGCCACCGGCCCAGGCGCAGCAGCCACCGGGGGCGCCCGACGGGGCGGCGGCAGCGCAGACGCTGACGTGGACGGCGGGCGACAGCATCACCGAGTACACCTCGGCACCCGCCACGGCCGTGGCGGGCGAGGCCACCCTCGTCTTCGAGAACAGCGCGGCCACGGGCAACACCACGAGCATGCCGCACACCCTGACGTTCACCACGTCGGACCCCGAGTACAACAACGACGTCAACGTCAACATCCTCGCCAACCCCAACGACGCCAACGGCGGCAAGCACGAGACCACCGTGACCCTCACCCCCGGCGTCTACCACTACTACTGCGCCATCCCGGGACACGGCACCATGCAGGGCGAACTCGTCGTCACCGGCGGAGGCGGCGAGGACACCACGGCGCCCGAGGTGGCCGCCGAGGTCGCGGGCGAGCAGAACGCCGACGGCGCCTACGTGGGCGCCGCGACCGTGACACTCGACGCCACCGACGACTCCTCCGGCGTCGACAAGGTGGAGTACGCGCTCGACGGCGGCGCCTACACCGCCTACACCGCGCCCGTCGTCGTCAACACCCCGGGCGAGCACACCGTCCGCTACCGCGCCACCGACAAGGCGGGCAACGTCTCGGCCGAGAAGACGGAGACGTTCACCGTCGTCGCGGCACCCGAGGACACCACCCCGCCCCAGGTGACGGCCAGGGTCGACGGAGAGCGCAACGCGGACGGCGACTACGTCGCCATGGCGACGGTCACCCTGAACGCGACGGACGCGGGCTCGGGCGTCGACGCCGTCGAATACGCCGTCAACGGCGGCGAGTTCACCCCGTACTCCGCCCCGTTCATGGTCCACGCCGTCGGCGACCACACCGTCACCTACCGGGCCCGGGACAAGGCGGGCAACTCCTCCGAGGCGAAGGAGACCCGTTTCACCATCGTGGAGGACGGCGGCAACCCGCCGGACCCCGAGTGCCCCGAGCGCGACGACCGGCCGCTGGTCGCCGTCGGCGAGAAGATCACCCAGGTGCCCAACCGCGAGGTGCGGGAGGGGTGCAGGATCAACGAGGTGATCGAGGACGAGCGCGCCTGGAAGACCACCACGGCCTTCCTGCGGCACGTGCGCGAGGTGACCGCGGAACTGCTGGCCGACGGCTTCGTCGACGAGGCCGAACGGACGAAGATCATCCAGGCCGCCAAGGACTCCGGCATCGGCGACGGCAAGGGCTACGAGAAGATCTTCGACGGCACCCCCGCCTCCTTCAACAACTGGGCACAGGCGGGCGGCGGAGGCTTCGAGCTGGAGAGCGACGGCACGATGACCAGCAGCACCGACGCCGAGGGCATGGGCATGCTCTGGTTCCCGAAGAAGCGCTACGGGGACTTCTCGCTCAAGCTCCAGTTCCTCGACGCGGCCCCGGTCGGCTCCCGCGCCAACAGCGGCGTCTTCGTCCGCTTCCCCGACCCGCGCGACCACCCCGAGGAGCCGCGCCCGGAGTGGGCGGCCATCAAGTACGGACACGAGGTGCAGATCTTCGACGACGAGAACGGAGACCAGTACAAGACCGGTTCCGTCTACGGCTTCGACCTCGTCAACAGGGGAGACGCCCTGGTGACCCCCAAGGGCACCTGGAACGACTATGAGATCCGCGTGGAGGGCCAGCACTACTCGGTCTACCGCAACGGCACCCTGATCAACGAGTTCGACAACACCCCGGGCCAGCTCTTCTCGCCCCCACGCGACGACGACCCGGGCAGCGAAGGCCGCCTGCGCGACGCCGGTTACATCGGCCTCCAGACCCACAGCACGTCGGACGTCGTCTCGTTCCGCGACGTGCGGGTCAAGCCGCTGTGAGCGGGAGGAGACGGTGAGGCGGGCGTGAAGGGGGCCCCGCGAGCCCCGCGCTGAGAGGGGCTCCGTGGCACTCCGGGCGGCGCCGGGACAGTCCGGCCTAGCGTCGCCCGGAGCGGGCCAGCCACCGGCCGTCCTGTCGGGTGACCTCGATGGGGCGGCCGAAACACGCGGTCATCTCCTCGCCGGTGAGGACCTCATCGGCCGGGCCCCGTGCCCGGGTCCTGCCCTCGCGCAGCAGCAGGGCGTGGCTGGTCGTCGGCGGCAGTTCCTCCAGGTGGTGGGTGACGGTCACCGTCGCCAGGGCGGGGCGCTCGGCGGCCAGGCGGCGCAGCGCGTCGATCAGGTCCTCGCGCGAGGGCAGGTCGAGCGCGTTGAACGGCTCGTCGAGCAGCAGCAGCGAGGGGTCCGGCATCAGGGCGCGGGCGATGAGGACGCGGGCGCGCTGACCGCCCGAGCACACGCCGAAGGGCCGCTCGGCCAGTTCCTTGCAGTCCAGCTCGGTCAGCAGCTCGTCGGCGCGCTGCCGTGTCTCGTCGTCGTACGCCTTCCACAGCGGCTGCACCGTGCCCGTGGCCCCCGTGAGCACCACCGTGTGCGCGCTCGCGTCCTGCGGGACCCGCTGAGCGGTGGAGACGTGGCCGATGTGGGCGCGCAGCTCCCGTACGTCGACCCGGCCGAGCCGGTGCCCGAGCACGGAGACGGTGCCCTCCGTGGGGTGCATGGTGGCGCCGATCAGCTTGAGCAGGGTGGTCTTGCCCGCGCCGTTCGCGCCCAGCAGCGCCCAGTGCTCGCCGGGGCCGACGCTCCAGTCGATGCCGTCGAGGATGACCTGCCCCGTGGTGAAGCGCCGGACGCCGACGCCGTCGAGGGCGACGACCGCCGGGCTCTGCCGGGCCCCCGTGGCTTCGGCGGCTTCAACTGGGGACTGGTCCATGGCTGCCTCCCGTGACGAGCGTGGTGCGGGCCGGTGCGGGGCCGGGGCGCCCCGCGCGGGTGCGGCCGTCCGCACACGAAGACTAGCTGTAGGATGCAGCGGCCTTGCGCGGAGCCCCCGCCCTCGCCCCCCGTCGGCTACGCGTCCTCCACCAGGACCACCTCAAGGGTGCGGGGGCCGTGCACGCCCTCCACGCGGTCGAGTTCGATGTCGCTCGTCGCGGAGGGGCCCGAGATCCAGGTCAGCGGGCGTGCCGGGTCGAGCCGCTCCAGTGCCTGCGGCACGGACTCCACGACCTGCTCCGGCACCCGCACCACGCAGATGTGGTGGTCGGGGACGAGCGTGACGCGCCTGCGTCCCTGGTCGGGACCCGCGTCCAGGACGAGGGTGCCGGTCTCGGCGATGGCGACGGCGCAGCCGGTGACCACGCTGTCCACGGCGTCGAGCGCGACGGGCGTCGCGTCGGCCGCGTCCGCGACCCGTTCGATGTCGTCCGGCAGCCACGCAGCCGGTACCCCGTCGGGCGCGACGACGCTGCGCGTGCCGCGCGCCCGCAGCAGCCCCGCGAGGGTGGCGGACAGCCCGGCCGCGTCGGTGCGGTGGACCAGTGCGCGGTAGTCGGCCAGGTTCTCCGCGAGGAGGTCGGCCGTCTGGGCGGGGGTGCGGGTGGCGTGCGTGCGGTGGTAGTCGCGGGGGACGGCGGCCTGGTCCGGGCGCTCGTCGCGGGGCACGTCCGCCAGCGCGCGGCGTACCCGGTCGAGGACGACGTCACGGCTGCTCACGGCGTGTCCCCCTCGCTGTCCCGTGTGCTCCAGGCTCGGGCGGCGGAACCGGTACGGCCGCTTCCAGCGCCCCCTCCGCTTCCAGCGCCCCCTCCGCTTCCAGCGCCCCCTCCGCTTCCGGCGCCCCCTCCGCCGCCGCGCCCGCCCGGAGAGCCCTCCCCGCGCGTGCGCCGCCACCAGTCGCGGAACGGCTCGGCGGGCAGCGCGGGCAGATCGCGGGAGTCCGTCCACGCGCTGCCGGGCCCCGGCAGCCGCCGCGGCTCCAGACGGCGCGCCCGCGAGGCCAGCCGCTGCCCCGCGCGCAGCACCCGCGGCCGGTCCAGCGCCCACCGCGCTGCGCGCATGGCCGCACGCTCCGCCGCGTGCCCCTTCGCGGGCTTGACCGTCGTCCGCTGCCCGCGCACCGTCACAGGCCCGCCCTCGACCACCCGGCTGCGCAGATGCACCAGCACCTCGGGAATGTCGATGGCGACGGGACACACCTCGTAGCACGCCCCGCACAGCGAGGAGGCGTACGGCAGCGACGCGTCCAACTCGCTTCCCACGCCGCGAAGTTGAGGTGTCAGGATCGCGCCGATCGGCCCCGGGTAGGGCGACCCGTAGGCGTGGCCTCCCGCGCGCTCGTAGACCGGACACACGTTCAGGCACGCCGAGCAGCGGATGCAGCGCAGCGCCTGGCGGCCCACTGTGTCGGCGAGGGTGTCGGTGCGGCCGTTGTCCAGCAGCACCAGGTGGAAGGTGCGGGGGCCGTCGCCGTCGGTCGTGCCCGTCCAGGTGGAGGTGTAGGGGTTCATCCGCTCGGCGGTCGAGGAGCGGGGCAGCAACTGGAGGAAGACCTCCAGGTCCCGCCAGGTGGGCACGATCTTCTCGATGCCCACCACCGAGATCAGGGTCTCGGGCAGCGTCAGGCACATCCGCCCGTTGCCCTCGGACTCCACCACGACGAGGGTGCCGCTCTCGGCCACCATGAAGTTGGCCCCGGAGACGCCGACCTTCGCGCGCAGGAACTTCTCCCGCAGATGCAGCCGCGCCGCCTCCGCGAGCTGGGCGGGTTCGTCGGACAGGTTCTCGGGCGCGGGACGGCCCCACTTGCCCATATGACGGCGGAAGATGTCGCGGATCTGGTCGCGGTTGCGGTGGATGGCGGGGACGAGGATGTGCGAGGGCAGATCGTCGCCGAGCTGCACGATCAGCTCGGCCAGGTCCGTCTCGTACGCGCTGATCCCCGCCTCCGCCAGCGCCTCGTTGAGCCCGATCTCCTGGGTGGCCATGGACTTGACCTTGACCACCTCGGTCTCGCCGGTCTCCCGCACGAGCCGGGTGACGATCCGGTTGGCCTCCTCCGCGTCGGCCGCCCAGTGCACCTGGCCGCCTGCGGCGACGACGGCCTCCTCCAATTGCTCCAGGTAGTGGTCCAGATGCCGCAGCACCCGGTCCTTGACCGCCGCGCCCGCCCGCCTCAGCTCCGCCCAGTCGTCCAGCTCCGTGACGGCGCGCTCGCGCTTGGCGCGGATGGTGTGCGTGGCGTGCCGCAGGTTGCCGCGCAGTTGCTGGTCGCGGGTCGACTTCTCGGCCGCCCTGGGGAAGGACGGCATGCCCAGATACGTACCGCTCACAGCGGGGCCTCCTCGGTGCTGGCCAGGATCTCGGCGAGGTGGACGGAGCGCACCCCGGTGCCGCGCCGGGCGCGCCGGGACAGGGTGCCGCCGATGTGCATCAGGCAGGAGTTGTCCACCGCGCACACGGCGTCCGCGCCGGTCTCCTCGATGTGACGGGCCTTGTCGGTGCCCATCGCGGCGGAGACGGCGGCGTTCTTGACCGCGAAGGTGCCACCGAAGCCGCAGCACTCCCGCGCGCCTTCCAGCTCCCTCAGCTCCAGCCCCTTCACGGCCTCCAGCAGCTTTCTGGGCCGCTCGCCCAGGCCCAGCATCCGCAGGCCGTGACACGTCGGGTGGTAGGTGACGGTGTGCGGGTAGTAGGCGCCCACGTCCGTCACACCCAGCACGTCGACGAGGAACTCCGTCAGCTCGTACGTGCGCGCCACCACATCGGCCGTACCCCGTGCGTCGACGCGCGGGTAGTTGTCCCGCACCATCGCGGCGCAGGACCCGGAGGGGACGACGACGTAGTCGTAGCCACGGAAGACATCGGAGTAGCGCTTCACCAGGGGTGCGGTCTGGCGCTTGTACCCGGTGTTGTACTGCGGCTGGCCGCAGCACGTCTGCTCCTGCGGGAAGTCGACCTCCACACCCAGGCGCTCCAGCAGGGTGACGACCGCCTGGCCCGTGCGGGGGTAGAGCGTGTCATTGACGCAGGTCACGAAGAGGGCTACCCGCACAGCCCCTCCTTCCGTCGGTCCCGGCCGGCGAGCCGGGCCGCGGCCCGGCCCCACGCCGCCGGAGTTCCATGATCGCCTGATGAGGGTTCATACTGCCGCAGCGGCTGGGTCTTGTGAAGCAGACGTCGCAGCTCTGGCATGTCGCCGTGCAGCACACCGCGGGCCCTCGCCTGGACGAGCACATTGCCGAGCGCCGCCGCCTCCGCGGGCCCCGCGACCACCGGCAGACCGCAGGCGTCGGCCGTCAGTTGGCACAGCAGCGCGTTGCGCGCTCCGCCGCCGACGATGTGCACCGTGTCGACGTCGCGCCCCGACAGCTCCCGCGCGTCCTCCAGGGCCCTGCGGTGCGCCAGCGCCAGCGAGTCCAGGACGCACCGCACCGTCTCCCCGTCCGTACGGGGCACGGGGTCGCCCAGCTCCCGGCACGCGTCGGCGATCCGCTCGGGCATCCGGCCCGGCGCGATGAACGCGGGGTCGCCCGCGTCGACCACCGAGCGCAGCGGGGGAGCGGCGGCGGCCTCGCGCAGCAGCGCGTCCAGGTCGTGGCGCCTGCCGCGCGTCTCCCAGTCGCGCAGGCACTCCTGGAGCAGCCAGAGCCCCATGATGTTGCGCAGATAGCGGACGGTGCCGTCCACGCCCAGCTCGTTGGTGAAGTTGGCGCGGCGGCTCTCCTCCGTCAGCACCGGCGCGTCGAGTTCGAGCCCGGCCAGCGACCAGGTGCCCGTCGCGATGTACGCGAACCGCTCGCCCGTCGCGGGCACCCCGGCCACGGCGGAGGCGGTGTCGTGCGAGCCGACGGCCGTGACCGGCACGGGCCCCGGCAGCCCCGTCTCCTCCAGCACGGCGGGCAGCAGCTCGCCCGCCGGGTCCCCGGGCCCGCGCAGCGGCGGGAAGAGGGACAGGGGGATGCCGAGCGCGTCGGCCACGGCGGGGGACCAGTCGCGGGTGCGGGGGTCGATGAGCTGGGTGGTGGAGGCGTTCGTCAGCTCGGTGCCGCGCTCGCCCGTCAGCCAGTACGTCAGCAGATCGGGGATGAGCAACAGGGCGTCTGCTGCGGCCAGTTGGGCGCTGCCTTCGGCCGAGGCGAGCTGGTAGACGGTGTTGAACGGCAGATGCTGGAGCCCCGTGGCCGCGTACAGCTCGGCGGGCGGCAGCACCCGCGCCACCCGCTCGGACACACCCTCGGTGCGCGCGTCGCGGTAGTGGACGGGGTTGCCGAGCAGCGCGCCGTCGGCGTCGAGGAGGCCGTAGTCCACCGCCCACGAGTCGATGCCCACGGACGCCACGGGACCCGCCGCGCGCAGCCCGTCCAGCACGCCCGCGTACAGCGCGAGGACGTCCCAGTGCAGGGTGCCGCGCGTGCGGACGGGGCGGTTGGGGAAGCGGTGCGCCTCCCGCAGCTCCAGCGCGTCCGGTGCGACGGTGCCGACCATGACACGCCCGCTGGACGCGCCCAGGTCGACGGCGGCGAACGCGCCGGAACGGGAAAGTGTGGCGGCAGCAGCCGCCGCTGGTTTACGGGAAGGTGGCACGGCGGACCTCACGGGAACGGTGGGCGCTGACCGGTGGCCGACGGTCCCCCACAGACCTGTCGGCCACCGGGGTTCGGGACCGGAAGGGGCGCAGCACCCCAGCGATGCGGACGGCGCGGACGGCCTCCGCTCAGCGGAGGAAGGCGGCTGCCACCCCCGCGTCGACCGGGATGTGCAGCCCGGTGGTGTGCGAGAGATGGCCGCCGGTGAGCACATAGACCGCGTTCGCCACATGCTCGGGCAGCACCTCCCGCTTCAACAGGGTGCGCTGTGCGTAGAACTCGCCCAGCTTCTCCTCCGGCACCCCGTACACGGCCGCGCGCTGCGCCCCCCAGCCGCCGGCGAAGATGCCGGAGCCGCGCACCACCCCGTCCGGGTTGACCCCGTTGACGCGGATGCCGTGCTCGCCCAGCTCGGCCGCGAGAAGCCGCACTTGGTGTGCCTGATCGGCCTTCGTGGCGCCGTAGGCGATGTTGTCGGGCCCCGCGAACACCCCGTTCTTGGACGCGATGTAGACGATGTCACCGCCCATGCCCTGCGCCGTCATCACCCGCGCCGCCTCACGCGAGGCCAGGAAGGAGCCGCGCGCCATGATGCCGTGCTGACGGTCCCAGTCCTCCGCCGTGGTCTCCAACAGAGGCCTGGACAGCGAGATGCCCGCGTTGTTGACGAGCAGGTCCACCCCGCCGAAGGCCAGCACCGCCTCCCGGAAAGCGGCGGCGATCTGCTCCTCGCTGGTGACGTCCACCGCGACCGCGACCGCCTTGTCCGCGCCGCCCAGCTCCTCGGCGACCCGCTCGGCGCTCGACGCGTCCCGGTCTGCCACCGCCACGCACGCGCCCTCGGCCACCAGCCGCTCCGCTATGGCCCGCCCGATGCCCGAAGCGGCGCCCGTCACCAGCGCCACCCGGGTGGCCAGCGGCTCGGGCGCGGGCATCCGGCGCAGCTTGGCCTCCTCCAGCTCCCAGTATTCGATGCGGAACTTCTCCGACTCCTCGATCGGCGCGTACGAGGACACCGCCTCGGCGCCCCGCATGACGTTGATCGCGTTGACGTAGAACTCGCCCGCGACCCGCGCCGTCTGCTTGTCCTTGCCGAAGGAGAACATCCCGACCCCGGGCACCAGCACGATCGCCGGGTCGGCGCCGCGCATGGCGGGCGAGTCCTCGTCCGCGTGCCGCTCGTAGTAGGCGCGGTACTCGGCGCGGTACTCCTCGTGCAGCTCCCGCAGCCGCGCGACGGCCTCCTCCAGCGGCGCGTCGGCCGCCAGGTCCAGCACGAGCGGACGCACCTTGGTGCGCAGGAAGTGGTCGGGGCACGAGGTGCCCAGCGCCGCCAGCCTCGGGTGCTCGCGCCGGGAGAGGAAGTCCAGCACCACGTCGGAGTCCGTGAAGTGCCCGACCTGCGCCCTGTCGGTGGAGGCCAGCCCCCGCACGACGGGCGCGAGCGCCGCCGCCCGCTCCCTGCGCGCCCCCTCGGGCAGCGGCGCCCACCCCTCCCTCACGGGCCCGAACGGCTCCGGCCTGCCGCGCTCCGCGAGGAACGCCTCGGCGGTACGGATGATGTGCAGCGAGTTGCGCTCGCACTCCTCGGAGGTGTCACCCCACGCGGTGATGCCGTGCCCGCCCAGCACACAGCCCACCGCCCGGGGGTTGGCCTCCTTCACGGCGGCGATGTCCAGGCCGAGCTGGAAGCCGGGGCGCCGCCAGGGCACCCACACCACCGTGTCGCCGAAGCACTCGGCCGTCAGCTTCTCCCCGTCGGCCGCGCAGGCCAGCGCGATACCGGAGTCGGGGTGGAGGTGGTCCACGTGCGCGGCGTCGACGAGCCCGTGCATGGCCGTGTCGATGGACGGCGCGGCGCCTCCCCTGCCGTGCAGGCAGAAGTCGAAGGCGGCGACCATCTCGTCCTCGCGCTCCACGCCCGGATACACCCCGGGCAGCGCGCGCAGCCGGTCGAGGCGCAGGGCAGCGAGCCCGCCGGCGGTGAGGGTGCCCAGGTCGCCGCCCGAGCCCTTGACCCACATCAGCTCGATGTCCGAGCCGGTGACCGGGTCGGTCGCGGTGCCCTTGGCGGAGGTGTTGCCGCCCGCGTAGTTGGTGTTGCGCGGGTCGGCGCCCAGCCGGTGCGAGCGCTCCAGCAGGGCTTTGGTCTGCGCGGCTTGCGCGGTCTGCTCGGTGTGCGGGTTCCGGTCTGCCATCGTGTCCCTTACGCTCCCCAGCCGGCCTGCCGGCCGCCCTTGCGCTCTTCGGTGATCTTCTGGGCCCAGCCGGAGCGCGCGTACGCGCCCATCGGGTCCGGGTCCAGGCCCATTTCCTCGCGGATTTCGGCGAGCAGTGGCCGCACGTCGGTGTGGAACGCGTCCATGAGGGCGCCGTTCGCGCCGAGCACGTCGCCCGCGCGCTGCGCCGCCGCCAGTGCCTCGCCGTCCACGAGGAGTGCCTTGGCCGTGGCCTCCTGGACGTTCATCACCGAGCGGATGATGGCGGGGATCTTCGGCTCGATGTTGTGGCACTGGTCGAGCATGAAGGCGATGTCCGAGCCCGGTCCGTATCCTCCCCCACGCACGACCTCGTACATGATGCGGAAGAGCTGGAAGGGGTCGGCTGCGCCCGCCATCAGGTCGTCGTCGGCGTAGAAGCGGGAGTTGAAGTCGAAGCCGCCGAGCTTCCCCTCGCGCAGCAGCGTCGCGACGATGAACTCGATGTTGGTGCCCGGCGCGTGGTGCCCGGTGTCCACGACGACCTGCGCCTTCTCGCCGAGCTTGAGGCAGTGCGCGTAGGCGGTGCCCCAGTCGGGCACGTCGGTCGAGTAGAAGGACGGCTCGAAGAGCTTGTACTCCAGCAGCATGCGCCGGCCCTCGCCCAGCCGCTCGTACACCGCGCCCAGCGCCTCGGCGAGCCGGTCCTGACGGGAGCGGATGTCGTCCTGGCCCGGGTAGTTGGTGCCGTCGGCGAACCACAGCTTCAGATCGCGGGAGCCGGTCGCGTCCATGATGTCGACGCACTCCAGCAGATGGCCGAGCGCCTTGCGGCGGACGGCGGCGTCGGGGTGCGCGACGGAGCCGAGCTTGTAGTCGTCGTCCTGGAACACGTTGGCGTTGACGGCGCCCAGCGTGAGCCCGCGCTCCTTGGCGTAGGCCGCCAGCGCGGCGTAGTCGTCCACCTTGTCCCAGGGGATGTGCAGGGCCACCACGGGGGCGACCCCGGTGTGCTCCTGCACGCGTGCCGCGTCGTCGAGCTTCTCCTCGGGGGTACGGGGCACACCGGGCTGCGCGAACACCTTGAAGCGCGTACCGGAGTTGCCGTACGCCCACGAAGGGGTCTCGATCCGCTGGGACTTCAGCGCGGCCTTCACGGCCGAAGGGTCCGGCAGTCCGGACAGGTCTGGCTCTGACATGCGTCTCCTCGGTGCGGGCGGCGGCTGGGAATTCCATGAACCATGAAACGTTTCAAGAAAGCTAGTTGTGCAGGTGACCGCCGTCAAGAGGGTGCGCGGCGCGGGCTGTTGCGCTGCCCGCGCCGCGTCCTGCCCGGTCAGGTGCCGGTGGTGAACCTGTGGCTGCCGGAGCCCGCCGCGAAGACCGCGCAGCCGTCCTCTATACGGAGGAACCTGGCGGTCTCCTGGGCCACGTCGGACTCCTTCGCCGCGGGCACCCACACCCGCGCCGTCGTGTTGACCGGAACGCTCACCGTCAGCGTGAAGCGGCCCCCCTCACCGCGCGTCCAGTGCGTGGTGACGGGGCCGTAGAGCGAGTCGAACCTGCCGTCGGCCGTGCGCACCTCACCGCCGGGGCGCGGGCGTACGGTGATCTCGCGGAAGCCGGGCTCGCCGGGCGCGATGCCCGCGATGTTGCGGTACATCCACTCGCCAACGCAGCCGTAGGCATAGTGGTTGAAGGAGTTCATCCCGACGTCCTGGAAGCTCCCGTCCGGCTTGACGGAGTCCCAGCGCTCCCACATCGTCGTCGCGCCGTTCTCGATCTGGTAGCCCCAGGAGGGGAAGGTGCGCTGGTGCAGCAGCCGGTAGGCCACGTCCGTGTGCCCGGCGTCGGTGAGCGCGGGCAGCAGCCGGGGTGTGCCGAGGAAGCCCGTGGACAGGTGCCCGCCCTTGGCCTCGATCAGCTCGACCAGCCGGTCGGCAGCAGCGCGCCGTGCCGCCGCGTCCGGCAGCAGATCCATCGACAGGGCCAGTACGTAGGCGGTCTGGGTGTCGCCCTTGATCCGTCCCCCGGCCTGGACGAACGCCGCGCGGAAGGCGGCCTTGATCCGGCCGAGCAACTCCTCGTACGGGCCCGCGTCCTGCTCCAGCAGCCTTGCCGTGCGCGCGGTGAGGTCGGTGGCGTGCGCGAAGTAGGCCGTGCCGACGACGTCCTTGGGAGTCTCGTCCTCGACGTTCAGCCAGTCCCCGTAGCCCTCGGCCGGGCGCAGCAGGCCCTCGCTGTGCTTCTCCAGGTACGCGATCCACGCGCGCATCGCGGGCCAGTTCTCCTCCAGCACCCGCAGGTCCCCGTACGCCTGGTGCAGGCTCCACGGCACGGTGACGCCCGCGTCGCCCCAGCCCGCGACGCCCTTGCCGACGGGGCCGACGAACGGGGCGACGTCGGGGAAGGCCCCCGCGTCGGCGCCCTCGGCCGTCTGCCCGTCGCGCAGGTCCCGGAGCCACTTGGAGAGGAAGCGCGCGGACTCCATCGTGTAGGCGGCGGTGGGCGCGAAGACGTTGATGTCGCCCGACCAGCCCAGGCGCTCGTCGCGCGCAGGGGTGTCGGTCGGTATGGACAGGAAGTTGCCGCGCTGGCCCCAGGTGATGTTGCTGTGCAACTGGTTCAGCATCGGCACGTCGGTGGAGAAGTCCATGGTGAAGGGCGCCGCCGTGTGCGCCACCAGACCCGTGACCGCCTCGCGCGAGGGTGTGCCGGGGTAGCCCTTCAGCTCGACGTAGCGGAAGCCGTGGAAGGTGAAGCGCGGCTCGTAGACCTCGGTACCGTCCGTCCCCTTGAGGGTGTAGGTGTCGACGGGACGGGCCGCGCGCAGGTTGGCGACGTAGAGGGAGCCGTCCGCGTCCAGGACCTCCCCGTGCCGGATCCGGACCCGGGTGCCCGCCTTTCCCGCCCCTCCCGCGACCTTCAGGCGCACCCCGCCGACCATGTTCTGGCCCAGATCGAAGAGGAAGACGCCGGGTGACACCTCGGTGACCTTCTTCGCCGGTACCTCCTTCATCAGCCGCGTCGGCGCGTCCGTCATGTGCACCGTCTCCGCCTCGACGCCGGAGGCGGCCACGGCGGGCCGCCAGTCGCCGTCGTCGAAGCCGGGGGAGGTCCAGCCCGGCGTCTCCAGGCGCGCGTCGTACTCCTCGCCCATCAGCAGATCGGCGCTCATCAGCGGGCCCGTGGCCGTGCGCCACTCCTCGTCGGTGACGAAGCGGGCGGTTCCGCCGTCGGCGTAGGTGACCTCCAACTCGGCGCGCAGCGCCGGGTGTTCGCCGTAGTGGCGCTGCCCGAACCAGCCGATGTTGCCCGCGTACCAGCCGGGCGCGAGCGTGACGGCGAGCGCGTTCTCGCCACGCCGCAGTGCTCCGGTGACGTCGTACGCCTGGTACGCGACGCGCTTGCCGTAGTCCGTCCAGCCGGGGGTGAGCAGATCGCGGCCCACACGCTCGCCGTTGAGGTGCGCCTCGTAGAGGCCCAGAGCGGTGGCGTAGAGGCGGGCGCGGGCGATCTTGCGGCCGGGGAGGTGGAAGACGCGGCGCAGTTGCGCTGCCGTCTGGGCGGGGGAGACCTTGCCCCACGGGCCGTCGCCCCATGTGCCCACGGTCCGCGCGCCGCGCCAGCCGCTGTCGTCGTATCCGGGTTCCCGCCAGCCGCCGTCGGGCTCCTCGTCGGTGGTCTTCCAGCCCGCACCGGTCGGGAAGCGCGTGGTCTCCCCGCCTGCGGTGACCTCCAGCACCGCCAGCAGTCCGGCGGCGCCCCGCTCGGTGTTGGTGGCGGCGACGGAGAGGACGTTGTCGCCCTCGCGCAGATACCCGGTGACGTCGACCAGCGCGGGGTTGCTCCAGCTCTTGTGCACGGCGAGGGTGTCACGCTCTGCGGCCTCGGTGCCGTTGACGTACGCGGTGAAGCCGTCGTCGGCGGCGATCACCAGCCGGGCGCGCTCCGGGGCGCCGCCCGCCAGGGACACCGTGGCGCGGAACCAGCGCGTGGCGGCGGGCGCCTGGGAGGGGTCGCCCCCGGCCTCGGGGAACCAGACCCAGGGCACGCCCTCCAGTGACGGTGCCGCGACGAGCGAGGGCGGTGCGGTGATCCAGCCGGCGTGCCACCGCTCGTCGCCCATCGGCCCGGTCTCCCACCAGGTGGGCGCGCTCCAGGCGGAGGGTACGCGCTCGGCGCCCCAGACGCGCACGGCCCAGTGGTAGCGGGTGCGGGGCTCTGGCGCGGGGCCCTCGTAGGGGACGAGCACGGACTGGCGCGAGGCTTGCTTGCCGCTGTCCCACACGTCGGGCTCGCCGAGGCGTCCTGGGCTGGTGGCGACCCGGATCTGGTAGGCGTGCTGCAACTGGTCGCGGGCCCGGGAGTCCAGCCGCCAGCTCAGCCTGGGGTGTGCCAGGTCCAGGCCGAGGGGGCGGTCGGCGTACTCGGTGGTGGTGCGCGTGACACGTAGCGGTGCGCCCTCTCCGCCGTCCGCCGTGCTGCCCTCGGAGGCGAGGGCAGCGGGGGTGAGCGGGGGCAGTGCGGTGAGCGAGGCGCCCGAGACGGCGGCTCCGGCGATCATGTGGCGTCTGCTGATCAATGTGCACACCTCCTGGGTGGCCGCGTGTCCTGGCGCGGCCGAGGGGCAATAACGATTCAATGCAACGCGCCTGGAACGTATGGCCCCGTTTCCCACGGCGTCAAGACGCGGAACACCGCCCCGATTTACCTGCTGCACACCCCCTTGACGGGTCCTGTGGGCGGGGCTAGCTTCCCGGAAATCGCTTTGAAACATTTCATTTCGCGCCGCATCCAGGGGAGCACAGGAGGAGCAGCACCATGACCCAGCCCGCACCGTCCGGCGCCCCCGCGCCGGTCCTCGCCCTCAAGGGGGTGAACAAGTCCTTCGGCAGCGTGCGCGCCCTCCAGGACGTCTCGCTGGAGCTGCGTGCCGGTGAGGCGCACGCCCTCGCGGGCGAGAACGGCGCGGGCAAGTCCACGCTCATCAAGACCCTCGCCGGTGTGCACGCGCCCGACACCGGCACCGTGCTGCTCGACGGTGCCCCCGCCGCGTTCCACGGCCCGGCCGACGCGCGCGACGCGGGCATCGCCGTCATCTACCAGGAGCCCACGCTCTTCGCCGACCTCTCCATCGCGGAGAACATCTTCATGGGCCGCCAGCCGCGCCGCGGCCTCGGCCGCGTGGACCACGCCGCCGTACGGGACGCCACAGCCGCGCTGCTGCGCCGCCTCGGCGTCGACCTCGACCCGGCGCGCCCCGCGCGGGGGCTGTCCATCGCCGACCAGCAGATCGTCGAGATCGCCAAGGCGCTCTCCTTCGACGCGCGCGTCCTCATCATGGACGAGCCCACGGCGGCGCTGACGGGCAGTGAGACCGCGCGGCTCTTCGACGTCGTCGAGACGCTGCGGGCCGAGGGCGCGGCCGTCCTGTTCATCTCGCACCGCCTCAGCGAGATCTTCGCGCTGTGCCAGCGCGTCACCACCCTGCGGGACGGCCGCCTCGTCGCCTCCGAACCGCTCGACGGGCTCACCGAGGACGACCTCGTGCGACGCATGGTCGGCCGCGACCTGGGCGAGCTGTACCCCAAGCAGGAGGCCGGCGTCGGCGCCACCGCGCTCAGCGTGCGGCGGCTGACCCGCGAGGGGGTCTTCCGCGATGTCTCGTTCGACGTGCGCAGGGGCGAGATCGTCGCGCTCGCCGGGCTCGTGGGTGCCGGGCGCAGCGAGGTCGTGCAGGCCGTCTTCGGCGTGGACCGCGCCGACGCGGGCGAGGTCGAGGTCGCGGGCACCACCCTGCGTCCCGGCTCGCCGACCGGGGCCATGGCGGCCGGACTCGCGCTGGTGCCCGAGGACAGGCGGCAGCGCGGCCTGGTCATGGAGATGTCCATCGAGCGCAACATCGCGCTGACCGGGCTCGGCGCGCTCGGCGGCGGGGGCCCGCTCGGCCGCGCCGGGCTGGTGCGCCGCACGCTGGAGCGGGGCCGCGCCGCCGACTGGGCGGTGCGGCTGCGGCTGAAGTACCAGCGGCTGAGCGACACCGTCGGCGTGCTCTCCGGCGGCAACCAGCAGAAGGTCGTGCTCGCCAAGTGGCTGGCCACGGACCCCTCCGTACTCATCGTCGACGAGCCGACGCGCGGCATCGACGTCGGCACCAAGGCCGAGGTGCACCGGCTCCTCTCCTCGCTCGCCGCCGACGGGCTCGCGGTGCTGATGGTCTCCTCCGACCTGCCCGAAGTCCTCGGCATGGCCGACCGCGTGCTCGTGATGCACGAGGGCCGCCTCGTCGCCGAGATCCCGCGCGCCGAGGCCACCGAGGAGTCCGTCATGGCGGCGGCGACGGGACGCACCCAGGAAGGCAGGGCCGCATGAGCGCGACGCTGCAACGCCCGCCCGACGCGGGGCCGTCCCCGGAGCAGGGGCGCTCGGCGCGCTCGCTCGCCGACATGGTCTTCCGCATCCGCGAACTGAGCATCGGCGGGGCGCTCGCCCTCCTCGTCCTGGGCACCTGGCTCGCCAACCCGGGATTCCTCGACGACCAGGGCGTCAAGGACCTCCTCCTCAACTCCTCCATCCTGGTGCTCCTCGCCGTCGGCCAGTCCGTCGTCGTCCTCACCCGCAACATCGATCTGTCCGTCGGCTCCGTCGTCGGCCTCTCCGCCTTCGCCTGCGGCAGCTTCGTCTCGGGCTCGGACCACAGCGCCCTCACCGTCCTCCTCCTCGGTACCGCGCTCGGCGTGCTGTGCGGGCTGGTCAGCGGCGCCCTCGTCAGCTTCGGCAAGGTGCCCGCGCTGGTCGTCACGCTCGGCATGCTCTACGTCATCCAGGGCGTCGGGCACGCCTGGGCGCACGGGGAGCAGATCAACGCGGCCAACGTGCCCGACGGCGTGCTGGAACTGGGCAGCGGCAGCGTCCTGGGCGTCCCGTACCTGCCGCTGATCTCGGCCGTGGTCCTCGCGGGCACGGCGTACTACCTGCGCGCCTACCGGGGTGGCCGCGAGCTGTACGCCATCGGCTCCCACCCGGAGGCGGCGCGGCTGGCCGGGATCCCGATCCGGCGCCGGGTGCTCGCCGCCTACGCCTTCTCGGGCGCCGTCGCCGGGTTCGCCGGCGCACTGTGGCTCGCCCGCTTCGGCACCGTCGTCGCGGACGCGGCCAACGGCTGGGAGCTGACGGTGGTCAGCGCCGTCGTCGTGGGCGGCGTCGCCATCACCGGGGGCGTCGGCACGGTCTGGGGCGCGGCCCTGGGCGCGCTGCTGCTCACCACCATGGGCAGCGCCCTCGTCGTCCTCAAGGTCAACCCCTTCTGGGAGCAGGCGATCACGGGCGTCCTGCTGCTGGCGGCCATCAGCACCGACCGGGTCGTACGCAGCCGCACCACCGAGGCGCTGCGGAAGAGGAGCGGGAAATGAACGCACCCACCACCCCGTCCACCCCGTCGGCGCCGCGCGAGCGGGCACCGGAGGCGGGTCAGGCGCCCGCCGACGGGGAGCGCGCGGGCAGGGGCCGGTTCCTGCGCTGGGACACGGCCGTCGGCGTCCTGCTGGCCGCCGTGCTGCTCGCGGGCTGGGGGACGACGGAGGGCTTCGCCGACACCCAGAACCTGTCGGCGGCGCTCAACGACGTCGCCGAGATCGCCCTGATCGCGCTGCCCATGACGCTGCTCGTCGTCGCCGGGCAGGTGGATCTCTCGGTGGCCTCCATGCTCGGCCTCTCCAGCGCCCTCGCGGGCGCGCTGTGGGACGCGGGCTGGGCCTTCGAGATGATCGTCCCGCTGTGTCTGCTCGTCGGTGTGCTGGGCGGGCTGCTCAACGGCTGGCTCGTCACCCGCGTCGGCCTCCCCTCGCTCGCGGTCACCATCGGCACCCTCACCCTCTTCAGGGGGCTCGCCTCAGTGGTGCTGGGGAACAAGGCGGTGGCCGGGTTCCCCGACTCCTACGCGCGGTGGGCCGGCTATATGGAGACGGTGCCGGGCACCTTCGTGCCCTACCCCGTCGCGCTGTTCGCCGTCCTGGCCGTGATCGCCGCCGTGGTGCTGCACTGCACCGTGTTCGGGCGCTCGCTGTTCGCCGTGGGCGCGCAGGAGGACGCCGCCTGGTTCGCGGGCATCCGGGTCAAGCGCGTCAAGCTCGTGCTGTTCGTCGTCACCGGCTTCATGGCCTCCTTCGCCGGGATCGTCTACACACTGCGCTACGGAAGCGCCCGCGCCGACAACGGACTCGGCCTCGAACTCGTCGTCATCGCCTCCGTGCTGCTCGGCGGCATCGACTTCAACGGCGGCAAGGGCACCCTGGGCGGCGCGGTGGCCGGGGTGCTGCTGATCGGGGTGCTCAACAACCTCCTCACGCTCAACGACGTGTCCAACGAGATCCAGGTCATCGTGACCGGGGTGCTGCTGATCGCCTCCGTGCTCACCCCGAGGGTGGTCGCCGTGGTGACCGAGCGCCGCCACCGCCGCGCCGCCGCCGCCCCTCAGCAGTCCCCCCAGCCGTCCGCCTGAACTCCCGCCCGCCTGAACTCCCGCTCCCGGAAGGGCTCTTGACCATGCGACCGCACATCCGTACCGCCCCACGCCTCCTCGCCGCCACAGCCTCCGTCTGCGCGCTCTCCGTCGCACTCGCGGGCTGCTCCGGCACGACGAAGGAGGACGCGAAGGACGACGCCAAGAGCGCGGCCCAGGACACGAAGGCCGACCCGGACGCGCCCCTGAAGAAGGGGCTGAAGCTGGCCTTCCTGCCCAAGCAGATCAACAACCCCTACGAGAAGATCGTCGACGAGGCGGGCATCGAGGCCGCCAAGGAGTACGGCGGCGTGGGCAAGGAGGTCGGCCCCTCGGACGCCAAGGCGTCCTCGCAGGTCAGCTACATCAACACCCTCGTGCAGCAGCGCCAGGACGCCATCCTCATCGCCGCCAACGACCCCAACGCCGTCTGCGGCCCCCTCAAGCAGGCCATGAAGCAGGACATCAAGGTCGTCGCCTACGACTCCGACACCAGCCCCGACTGCCGCCAGCTCTTCATCAACCAGGCGTCCTCGGAGGAGATCGGCCGCAGCCTCGTCCAGCACCTCGCCGAACAGATCGGCCACAAGGGCCAGATCGCCATCCTCTCCGCCACCCAGAACGCGACGAACCAGAACACCTGGATCGAGTTCATGAAGGACGAGCTGAAGAAGCCCGCCTACAAGGACATGGAGCTGGTCAAGACCGCGTACGGGGACGACGACGACCAGAAGTCCTTCCAGGAGACCCAGGGCCTGCTGAAGGCGTACCCCAAGCTCAAGGGCATCATCTCGCCCACCACCGTCGGCATCGCCGCCGCCGCGCGCTACATCAGCGGCTCCTCCTACAAGGGCAAGATCGTCCTCAACGGTCTCGGCACGCCCAACCAGATGCGCAAGTACGTCAAGGACGACACCGTCGAGCAGTTCTCGCTCTGGGACCCGAAGAAGCTCGGCTACCTCGGCTCCTACGCCGCCGCGGCGCTGGCCTCCGGCCAGATCACCGGCAAGGAGGGCGAGAAGTTCAAGGCGGGGAAGCTCGGCGAGCGCACGGTGGGCAAGAACGGCGAGATCATCCTCGGCCCGCCCACCGTCTTCGACAAGAAGAACATCGACGACTTCGACTTCTGACGGGGTCTCATGACAGGGAGGGAACGCCCGTGCAGCGCGTCTGTTTTCTGCTGAAGGTCCGCGCCGACCGGCTGGACGAGTACCGCGAGCGGCACGAGACCGTGTGGCCCGGCATGCTCCGCGCGCTGCGCGAGGCGGGCTGGCGCAACTACTCGCTCTTCCTGCGCCAGGACGGCCTGCTCGTCGGCTATCTGGAGACCGAGGACTTCGAGGCGGCGAAGGCCGCCATGGAGGCCACCGACGTGAACGCCCGCTGGCAGGCGGAGATGGCCGACTACTTCGAGGCGCTCGACGGTGAGCGGCCCGACGAGGCGATGCGGCCGTTGACCGAGGTCTTCCACCTGGCCTAGGAGAGGGGCACGGCACATGAGAGCGAGACGTCAACTCCGCGCGACCCGCCTCCCGTTCGCGGGTCGCCCCCTGCGCACCGGCGCCCTCCGCGTGCTGGTCTGCTGCCCGCTGCTGCTCGCCGGGGTCTCCGCCGGACCCGACGGCGCGGACACCACGGCGAGCACCACGGCACACACGGCGGCGCCAGGCCCTTCCGTACGGCTGACCGCCGACACCGAACTCGACGCCAAGGCCCTCTACTTCGTCTCCTACGACGGCCTCGTCAACAACAACTCCTTCCAGAAGAGCGGGCTCCTCACCCACCAGGGACACCAGTACGCGGCCTGGTACACCGAGGACCGCACCGCCGTCGTCGCCCGCCGGGCGGTGGGGGAGCGGACATGGCGGACCGTCCGCCTCCCGCACAAGCTCAAGGCCGACGACTCCCACAACGTCATCTCCATGGGTGTCTCCCGCGCCGACGGCAGACTGCACCTGATCATGGACTCCCACTCCGACGGCTTCTTCTCCGTGACCTCGCGGGCCGGACTGCTCGGCGACCCCACCGCGCACGACTGGACCGCGGACGCCTTCGGACCCGTCACGACGACCCTCGGCGGGCTCACGCTGACCAGCCGCTTCACCTATCCGCAGTTCATCGCGACCCCCGAGGGCAACCTCCAGCTCAGCTACCGCTCCGGCGTCTCGGGCAACGGTGTGAACGCGCTCGCCGAGTACGACGCGGCCACCGGGCGGTGGACCGCGCTGGGCGCGTGGAGCGGCGCATCCGGCACGTACGCGAGTGCGCACGGCAGCAGCTCCACCCGCAACATGTACCTGCACGGCATCGACTACGACAGCCGCGGCACCCTGCACGCCTTCTACACCTGGCGCGAGGGCGACGCCTCCGTGATGTGCGCGCCCGGCGGACTCAGCAACCACGACACCGGCTATGTGCGCTCCACCGACCGAGGCCGTACGTGGAAGGACGCGGAAGGGCGCGTCGTGGGCACCACCGGAGGCCGGGACACGGTGGACGTCGGCGACACCTCGGCCGTCGCCGACCCCCTCGGGCCCGACCACGGACTGATGAACCAGGAGCACCAGGCCACTGACTCCTCGGGCACCCCGCACGCCCTCATCAGCTATGTGCCGGGACGCTTCACCCAGTGCGTGCGCGACTACGTCGCGGACCGCGTCGCGTACGCACACCCCTTCCACCTCCACCGGGAGGCGGACGGCAAGTGGAAGAAGACCGAGATCGGCGTCCCCCTCGCCTCCAGCCAGCGCGCCAAGCTGGCCTTCGACCGCTACGACAACGCCTACGCGGTGCTGCCGTACGGACGCGTCGTCGGCGCTTCCAAGGCGTCCGACTGGACCGACTGGAAGACCCTCTACGACGGCACCGGCTCCGGAGGGCTCAACGCCTTCGGCGAGGTCGTCATCGACGAGACACGGCTCGCGCGGGACGGTGTGCTCTCCGTCCTCTACCAGGAGCGCTCCAGCGGGACGACACCCTCGCCGATCCACGTCGCCGACTTCGCCCTGCCCCAGTGACCGAGGAGCGACCCCGCATGACGGAGCGAGCGCACACGACGAACCGCGTCCCCGCCGTGTCCCGCCGCCCCAGGATCGGCCTGGTGGCGGGCGGACTCGGCGCCTACTGGCCCCAGTTCCCCGGCCTGCTGCCCCAGCTGGAGGCGTCCGCGCGGCGCGTCGCGGAGCGGCTGCGGGAGTTCGACGCGGAGGTCGTCGACGTCGGCTTCCTCTCCGACGCCGAGCAGGGCGCCGAGGCAGCGGCGCGGCTGCGCGAGGCGGACTGCGACCTCATCGTCGGCTTCCTCACCACCTACATGACCGCGACCATGCTGGTGCCCATAGCCCAGCGCGGCGGCGCCCCCGTCCTGCTGATCAACCTCCAGCCCACCGCGGCCATGGACCACGCCACCTTCGACACCGGACAGTGGCTGGCCTACTGTGGCGCCTGCCCGCTGCCCGAGATGGCCAACGCCTTCGAACGCGTCGGCGTGGACTTCCGCTCCGTCTCCGGGCATCTGGAGGACGAGCGGGCCTGGCAGCGCATCGGCCGCTGGATACGCGCCGCCGGTGTCCGCGCCGTGCTGCGCGAGGGGCGGCACGGGCTGATGGGCCACCTCTATCCGGGGATGTACGACGTCTCCACCGACCTGACGATGGTCCCCGGCAGCTTCGGCGGCCACGTGGAGGTCCTGGAGTTCGACGACCTGCGGGTGCGGACCGAGGGCGCCACGCAGGCGGAGACCGCGGCCAAACTCGCCGAGACCCGCGAGGTCTTCGGCATCGACCCCTCCGTCGACGAGGACGACCTGACGTGGGCGGCACGGGTCGCCGTCGGTCTCGACCACCTCGTCGCCGACTTCGGCCTGGACTCCCTCGCGTACTACCATCGCGGACTCGGAGGGGAGGTCCACGAGCGCCTCGGCGCCGGGATGATCCTCGGCGCCTCACTGCTGACGGCACGCGGCGTCCCGGCGGCGGGGGAGTACGAGCTGCGCACCTCGCTGGCCATGCTGATGTGCGACCGGCTCGGCGCGGGCGGCTCCTTCACCGAACTCCAGGCGCTCGACTTCGACGCGGGCGTCGTCGAGATGGGCCACGACGGGCCAGGCCACCTCGCCATCAGCAACGAACGCCCGCTGCTGCGCGGGCTCGGCGTCTACCACGGCAAGCGCGGCTGGGGCGTGTCCGTCGAGTTCGATGTGCGGCACGGGCCCGTCACCCTCGTCGGAGTGGGTCAGGGCCGAGGGGGCCGCTACCGGCTGGTCGCGGCCCAGGGCCGGGTCGTCGACGGGCCCCGGCTGCGGATCGGCAACACCACCTCGCGCGTCGACTTCGACACCGACCCCGGCGAGTGGACCGACGCCTGGAGCGCCAGCGGTGTCGGCCACCACTGGGCGCTGGCCACCGGGCATCTGCTGCCCGAGCTGCGCGCCCTCGCGGATCTGACCGGCCTTGAGCTGTCCGAGGTCACCGGGCCCGTCGCCTGATGGGTCAGGCGGTGGGCATCAAGCAGGTGGCACGCGCCGCGGGGGTGTCGGTCGGCACGGTCTCCAACGTGATCAACCGCCCCGAGTCGGTCTCCGACGACACCCGCGCGCGGGTGCTGTCCACCATCGAGAAGCTGGGGTATGTGCGCAGCGAGTCGGCGCGGCAGTTGCGCGCGGGCCGCAGCCGGATCATCGCGCTGCTGGTGCTGGACATGGCCAACCCGTTCTTCGTTGACGTGGCGATGGGCGCGGAGCGCGCGGCGCGGGCCACAGGGCTTGGGGTGATGCTGTGCAACAGCGCGCAGAGCCCGGTCGAGGAGGCCACCTACCTGTCCCTCTTCGCCGAACACCGGGTACGGGGCGTGCTGGTCACCCCCGCCGACATGACGGGCCGCAATCTGGCCCGGTTCGCGCGGCACGGCATCGCGTACGTCTCGGTGGACAGGGTCGTACCCAGCGCCGAGGGGTGCTCCGTCTCCGTCGACGATGTGGCGGGCGGCGCCCTCGCCGTACGGCACCTCCTCGACCAGGGGCACGGCGACCTCGCGTACGTGAGCGGCTCCATGCGGCTGACGCAGTGCCGCGACCGGCACCTCGGCGCGCGCGGGGCGCTGCGGGGCACCGGCGCGAGGCTGCGGCACATCGAGGCGGAGCGGCTGGACGTGGCGGCGGGGCGGGATGCGGGTGCGCGGTTGCTGGGGATGTCGCCGCGGCCTTCGGCGGTGTTCTGTGCGAACGATCTGCTGGCGCTGGGTGTGCTCCAGGCGCTCTACGGGGCCGGGGTGAGTGTGCCGGACGAGGTGGCACTGGTCGGCTACGACGACATCGAGTTCGCCGCCGCCGCTGCCGTGCCCCTGACCTCCGTGCGCCGCCCGGCCCAGCGGATGGGCCGCATCGCCGCGGACCTGCTCATCGAGGAGACGGGCGAGGACGCCGAGACGGGCGAGAACGCCGAGACAGGCGAGGACGCCGGGTCCCATGAGCACCAGCGCGTCGTGCTCCAGCCGGAACTGGTCGTCCGCGAATCCAGCCTCCGGAGCCCGCGCCTCTGACCTGTGCGTAGCATGAGCGCTCGTGGCGAGCATGGTAGGCATCAAAGACGTCGCACGGGCGGCCGGAGTGTCGGTCGGCACGGTCTCCAACGTGATCAACCGCCCGGCGGTGGTGGCGGAGGACACCCGGGACCGGGTGCAGGCGGCGATCCAGCAGTTGGGGTATGTGCGCAGCGAGTCGGCGCGGCAGTTGCGCGCGGGCCGCAGCCGGATCATCGCGCTGCTGGTGCTGGACATGGCCAACCCGTTCTTCGTTGACGTGGCGACGGGCGCCGAGCGCGCGGCGCGCGAGGCGGGGCTCGGAGTGATGCTGTGCAACAGCGCGCAGAGCCCGGTCGAGGAGGCCGACTACCTCTCCCTCTTCGCCGAGCAGCGCGTGCGCGGTGTCCTCATCACCCCCGCCGACACGACCGGCGGCAACCTCGCGGAGTTCCAGCGGCACGGCATCGCGTACGTCTCCGTCGACCGGGTCGTGCCCAGCGCCGAGGGCTGCTCGGTGTCCGTGGACGACGTGGCGGGCGGCGCCCTCGCGGCCCGCCACCTGCTGGAGCGCGGACACGACGGCATCGTCTACGTCAGCGGCCCGATGCACCTCAACCAGTGCCAGGACCGGCGCGCGGGAGTGGTCACGGCGCTGCGCGAGGCGGGGCTGGCGGAGGAGGACGCGCTGCGGCACATCGAGGCGGAGCGTCTTGATGTGGCGGCGGGCCGTGACGCGGGTGCGCGGTTGCTGGGGATGTCGCCGCGGCCTTCGGCGGTGTTCTGTGCGAACGATCTGCTGGCGCTGGGTGTGCTCCAGGCGCTCTACGGGGCCGGGGTGAGTGTGCCGGACGAGGTGGCGCTGGTGGGGTACGACGACATCGTCTTCGCCGCAGCCGCTGCCGTGCCCCTGACCTCCGTACGGCAGCCCGCGTACCGGATGGGGCGGGCAGCCGCTGACCTGCTGATCGAGGAGACGGGGGAGCGCGCGGAGTCCCACGAGCACCAGCGCATCGTGCTCCAGCCGGAGCTGGTCGTGCGCGAGTCGAGCATGTCCGGCAGGGGCTGAGCGGTCGGCGACGTGTGTCCGGCCGTCAGGCGACGGACTCCGGTACGGCCTCGCGTGCGAGCGGACGGGTGACCGTGCCGGTGTGCGCGACGCTGCCCGTACCCGTACCGGGGCTCGTACCCGTACCCGTACCCGTACCCGTACCCGTACCCGTACCCGTGCCCCCGTCGAGGAGTTCCCGCACCGCGCGCACGGCCGCGCGGCCCGCTCTGTTGGCGCCGATGGTGCTGGCCGAGGGGCCGTAGCCGACCAGGTGGACGCGGGGATCGCGCACCGCGCGCGTCCCGTCCAGGCGGATGCCGCCGCCCGGCTCGCGCAGCCGCAGGGGTGCGAGGTGGCCGACGACGGGGCGGAAGCCCGTGGCCCACAGCAGGGTGTCGGCTGCCATGTGTCGTCCATCGGCCCACTCGACCCCGTCCGCGGTGATCCGCTCGAACATCGGCAGCCGCTCCAGGACCCCCGCCTCTCGCGCGCGGCGCATCGCCTCGGTCATCGGCAGCCCGGTCACCGACACGACACTGCGCGGCGGCAGCCCGTCCCGCACCCGCTCCTCGACCATGGCCACGGCGGCGCGCCCCTGGTCCTCGTCGAAGGGACCCTCGCGGAAGACGGGCGGGCGGCGCGTCACCCAGGCCGTCGAAGCGGCCACCTCGGAGATCTCCAGCAGGTGCTGCACCGCCGAGGTGCCGCCCCCGACGACCACCACGCGGCGGTCCCGGAACAGCGGGGAGTCGGGCCCTGGGTAGCCCGCGGTGTGCAGTTGTCGGCCGAGGAAGTCTCCCTGACCGGGGAAGCGGGGCCAGAAGGGGCGGTCCCAGGTGCCCGTCGCGCTGATCACGGCGCGCGCCGACCACGTACCGGCCGAGGTCTCCACACGCAGCCGACCGTCCCCGTCCCCGCTCTCGCGCACGGCGCGCACATCGACGGGGCGCAGCACGGGGAGCGCGAAGGCGTGCTCGTAGGCGTCGAAATAGTCCCCGATCACCTCGGAGGACGGACGCGAGGGGTCCGCGCCGGTCAGCTCCATGCCGGGCAGGGCGTGCATGCCGTGCACCCTGCCGTAGGTCAGCGTCGGCCAGCGGAACTGCCAGGCGCCGCCGGGGCGCGGTGAGTGGTCCAGTACGACGAAGTCGCGGCCCGGCACGTATCCGGCGCGGCGCAGGTGGTACGCGCTGGAGAGACCGGCCTGTCCGGCGCCGATGACCACGACCGCAACATTGTTCATATTTCTACGAACCACCCGGACGCGCCGAACCTTCCCGGCGGGCGGGGAGCCGCAGGCGCGTGCCGGAGGGGAGGATGACGACATGACCGACGCACTTCAGACCCACGTCCTGCACGTCACCACCGGCTCGGGGGAGACCGTCGCCGACCTGACCCGCGAGTGCGAAGCCTTCCTCGGGCAGGCGGCGGGCGGTCGCGACGGGCTCCTCAACGTCTTCGTCCCGCACGCCACCGCCGGGATCGCCATCCTGGAGACCGGCGCGGGCAGCGACGACGACCTCCTCGCCGCACTGCGTGACCTGCTCCCGCCCGACGACCGCTGGCGCCACCGCCACGGCAGCCCGGGCCACGGCCGCGACCACGTCCTCCCCGCCCTCGTACCCCCGCACGCGACGCTCCCCGTGATCGCGGGGCGGCTGGAACTGGGGACGTGGCAGTCGGTGTGCCTGGTCGACACGAACGGTGACAACCCGGACCGCAAGGTGCGGTTGTCGTTTCTGGGGTGACGCGTGCCGACCGCGGGTGCGCGGTCCGGCCTCACCGAGCGGTCGAAGCGACCGCTCGGGTGACCCGTGATCTGCGGGCCGGCCGCCGTGAGGTGTGCGAGCGCGGCGGGCAGGATCGCCGCGCCCGCGCCCGCGCTCGGGACCACTCTGAACCGCACCAGTCCGGTACGCGGGACGGTCAGGGCGTGGTCAGCTCGAACCGTGCCACCCGGACGCTGCCTCCCAGCGCCCGGGTGGCATGGTTGAAGACGGCGTAGCGGTAGCCCATGAAGAACTGCCAGGCGTTCTTGAGGGTGAAGGCGGGGCCGAGCCGGCTGAAGTTGCCGCCGTCGGTGCTGTAGGAGAACACGGCCTGCCGGCCGCTGCCGGGCCTGATGTCGGCGTGGACGCGCAGCCAGATCCGGCTGCCCGCGAAGCCCGCGCCCGCGCGCTCGGTTCCGGTGCCGGTGGTGTTCCAGTTGTCGTCCATGGTCAGACCGTCGACCATCGCCACGCGCGTCGTACCTCCGTCGCGCTTGAGGCCGATCCAGGCGGAGGAGTCGCGCAGCATGGCGAGACCCGCCCGGTCGCCGTCGGCCATCTGGGCGAAGTCCAGCTCGATGGTGGCGGTGGAGGCGGGACCCTGGATGCGGTGGGTGAGGGTGTTACGGGCGGCGTAGAGGTCGCCGGTCACCGTCGCGGTGCGCAGGGTCAGTCCGTCGCCGACCGTGAACCTGCCGGTGTCGGGGTTGTGGTTCCACTCCCACCGAGGGCCGAGCCGGGTGCCTTGGAAGGTGTCGACGCCGGTCATCGGCGCGACCGGGCGCGGCGGCAGCGGCGCGGCGTACGACTGGCCCCAGGCGCCGTTCACGAGCTGGAGGGTGGGCCAGCCGTCCCACGTCCAGGTGATCGGGGCGAGCGCGGGGACGCGTCCGCCGGGGTAGGCGTCGATGAAGGCCAGGTAGTGCCACTGGCCGTTCGGAGTGCTGACCAGCCCGCCCTGGTGCGGCACTCCGCCGCCGGAGATCGGTCCGGGAAGATCGAGCAGCACCTGCCGCATCTGGTACGGGCCGAAAGGGCCGGACGTGGACTTCAGGATGTACTGGCCGTTGGCCGGGCGGGTGAGGAAGATGTAGTAATTCCCGTTGATCTTGTAGAAGCGGGCCCCTTCCAGGACGCCGACGCTCGACGGGGTGGTGAACACCTGCTGGGAGCGGACCTGGGTACGGGCGTCCGGCGAGAGCTGGGCGACGTGGATGGCGGTGTTGCCGTACGCCACGTACGGCGTGTCGTCGTCGTCGAAGAGCAGGCCGGCGTCGAAGTAGACGTTGTTGAGCGTAGTGTGCCGGTTCCAGGGCCCCTCCGCCGACGGGGCGGTGTAGAGGTACGTACGGGCGAAGTCGATCTGCCCGATCCAGTAGAAGGTGCGGTTGCTGTTCCGGTAGCCCAGGGACGACGCCCAGATGCCGCGGACGTAGCCCCGGCCGCCGTTCAGGTCGTACTTGTCGCCGAAGTCGAGCACCGGCACCGAGTGGCCGGCGAACTCCCAGTTGACCAGGTCGTAGGAGCGGAGGATCGGGGCGCCCGGCGAGTAGTGCATCGTCGACGCGGAGTAGTAGTAGGTGTCGCCGACGCGGATGACGTCGATGTCCGCGAAGTCCTGCCACAGTACGGGGTTCGTGTACGTCGCTTGCTGGGCCTGCGCGGCGTGCGCGGCCTGCGCGACGGGTGCCGCGGGCAGCGCCGCCGCGGCGGCCAGGCCGGTGGCGGCCGTGAGCGTCCTCCGGCGGCTCCAGGGATTCAGCGGGTCGGGCACGGGGGTCGGCCTCCTCGGTCATGTCGGGGTCAGCTACGGGTCCACCGCTGGTTGGCCTGTCCATTGCACGTCCACAGGATGAGCCGCGAGCCGTTCGCGGTGGCCGCGCCGTCGACGTCGAGGCACAGCCCGGCGTGGACGTTGCGGATGGACCCGTCGGCGGCGAGGGTCCACTTCTGGTTGGCCTGTCCGTTGCACGGCCAGGTGACCACGCGGGTGCCGTTGGCGGTCCCCTGGTTCTCGGCGTCCAGGCACTTGTCGCCGTAGACGCGGATCTCGCCGCCCGCCCAGGTGGTCCACGACTGGTTGGCGGCGGTGTGGCAGTCCCAGATCAGGACGGCGGCCCCGGCAGCGGTGGAAGAGTTGTCGACGTCCAGGCAGCGGCCGGAGCCGGTGCCGCGGATACGGGAGGTCTCGGCGGCGAGCGGGGTGCCGCCGGTCACCCGGAACGCCGTCACGCCGTGTGCCGGTACGCTCGCGGTGATCTGGCCGCCCGTGGTCGACGTGGCGCCGGTCCACAGGTCGGTGAGGGAGAAGGGGCCGCCGGTGAGGCCGATCTGCTCGGCCGAGGTGCTGAGCGTGGCGGTGCTCCCGCCGCGGTTGAACAGACCGACGGCTACCGAGCCGTCGGACAACGGCTTGGCGAACACCTCGGTGGCGCCGTCGTCGCGCACCCGTCGGCCGCCCGCGCCCAGTGGGTCCTGGTTCACCGTCAGCAGCCGCTGGTTGCGCAGGATCGCGCTGACGTCGGCGGACATCGTGCGGATGTCGTTGCCCGCCATCAGCGGTGCGGCCATCAGCGCCCACAGCGTGAAGTGCGACCGGGACTCGGTCGTCGTCAGCCCCGGCCTGCCCACGACCAGCATGTCCGGGTCGTTCCAGTGGCCGGGCCCGGCCTGCGCGGCGAGCGGGGCGTTGACGTCGACGACGTTGCCCACGCCCATCGGGTAGCTGTTGACGTTGCCGTTCTGCCAGATGTCGAGCAGGTCCTCGGTGGTGCGCCACAGGTCGGCGACCTGGCCCCAGTTGTACGTGGCGCCGGTGGGCGTGTGGAAGCTGTTGGGGTTGATGCTGTAGACGATGGGCCGGCCGGTGGCCCGCAGGGCGTCCCGCATCAGGGAGAAGCGGGCGACCTGCTCCTCGCGGGTGCCGGAGGGGGAGCACCAGTCGTACTTGAGGTAGTCCACGCCCCAGGAGGCGAAGGTGCGGGCGTCCTGGGCCTCGTGCCCCATGCTGCCCGTCGAACCGGGGAAGGTGCCGACGCGCTGGGCGCAGGTGCGCTCGGTGGGCACCTGGTAGATGCCGAACTTCAGGCCGCGGCTGTGGATGTAGTCGCCCAGCGCCTTCATACCGCTGGGGAACTTGTCCGGGTGCGCGCGCAGGTTGCCCTGGGCGTCGCGCTGCGGGTCGAACCAGCAGTCGTCGACCACCACGTACTCGTAGCCGGCGTCCCGCATGCCCGAGCCGACCATCGCGTCCGCCGCCTGGCGCACTGCGGCCTCGTCGACGTCGCAGCCGAAGCTGTTCCAACTGTTCCAGCCCAGCGGCGGGGCGAGGGCCGGACTGCCGGGCGCGGCCACGGCCGCGGCCACCGGCTGGTACGGCGCCGTGGCGGACAACGTCAGCACCGCTGCCGCCACCGCGAGCAGGCGGACCAGTCGCCTTCGCGATCGGGTAAGCATTACCGCTCCTTCCGCCGCGCCCGTCCCACGGGTCTCGCTCGCCCCGGGGCGGGAGGTGCACTGCGGTTGTCGGGTGTTCAGCAGGTGGAGTTGGAGCTGGTCTGTGCCGGTGCTCCCAGGGACGGACCGGACCTAGGAGCGCTGGAGCGGGAATCGTCGGTGGGTGCGATCGTTTGGAAGCGCTCCCACGTTCGAGATATCGAACTGCTGCCGAAAATTCGAAAGGGTCGATGCGCAACGTAGCGACGCGCCGGGTCGTCGTCAACGAGTCAGGAGTGGCGGCCGATGGCGGAAATGCCGTCAGCCGCCACATGGGAAACTACTGTTGTCCGGTGAGACCGCTGAGGACAGCGTTCACCACCGTCCAGCGGCGGATCAGCGCAATCCGGCGAAGAGATCGTTCTCGGGCACGGGCGCGCCGGTGGCGTCCTTGACGCGTACGAAGGTCTCCATGCCCATCAACTCGCCGAACCGCTCCTTGCCCATCTTCAGGAAGAAGATGTTCTCGCCCTGACTGGCGTGCGCGGCCAGCGAGTCGAACTTCTGGTCGCTGAACGGGGTGGTGTCCACCCACGTGGTGATCTCTTCGTCGGGGAGGCCGATCTCGGCCAGCGCGGCGGTCTCGGCGGGGTCCGGCTCCGGCATGTCCTCGTGGAACTCGCGCATGATCTCGCCGAACCGCCGCATTCCCGAGTGGGGCATCGTCGTCCAGTACACCTTCGGTGTCAGCTCGGTCATCTCCAGCGCCGCCATCGTGATGCGGTGGGCCTGGATGTGGTCGGGGTGGCCGTAGAAGCCGTTCTCGTCGTAGGTGACGACCACATCGGGGCGGTAGCGCAGCATGAGTTCCGCGAGTCGGGCGGCGCCCTCCTCCACGGGGGTCTGCCAGAAGGAGTCGGGGGCGTCGTTGCTCGGCCAGCCGATCATGCCGGAGTCGGCGTAGTCCAGCGTCTCCAGTGCGCTGATCTTCAGGACCTCGCAGCTCTCCTTGAGCTCTTGACGGCGCATCAGGGCGACGGCCGCCGGATCGTGCCCGGGTTCGCCTGGCTTGACGCCTCCATGCCCGTCACCGCAACCGCCGTCGGTACACGTCACGAGAACCGTGCGGATGCCCTCCGCCGCGTACCGCGCGAGGACCCCTCCGGTACTGGTGGCCTCGTCGTCGGGGTGGGCGTGCACAGCCATGAGTGTCAAGGGCCTGTCGGTCATGGAAGGGTCCTCCTGCGGAAACGTGTCTGGTCCGGGTGCGCGGTGGTCGTGCCGCGCCTCCCGGCCGGTGCAACCGCGCCGGCCGGGCCGGATGTTCCCGGTCCGCGGCCCCTTTCGTCCGCCGTGGTGGGCTTGTGCCCCGACCATCGGAGGAGACGGGCCCAGCAGTGCGGTACGCCACCGAATCTCAGAGCCCTCTGATTTCGTGTCACTACCGTCCCGCCCATGGTGCGCGACTATCTCATCATCGGGGCCGGTCCGGCCGGACTACAACTCGCCGCTCTGCTGGAACGCGACGGGCGCGACTACACCGTCCTGGAGCGGGGGAGCGGACCGGGGACGTTCTTCACCCGGTACCCCCGCCATCGGCGGCTGATATCGATCAACAAGGTGCACACGGGTTTCACGGACCCGGAACTCAAGCTGCGCATGGACTGGAACTCGCTGCTCAGCGACGACCCGGAGCTGCTCTTCACCCGGTACAGCGAGCGCTACTTCCCGCTGGCGGACGACCTGGTGCGCTATCTGGCCGACTTCGCGGCACGCAGCGGCGTGCGCGTCGAGTACGGGACCGATGTCGTAAGGGTCTCCCGCGCTGACGGCGTCTTCACCGTCCTCGACGACGACGGACGCACCTGGCAGGCCAGGCGGCTCGTCGTGGCGACCGGCGTCTCCCGGCTCTATGAGCCGCCCATCCCCGGCATCGAACTCGCCGAGCGCTACGACACCTTCGACACCGACCCGGCGTCCTTCACCGACCAGCGGGTGCTGGTCATCGGCAAGGGGAACTCCGCGTTCGAAACCGCCGACGGTCTCGTGGAGAAGGCCGCGGTGATCCACGTCGCAGGCCCGCACTCCGTCAGATTCGCCTGGAAGACCCACTACCTCGGGCATCTGCGCGCGGTGAACAACAACTTCCTGGACACCTACCAGCTCAAGTCGCAGAACGCGGTGCTCGACGGCACCGTGGAGAGCATCGAGAAGGCCGACGACGGCGGCTTCCGGGTGATGCTCCGCTACGCGCGGACCACGGAACCGCTGCGCGAACTGCACTACGACCGGATCATCGCCTGCACCGGCTTCGGCTTCGACGCGTCCGTCTTCGACGAGACCTGCCGCCCCGCGCTCGTCATCAACGACCGGTTCCCCGAGCAGACCTCGTCCTTCGAGTCGGTCAACGTACCGGACCTGTACTTCGCCGGAACCCTGACGCAGCAGCGGGACTTCAAGAAGTCCACCAATGGCTTCATCCACGGGTTCCGCTACGCGACGCGTGCCCTGCACCGCATCCTGGGCGCCCGCCATTCCGACACCCCCTGGCCGGCGCGGACGCTCGCCGCGACACCGGAGGCGATCGCCGACGCCGTCATCGGCCGTGTCAACCGCTCGTCGGCCCTGTGGCAGCAGTTCGGGTTCCTCGGCGACGTGGTCACCGTCGACGGTGTGGACGACGTGGACGGTGCGGACGGCGACCGTGCCGTGTACCAGGAGGAGGTACCGCTCGACTACGTCACCGACGGCGGCCTCGGGCCCGCCGCGCACCGGTTCGTCGTCGACCTGGAGTACGGAGCCGAACACGACCGGACCGACCCGTTCGACGTGGGTGTCCCGCGCGTGCTCGAGAACGACGTCGACCACGCCATGGACTCCACGTACCTGCATCCCGTCGTCCGCCACTACCGGGACGGCGTACTCGCCGGGACACACCACCTCGCGGAGAACCTGGAGAACGACTGGAACCTGCCGGCGGTCCACCGGCAGCCGCTCACCGCGTTCGTGAGGAAGAGCCTTGGCTGAGCCCTTCCCCGGCCCCGTACTCGACCTCCTCGAAGCGGCGGGCGACCGTACGGTCTTCGAGCACGCCGACCAGGAAGTCTCGGGAGCCCGGCTCCTCGGCATGGTGCGGCGCGCGGTGAACGGCCTGCGGCAGCACGGTGTCGGGCCCGGCGACGGCGTCGCCATGCTGCTGGGGGTGAGCCCCGGCGCGTTCGCCGCGATCATCGCGGCGCACGTCGTCGGGGCCCGTGTCGTCGGGCTGCGGCCCGGCCTGACCGGGCCGCAGCGGGAGCACCTCCTGCGGGACGCCGGAGTGTGGATCACCGACCGGCCCGACGGCCTCGGCACCCGCGAGACCGGGACCGGGGCGGGAACCGGGGCCCGGACCGGGACCGTCCTCGCGCTCGACGGCCTGTTGTCGGCGGAGGACGACGGCGTACGGGCACGGGTCCTGGCGCGGCCCGAGGACGTCGCCCGGCTCCTGCACACCAGCGGCAGCACCGGCGTCCCCAAGGCGTGCGCGCAGACCTACGCGGCGATGACCGCGGGCTGGGCGCACCGCCCTGACGCCTGGCCGCCCGCCGTCCGACAGCTCGCCGGGCGCCTGGACCGGTTCCTGGTGTTCGGCACCCTGGCCAGCCAGGTGATGATGGAGTACGGGCTGCTGGCACTCACCGCGGGCGGCACCCTGGTCACCGCCGACCCGCCGGCCTTCCCCGACGCCCTGGTGCGGCACCGTGCGACCGCGAGCGTCGTCACGGTGGCCCGGCTGACGAAACTCGTGGCGGACCAGCGCGAGTCTCCGGTGGACCTCGGCGGCCTGCGCGCGCTGATGGTGTCCGGGTCACCGCTGGAGCCGGGACGGCTGCGCGAGGCCGTCGAGACGCTCGGCCCGGTCGTCTTCCACGGCTACGGGCAGACCGAGACCGGCATGATCTCCATGGCAGCGCCCGGGGAGCCGCCGGGCTCCCTCGGGGTTCCGCCCGTCGAGCTGGAGATCCGCGACGCCTCCGGCCGCCCGGTCCAGCAGGGGACCGAGGGCGAACTCTTCGTCCGTACCCCCGCGCAGTGCTCCGGCTACTGGCGGGAGCCCGCCCTCACGGCTGAGGTGTTCTCCGACGGGTGGGTGCGCACCCGCGACCTCGGCCGTCTCGACGCGTCGGGGCGGCTGTGGCTCACGGGACGGGCCCGTGATGTGATCATCGTCGACGCCAACGTGTACTACGCCGGACCCGTCGAGCGGCTGCTCGCCGTCCATCCCTCGGTGGCCGAGGCGTACGTCGTCGCCGTGCCCGACGACAGTACGGGCGAGGCCGTCCACGCCTTCGTCGTACCCTCGGCCGGTCGTACCCCGGACCTCGGCGAACTGCGCGCGCTGGTGGCGGCGGACCTGGGCGAGGCATGCGCTCCGACCCGGCTCACCCTCATCGGCGAGGTACCGCTCACGGCCGCGGGGAAACCCGACAAGCGGCGTCTCGCGGCCGGAGACTAGCGGTACGGGCCCCGCCGCGCGGGGCGATGCCATCGACGCCGCCGCCTCATGGCACCGTGCCCTCCTTGTCCGGCGCGGGCGTCGCGGGCGTCGCGGGCTCGGCCTTCTCGGCGGCGGGGACGGCTTCGCCGCGTACCAGGTCGTCGAGCTCGGCGTCCAGCGTGGCGTCGTCGTCATGCTGGGCAGTGGACTGCGGGTCGCTCCCGCGGAGGGCGACGGCCGCCCCCGCCACGGCCGTGGGGAGAGCGACGAGCACCGCTGCGGTCCGCATGCCTCCCGGCGCGGAGAGGACCAGCGCGATGAGAGGGGGCCCGAAGGCTCCCCCCGATTTGCCGACCGCCGCGGCCCAGCCGCCGGCGGTCCCCCGGATGGCCACGGGGTAGACCTCGGCGGTATAGGGGCCGATGAGCGCGATGACGCCGGCGGTTCCGGCGAACAGGAGCATCACGGCGGTCAGGAGGACGGGACGGCTGCCGTCCATCCCGACGACGGCCAGAGTGAGCAGCGCGGCGACGGTGAGGGCCGCGTACACGACCATCGTGCCCTTCGCCGACCAGCGCATGTAGAGCCACGCGGCCACGACGCAGGTGGGGACGGACAACAGCGACGAGATGAACAGCAGCGTGGCGGCGGACATGCCCTTTCCGCCCGATGCCTCCAACTGGCTGGGCAGGAAGGTGATGAAACCCCAGTAGACGAGGCCCCAGGCGAGTGCGTAACCGCTGACGACCAGTGTCTTGACCGTCTGAGGGCGCTTGAACAGGGTGGCGGCGGGGACGCGTCCCGGCTGTGCCTGCTGCGCTGTGAAGGCGGCCGATTCCGGAATCCACCGGTTCAGTCCGATCAGGATCAGGACCAGCGGGAGCTGTGCGAACCACAGAACGCGCCACCCGCTCAGCGGGACCAGCACGGCGGCCAGTCCGGCGGCCGCCATGTAGCCGCCGGTGGTGGTGAGCCCGGCCTGGAGCACCATGATGCCCGCGCGCCGGCCGGGCGGCAGACTCTCGGTCATCAGGGCGTAGACGACGGGCAGCATGCCTCCGGCCGCTGTCCCCATCAGGGCGCACATGACCAGGACGCCGCTGAAGGTCGGCATGGCGCCGCACACCGTCGTGCCGAGGAAGAGAAGGGACGCGATGAGGATCGTGGCCCTGCGCCCGATACGGTCGGCGGCACGGCCCCCCAGAAGCGATCCCAGTACGGTGCCGCTGAGCGCCACCGTGGGCAGCCACGAGACCTCGGCGGCGCTGAGGTGGAACTCGGTACGCATGCCGGGCTGGATGAACGCCAGAGTGGCGGGTTTCATCTGGTCCACCATCAGCGCGAAGCTCAGAACCGCGATGAGACCGTGCCGGCTCGCCCGGCTCGTCCCGGCCGGGGCCGCGGTGGCCGCGGGACCCGCTCCAGGAGGCTGCACGACCGCGAACCCGGAGATCACCACGCCCACGACGATGGCGGCCATGGCGGCCCACATCACCTCCGACATCCCCCCCATGGCCATGTGGAATCCCATGGACGCGGAGTCGACGAACATCCACACGTGCTGGCCGACGCCGGCGCTCGTGAGGGCGACGCCGGTCCAGAACATCCAGGGCCGGGGTATCAGCGAAGCTGATTGCGCGGGCACGGTCAGTTCTCCGCTCTGGAGAAGAGCTGACGCGCCGGGACGAACGTGGGGTGGTGCTCCGTGCGTGTCATCCGTTCCCTCTTCCGGGGTGGGGGACCGGACAGCGTCCGGCCCGCTGTTGTTCGTCGAAGTACCGTGCCGCCGGGCGCCGTCGGCGGGCATGCAGGACCATGACCGTGCCGAGCACCAACTGGCGTACGCCCCGGGTGACGTCCTCCACCCCGTCCCGCAGCCGGACGAAGGTCCGCAACGCGTTCAGACGGCGGGGCGCGGGGTTCAGGCCGCGCGGGATCAGGAGGCACGGCGCCCGGTGCGGAATGGAGCGGGTGTGCGCGGCCGTCGTGTCCAGCCGGAACCGGGCCAGCACCTCGCGTACCGCGGCGCGCAGCACGAGCGGCGAGATCCGCCAGGCCGGACAGGGACGGTTCGCCGCCATGCCGTACGGGATGTGGTGGGCGTCCTTGGCGGTCAGGCGGGTCCAGCGGTCCGGGTCGAACACGTCGGGCCGTTCGTATCCGGTGGCGTGGTAGTCGGGGTAGCTGAAGCACACCACGGACCCGGCCGGCAGCACCGTCGCTTCGTCGAGCGGGATGTCACCCGTGGTGATGCGGTGGGCGATGCCGAACAGCGGGTACAGCCGCATCGTCTCGTCGAGCACCCGCGTCAGATACCGGTCGTCCTCCGGATCCGCGGCCAGGCGCTGCTGCACCCGCGGGTGGTGGGCGAGGGCGAACAGTACGTGCGCGGTCGCCTCGGAGAGCTGCACGACCGCCGTGTTGAAGAGGGTCCCTTGCAGATAGTGCACCTGCTCCGGCAGCGACAGGGAAGCGGGCAGCCGGTGCGGTACGTGGCCTGCCTCGACGCGGTCCCGCAGATAGGCGGTGAGCCGGGCCCGGCGCCGTGGGTGGCGCAGGCCGGTGCACTTCAGCGCTGTGACCACGTCATCGGCGTGCGCGGTGATCAGGTCCCTGGCATGCGGCGGGCACCGCTCCTGGAAGACCAGCTCGTAGCAGAACTCGGCCCACGCGGGCATCACCAGGTCCCGCAGCCGTACGAGGCTGATCCGCGTGTCCGGCAGCGCGTCCAGCGCACCGGCGACGGCGCGGGTGGCCGCCGCCGTGAGATCGGCCGAGTTCCCGGCGAGGACGCTCCGCGTCGTCGCGGCCACGTCCTCGTAGCGTTCGCCTGGCTCCAGGTGCTCCTGGTGCACCTCGGGCCCCGGCGCCAGCCAGTACCAGAACAGGTCGGACAGCCCAGCGCCCTCGCTCCGCCCGTCCGCCGACGGGTGGGCGTAGACCCGCTCGAACACCTCGGGGCCGTGGGTGGCGTTGGGCAGGGTCACCACACGGTCGCCGTTGACCTTCTCGAAGATGCGTACGCGCAGTGCCACCACGGCGCGCGGCAGCCACCACTCCCGCGTCCTCGCCCTGCCCGTCACCGCGCCCCCGCCCCGCCGTTCCGTACGACCATGTCGGCCGTCAGATCGGCGTTCCGGCGCCCGCCGCACAGGGCGAGCGTGTGGTCGTACTCGTCGCGCAGTGTCGCGAGGACCCGCCGTACCCCCGCCTCCCCCTCGGCGGCCAGACCCCACACCACCGGGCGTCCCACGCCGACGGCGCTCGCGCCCAGCGCGAGCGCCACCGCGACATCGCTGCCCCGGCGCACCCCTCCGTCGAGCAGGACCGGCACCCGGCCCGCGACCGCCTCGGTGACGGCGGGCAGGCAGTCAACGGCGGCCGGGACCGCGTCGCACTGGCGGCCCCCATGGTTGGAGACGATCACCCCGGCCGCACCGTGCTCGACGGCCAGCTTCGCGTCGTCAGGATGCAGAACTCCCTTGACCAGAACGGGAAGTGAGGTGCCGCGCACAGCCTCGGCGAGGTCCGGCCAGCGGACAGACGGGGACATGGGGATGGGGGTGAGCGCGTCCGGTCCGGCGCCGGGCAGGCCGCGCATGTTCTCCGCGGCGAACCCGGGCGGCAGATCCGTGAACCCGTTGCGCAGGTCTCTGGTGTGCCGCCCGAACACCGGCGAGTCGACGGTGACCACCAGCGCGGTGCAGCCCGCTTCCTCGGCGCGCCCCACGAGCGCCCGGGTGACCTCCCCGCGGGGGTGCAGATACAACTGGAACCACACGGTCGGCTGGGGTGCCGCTTCGCGCGCCGCGGCGACGACGTCGAGGACCGCGGTGGTCGCGGCCGTCCCCGTCACCAGGACGGCACCCTCGGCCGCGGCGGCACGGGCCGTGGCCCGCTCGCCGTCCCGGTGCACCAGCCGGTGGAAGGCGGTGGGTGCGACGAGCACCGGTGCCGCCTGCCGGGCGCCCGGCAGATCGACGGCGGTGTCCCGCGTCTCGCTGCCGCTCAGCACCCTCGGCAGCAGCGCGTACCGGTCGAATGCCTTCTCGTTGTCGGCGAGGACGCGTTCCTCGCCCGCGCCGCCCGCCACGTAGTCGTAGGGAATCGGACCCAGTACCTTCCGTGCTCTGTGGCGCAGTTCCCGGAGGGTCACGGCGCCACCGGGGTGGCCGGGCTCCGGTGCGCGGTGAGGAAGGCGTCCAGCGGGGCGCGGTGGACCTCCTCGCTGTCCCACTCGTTCTCCAGGTTCTCGGTGAGGTGGTGCTCGGCGACGAACTCGCCGTCCCGGTACCAGCGGACGACCGGATGCAGATACCGTCCGTCCAGGCCCGACACGTCCTGCTGGGACTTGCGTCCCGCGGTGACGTCGAAGGGGTCCACCCGGTCGTGGTCCTCCCCGTACTCCAGGGTGATCACCGCGTAGGCCTCCACCTCGCCGAAGTCCCCGGCGCGCACGGCGCCCGGCACATGGCCGACGGGCACCTCCTCGGCGTAGCGCAGCGTGCCGTCCGGGGCGAGGAGCAGCAGGTCGCCGAGGACGGCGAACTGCTGCCACAGCGCGGAGGACCGGTTGACGCGGGCGATCACCGCGTCGACGGCACGCTCCATGGAGTCCCCGAGCACCGTCGTCGGCCAGGGCACCCCGTCGTGGTGCTGCCGCAGCCCGCGGTGCAGTGCCCGCACCGCGTAGCGGAAGCCGTGGATGAAGCCGGTGGTGGACTTTCTGAAGTCACGGCCCTGCATCAGCGTCCCCGCGAAGTACAGGCCCGGCACGTTGACCGACTCGCCGAGCGGTGTCAGCTCCGGGAAACGGCCGTCGATGATCACGTCAGGGGCGCAGGTGTCGTCGAAGATCGAGCCGTCGAACCGGAAGCCGGTCGCGAGGATCACCCGGTCGTAGCGGATCTCCTTGACCACCTCGTTGACCCGCTGGAAGGAGACCGGCACATGGAAACCGTCCTGCTCCTTCCTGATGGCGAGCACCCGGCCGTCGAGGAGGGCGTTCTGCGACTTCAACTGGTAACTGTCCAGGAAGTTGTTGTAGACCGCGCGCAGGTGTCCCACATAGTGCGTCCGCCAGGCCATCTTCAGCGAACCCGAGCCGACGACGTGAATGACCGCCGCGGTCTCCATCAGGTTCTCGGCCGTCTCGAACGCGGAGTTGCCCCGGCCGACGATGAGCACCCGCTGATCGGTGTAGGACTCCGGATCGGTGTCGATCGTGTCGTAGCGCTCGGCCAGTTCGGCGCCCGGGAACGACGGCAGGTTCGGCACGGGCACCCCGGTGGCGACCACCAGACGCCGTGCGCGCCACGCCTTACCCGTGTGGTCGGTGACGGTGAAGCCCTCGCCGTCGCGGGAGATCTTCTCGACGGTGGTGTCGTACCGCACGCGCACCCCGGTCCGGGAGGCGAAGTCCGACAGGTAGCGCACGAGATCGTCGGCCGCCGGGAAGTAGCGGCGGCTGTACCGGGTGAACAGCAGCTCCGGGTCGTCGCTCAGCAGGGAGTTCCAGTCCATCCGCAGCCGCAGCTCCGGATCGTCGTACCCCGTGTGCACCTTGTTGTTGGAGATCAGATAGCGGTGCCGGGGGAACCGGTGGAAGAACGTGCCCGGACCACTGCCGCGCTCCAGCAGGACGTAGTCCGCGCCGTCCCGCTCCAGGAAGGCGGCGAGTTGCAGTCCGGCGGGCCCCGCACCAATGATCAGGTAGTCATGGGTCATGCCCCGGAAGCTAGCCACCGGATTTCAGAGCGCTCTGAGATTCCCCGCCTATGGTCCCGGACGTGCTCACCACTACCGACAGCGTCTCACTCGCCGACCCCCCGGACTCCGCGGCGCTGCGCCGCGCGGCGACCCCGTTCACCCTCAGCGTGGACGCCGAGGCCCGGGCGCGGCTGGACCGCGGTCGCCGGTTCCTCCACGGCCTGCGGCACGGTGAGGGCGGTGGCAGCGCCGGTGACCCTCCCCGTATCTACGGCGCCACCACCGGATTCGGCGCACTCGTGGGCTACGCGGGGCGTCCCGACGAGGCGGACCAGTGCGACAACACCCTGGCCCACCTCGGAGCCGGTCATGGCCCGGATCTCCCGCACGACATCTGCCGCGCCGCCCTCCTGCTGCGCACCTGGTCCCTCGCCCAGGGCGTTTCCGGAGTGTCGGCGGAGGTCGTCGACCGGCTCGCCGCGATGTTCGCCACGACCTTCTCGCCCGCCGTCCCCCGCTACGGCTCCGTCGGCGCGAGCGGCGACCTGATCCCGCTCGCCTACGCCACCCAGGCACTGCGCGGCCGGGGGCACGCCTACGTGGACGGCCGCCGCATGCCGGCCGACGAGGCACTGACCGCCGCCGGGCTCCGTCCGCTCGCTCTCGACGGCCGCGACGCGCTGGCCCTCGTCAACGGCACCTCCGTCACCACCGCGGCGTTGGCACTCGCCCGCGACACCGTCCGCACGGCGCACCGCTCACTCATGGCCCTCACCTGTCTGCTGGCCGACATGCTCGGCTGCGAGCCCGGCTTCCTCGACGGGGACCTGCTGCGCGTCCTCGGCCACACCGGCGCGATCGACGTCGGCGCGCGGATACGCGAGACGCTCACCGGCATCGTCCCCTCCGGCACCCGGCCGCTCCAGGAGCCGTACAGCATCCGCTGCGTCCCGCAGTTGCTCGGCGCCGCCGAGGACGCGCTGCGCTACGTCGACGGAGTGGTCGCGGCGGATCTCGGCGGCGTCAGCGACAACCCGCTGTTCTTCCCCGACGGCGAGGAGGAGAAGGGAGAGGGGAAGGGAAAGGGAAAGGTGGTGCACGGCGGTAACTTCTTCGGGCAGCCCGCCGCCTTCGCCGCCGACCTGCTCGCCTCCGTCACCGCGCAGTTGGGCAACCTCGCCGAACGGCAGCTCGACCTGCTGACCGATCCGGCGCGCAACGGAGGGCTGCCGCCGATGCTCGCCACCGCACCGGGCCTGCAACACGGTCTCCAGGGCGTACAGCTCGCCAGCACCGCGCTCGTCACGGAGATCCGCCGCAACGCGACACCGGCCGGCATGCAGAGCCTCCCGACGAACCTGCACAACCAGGATGTCGTGCCGCTCGGCACCCAGGCGGCCCTGCGCTCCTACGACATGGCCGAGCTGCTCGGCCTGCTGTCCGGCTCGCTCGCGCTCGGTCTGCGCCAGGCCGTGCACGTCGGCGCCCGCCGCCCTACCGCGCCCCGCTGCGCGGAACTCCTCGACGCTCTCATCGAGGTGATCCCTCCGGTCGAGCCGGACCGTCCGTTGGACGCGGACGTCCGAGCCGCGGCACGCCTGCTAGCCGCGCGCGAACTGCCATGACCGGGCCCGCAGGGGCCGGGACGACGGGCAGGGGCGCGTACTCCGGCAGTTGGATGGTGAAGCGGGCGCCGCGGCCCGGATGGCCGGTCGCGGCGACCGTGCCCCGGTGGCGCGTGACGACCTCCCGCAGCAGCGCGAGCCCCAGCCCGTACCGCCCGCCGTCCCCACTGCCACGGTGGAACCGCTGGAAGAGCTGTTCCACCGTGGCGGGGTCGAAGCCGGGCCCGGTGTCCGTGACGGCCAGCCCGACCATGCCGGCCGAGCGCGACAGCGTCACCTCGATCCGTCCCCCGGCCGGGGTGTGCCTGATCGCGTTGGACAGCAGCTCACCGATGGCGCGACGCAGCGCGGACTGTATGCCGTCGACGAAGAGGGGATGCGGCGGACCGTCCACGACGACGGTGAGGCGACGGACCCGCGCCCGGTCCGACTCCTCGGCCACCACAGCGCGGGCCAGCGCGACCAGATCGACCGGCCGCCGCTCCGAAGGGCGTGCCGGGCCCGACGCGAGGCTCGCGGACAGCAGCAGGTCGTCGAGCACCTCACCGAGCCGCCCTGCCGAGGCGACCAGCCGGGCCAGCCCTTCGCGATGCGGGGCCGGCAGATCCTGGTCCGCCGCCTGCCGGGCCAGCACCTGTGCCCGCGTGTGCACCTGCGTGATAGGTGTGCGCAGCTCGTGACTGGCGTCCATGACGAACTGATGCTGCCGGGTGAGGGCCTCCGCCAGCGGGGCCACCGCCCGTCGTCCGAGGAGCGCCCCGGTGACGGCCGCGGCGAACAGCCCCAGCAGTTCGGCCACACCCAGCGCGAACCACAGATGATTACGGTCGGCCAGCTGGAAGCGCATGTCGAACACCGCCTGTACCACGTCCCCGTCCGGCCGGACCTGCGTGCGCACCAGGTAGACCGTGTGGTCACGTTCCACGGTACGCTCCACGGCCTCGTGGGTGCCGCGCACTTGGTTCACGTCGGCGCGCAACGGGAATCCGTCCGGGGCGTTGGACAGGGGGGCCACGCCGGGCGCGAACAGCCAGGTGCACACCGGCGGGCTGGTCAGATCGCCGTAGCCCGCGCCGTAGCGCAGCTCACGCCACACCTGGCCGTTCTGCGCGTGCACCATCACCGCGTGCGCGACGCCGCCGACGACGGTGATCAGCAGCGTGATGATCGCCCCGGTGATCACGGCGATCCGTATACGCGCCCGGCGGACCGGCGCCCACTCGGCCGACGCCGACGGTCTCACAGCGCGCCCAGGCGGTAACCGAGACCGCGGACGGTGCGCACGACCTGTCGGCCGAGCTTGCGGCGGAGGTAGTAGACGTAGGTGTCGACGATGGATGAAGCGGGCGCCTCCTGGAACACCAGTCGGCGCAGCTCCGCCCGCGAGTGCACGGTCGTGGGCCGCGAGGCGAGCGCCCACAGCAACGCGAACTCCCGGGCGGCGAGGGCGACCTGCTCGCCGTTGGCCAGCTCGACCTCCCGGCGGCCGACGTGCAGATGTGCGGAGCCGATCCTGAGTACGTCGGTGGCGTCGAGCGCCCGTCGGCACAACGCCCGTAACCGTGCGCTCAGTTCGTCCAGCTCGAACGGCTTGACGAGGTAGTCGTCGGCACCGGCGTCCAGTCCGTCGACGCGGTCGTGCACCGTGCCCATCGCCGTCAGCAGCAGTACCGGCGTGCGGACGGCGCGGGACCGTAACCGGCTCATGAGGTCGAGGCCGTCGAGCGCGGGCAGGCGCCGGTCGACGACGAGCACGTCGTACTGCCGGGAGAGGCCGAGGTGCAGGCCGCGCTGGCCGTCGGTGGCGACGTCGACCCTGTATCCCTCGTCCCGAAGTGCGCCGGACAGCATGTCGGCCAGTTCCCGGTCGTCTTCGACCAGCAGCAGCTGCCAAGGGTTCTGCGAGTGTCTCTGCGCCACAGTCCTACTCCCCTCGCCCTCCCCGCAACCCCTGTCAACGCCCCCGCGCGGGAGGGGGTTCCCGGACGGGCGACACGAGAGGACAGCCCTACGATGCGGCGGACCGCTGCGGGGAGCGCAGTACGAGCAGGGTGATCTCGCTGGGCGCGAAGACGCGGAAGGGCGGGCCCCAGAAGCCGGTGCCGCGGCTGGTGTAGAGGAGGGTGCGGGGCCCGTGGTGGCTGAGACCGGCGAGGGCAGGCTGGTCGAGGCGTACCAGGTGGTGGAAGGGCCAGATCTGGCCGCCGTGGGTGTGGCCTGAGAGCTGGAGGTCGATGCCGTGGGCCGCCGCGCGGTCGACGAACTTGGGCTGGTGGGCGAGGAGGAGGACGGGGAGGTCGGGATCGGCGCCGTGGAGGGCTCCGTCGAGGTGGGCGCGGTGGCCCGCCAGCCCGGAGGACTCGGCGGTGACGTCGTCGACGCCGGCGACCACGAGGGTGTCGCCGCCGCGTTCGAGCAGCAGGTGGCGGTTGCGCAGCGGCTCCCAGCCCAGCTCGTCCATCAGGTCGACCCAGCCCTGGGCCTCGCTGTAGTACTCGTGGTTGCCGGTGACGTAGACACGGGCCCGGGTCGCCCGCACGGTGCCCAGCGGGGCGGCCTGGGCGCGACGGCGTTCGGCCGTGCCGTCCGCGATGTCGCCGGTGTGGCAGACCAGGTCGGCTTCCAGGGTGTTCACCGTCTCGCAGACCCGCGCCGACCAGCGGGCGCGGTCGAGCGGACCGTAGTGGGTGTCGGTGATCAGGGCGACTCGGGTGCCGTCCAACCCGGCGCCCAGGCGCGGGAGTCGGACATCCAGTCGGCGTACGCGCGGTACGCGTCGGGCCTCGGCGTACCCCCAGGCGAGCAGCACGGCGGCTACGCCGAGGACCGCACAGGTGACGATGCGCGCCCGGTCCTGTGCGTCGCCGACACCAGCCACGGTCAGGGCGAGCCGCAGCAGGACGCCGAGCAGGACGGACCAGGTGAACAGGACCCAGATGCCGCCCAGCAGCGTGTCACCGACGATCGCAGCCCGGTCCCGCTGGCGCCGTCCGTGGCCATGCATCATCGCGAGCGGCATGCCGATCAGGCCGAGGGCGAACAGTGCGGTGCCGGTCAGTGTGACGGGGAGCGGCCAGTGCTGGCCGGTGTGCAGGAGCACCCAGCACGGCACGGCCCACAGCAGGACGGGGGCGATCATGGGGAGGTAGCGCATCAGGCGCCGCAGTCGGCTCGGTGGCGCCTCCTGCGCTCTGTCGGCGTCGGGTCGGGTGTCGCTGGTCTCGGTCACGCTTGCCCTCCTGATGTCCTGTCCGGCGGTCCCGCTCCGGCCTCAACCGCCGGAGCCGCTCGGAGGCTCATTGTCCGCCGTCGCGCCAAGAACCTTCCCCCGGCCCCGGGCGAGCCCGCTCCTGGGGCGCCAGGGCCTGCGGCCTGGGGGTGTCCAGCGCGTGCCCATGGGATGCCGGGCAGGGGGACTCGATACGCCGCTCCGCATGACAGGGAGTGCTGTCGGCGAGAGTGACGCTTGGCGGGCGGGCCTCCTGCTCCGGCAGGTTCACCAGCGGAAACACCAGGCGGTCGATTCCGCGCCGGCTTCGCTCGGTATCTCGATGTCCCGGTACGTGGTCCTGCGGGCGGTGACCGAGCGGCCCGATTCCCCGGCGCACGATCTCGCGGTACGCACGGGCCAGACGGACCAGTCCCTCGGCGCGCTCGTCCGGCGGCTGACCGACAGCGGCCTGGCGGAGCGGACCTCGGGTCCTGGGCGGGTGCACCGCCATCCTCGGCATGGCGCCCGCCGAACTGCGCAGGCGCAACCTCATCACGCCGGAAGAGCTGCCCTGCCGCACCGGACTGCTGGACCGCTCGGGCAACGCCCAGAGCCCGAGGCGGCGGACCTGCGTGCCGCGCTGGTGCCCGCCCTCGTCGGGCGCGCCAGAGTCTCCGCGACGATCGCGGCGGCCGCGGTCCTCACCGCACTGGTGATCCACGCGGCTCGCCGCCCCCCGCCGTCCGGGGGAGACGGCCCGACGGCATACCGCTGTCGAGCAGCGCTGATGAGGCGGCCCGGGGCCCGCCCGGCTGTGGTTGACTGAGCGGCATGGCCCCGTATCCGTGCTCGTCCGTTCGTCCGGTCGTTCATGAGCGCTGAGCCGATCTCCGCCGCTCGCCCCCGCAATCGCAGGCAGCTCATCGTCGAGGCGGCGGGCCGGCTCTTCAGCGAGCGCGGGTACCACGCGGCGTCCATGGAGGAGATCGCCGCCGGTGTGGGCATCACCGGCGCGGCACTGTACCGCCACTTCCCGAACAAGTACGCGCTGTTCGCCGAGTGCGCCCACGCCATGGTGGACCGGCTCGTCGCCGCGCTCGACGAGCTGCCGTCCGACGCGGACCCGGCGGAGGTGTTCACCAGCCTCATCCGGGTCACCGTCGCGCATCGCGCGTCGGGCGGCGTGTACCGATGGGAGGCCAGATACCTCAACCGCGAGGACAGCAGGCTGCTCCGGGCGAAGTTCGGCAGCCTGATCGGGCGGGTCACCGAGGCGGCGGGGCACGAGGACTCGGCGCCCGGCGGGCGGTTGCGGGTCGTGGCGGCTCTCGGTGCGATCGGGTCCCTCACGATGCACCGGACGTCCATCGCTCAGCACCGCGTCGAGGAACTGCTGCTGGCGTGCGCCCTGCGCGTCGTCGGGACCGCCCCCGAACCGGCCGGGGGGAGCGGGCGTTCCGTCGAGCTGCCCGCGCTGCCTGTGCCGCGCTCGCGGCGTGCGGAGATCCTCGCGGCCGCCGTCCCGCTGTTCGCCCGGGACGGCTTCGCCAATGTCACGAACGGCCAGATCGCGAAGGCGGTGGGGATCGCCCCGTCCGCGCTCTACCGTCACTACCCCGGCAAGGCCGACATCCTGGCGGCGGCCTGCCTCCAGGCCGCCGGGCTGCTGGCCCAGGCGGTGGACCGGAGCCTGAAGGGCGTGGCCGACGCGCGGGACGCCGTCGCGGCCCTCGCCGCGACGTATGTGGCGTACAGCTTCGAGCACACCGCCCTCACGCGCGTGGCCGAAGCCGAGTTCGTCGGGCTGCCGGCCGAGCTGCGGGGCCCCTTGGTGCTGGCGCAGCGTGAGCACATCGCTGTATGGGAGCAGCAGTTGAGGCTGGCCCGACCCGAACTGGACCCGCGTCAGGCCCGCGTTCTCGTGCACGCGGGGTTCGGTGTGGTGGTCGAGGCCGGGCGGAGTCTGCGCTGGCGGGACGGCCCTGAGAACCGTGCCGTCGTGACCGGGCTGGTCGTGAGCGCGCTGGGGCTTTGACCGCGCGGAGGGACCGGGCGGATGCCGGATGCCCGTCCTGCGGCGGGTGTGCCGTGGGACGGGCATCCGTGTGACCGGCCGCCCGGTGGCGGGCGGGAGGTGACAGGCGGCGGGTGGTTCAGGAGCTGGGCCTGTTCCCCGTCGGGATGACGATGGGGGTGGTGGTCCCCGAGGAGCCGTTGTTGAGGAACGCCATGGCCAGGGCGCGGACGAACTGGTCGAACATGTAGAAGGCGCCGGGCGCGACGGGCGAGAGGCCCTCGCGGAACTTGATGAAGGCGGGCCACACGGTGCGGATCAGGGTCTGTGCGCCGGGGTCCCGCTTCAGTCCCAGCCAGTCGCCGATCTCGTCGCTGAGGACATAGCGCACGAACTCGTTGAGGAATCCGCGTGTGACACCGAGGTCGACCTGGGAGGGCAGGCTGAGCAGGTCCTCGGCCAGTTCGATGCCCTCGGTCGTCGGGGCGAGGATCGGGGTGAGCACCTGACGCGACTGCTCTTCCGCGTCGGCCCACGACTTGGGGATGTACTCGTCCCGTACGCCGAGCAGATGCAGCGCGACCTGCCAACTGTGCAGGAAGGCGTCCTGGTCCGCGGCCGGGAACGGGACCTTCCAGTCGAGCAGCTTCCTGCGCACGTAGGTGCCCAGACTGTGGAAGGTGACGAGGATGTCGGCGTTGCTGATCGGGATGTCCTGGTCCGCGCCCGACGTCCAGTGGGGCGACTGGGGCAGCAGATGGCGCACCGCGGCGTGCACCAGACGCGTCTTGTTCGCGGTGACGACGAACTGGCCCGACGGTTCGAACCCCTTCAACTGGGCCAGGTCGTAGCCGAACGTGAAGGTCTTGGCCGCGCGGTCCTTCATGTCGGCGCCGCCCGCCGACCAGTAAACGCTCCGGGCCTCCCGCGGGATGACGGTGCTCATGATCCCGCTGCCCAGGCCGTAGAGCAGGAAGAGGTAGGTGTCCTTGCGCCGGTTGAAGTCGGCCGCGCGCGCCAGCTTCGCCTGGTCCGCCCAGGAAGGGAGTGTGTTGACCTTCCGCAGATACGCGGTGAGGTCGGCCGGGAAACCGGTGGGCAGCGGGTCGTTGTTGTTCACCCATGACGCCATGGCGGTGTTGACCGCGGGAACCTGGCCGTTCTCGATGAGGGAGACCAGCAGCCGGTCCACCTCGTCGTCCCACACGTATTCCGGGTCGGTGCCCGTGCCGGTTCCGGCAACCGATCCCTTCGGCGACCACGCCCACGCGTCGCTGGTGCCCGCCGCGCCCACGAGGCCCAGTGCGGCACCGAGCGTCAGTACCTTTCTGCGGCTGAGATTGCTCATTAACTTGCTCGCTTTCCTGGTAGGACGTACGTCGCAACGTGCCGTGTCTAGCTCGCAGTTGACGTTGCCGACAGCGGTCGGCGCTGTTTCCAGGATGTGATTTCTGATTAACATAGCGATGCGTGTCGCCGTCGACAAGGGTGGTGACAAGAGCAGTGGCAAGAGGAGTGCGGGGCGGCGGGCACGGGCATCGTCGCGGGGGACCGGGGCACTCGACGGCCACGGATTCCGCACCGGCGGAGCGGCCCCCTCGCCAGGCCATACGCGCGTTCGGTTAGGTTACCCTTGCTGGGCCGGGTGCCGTCGGTGAGAGACCATGCCCGGGTCAGGCCACGGCGGTACGCCGCTCCGGCACGCACGCGGAGCGGGTCCGGCGGAAGCAGGCCCGCAGGTGAGAGAGGGAGACCAGGCTCGTGCCCGTCGAAGGCCCGCTGTGCCGAGAACCGCGAACCCGGGTGACGGGGGAAGCGGGGCGCGGCCCGGTCCCGAGGGCGGGGGCCCGGACGCGGACGCGGACGAGGGCGAGGCGTCGTGGATAAGGTCGCACTCGCGGCGGCCGGTCTCTACGTCATCGTGCTGCTGCGTGCCGGAGGCACGTTCGCCGTCGGATGGCTCGCCGGTGCCGGTGCCAGGCGCGGCAGGTTCTCCGAGCGCGTCTCTTCGCCGAAGTTCCAGCGCGCCGAGCGGGCGATCCAGCGGTGGGGCGCGCCCGTGGTGGCCGTCTCCTTCCTGACCGTCGGTTTCCAGACCGCCGCCAACTTCCTCGCGGGCAGCATGCGCATGCCCCTCTCGCGCTACCTCCCCGCACTGTTCGTGGGCGGCGCGGCGTGGGCGCTGGTGTACGCGACCGCCGGGATCGGCATCCTTGAAACCCTCGCGAGGCTGTTCGCCGAGCGGACGGCGCTCGGCGTGGCCGGGGTCGCGGTCGTGCTCGTCGCGGTGTGCGGCGCGGTGCTGTACCGGCGCAGGAAGGCCGCCCCGGTCTCCCGCGAGGCGGCGCCCGAGGAGTCCTGAGACCGCGACGGTGCCGGCGGCGTCACGTCGTCATCTCCGCTGCGGGATCCTACTTTCGCTGCGGGGTCCTCCAGCACGGGGTGACGATCTCGTGGGCGGTCTCGGGCTCCCGGCTCACCGGTGTGGCCGAGGGCCAGGAGGCGGCGACGGAGCCCCAGGTCAGCCCGCCGCCGAACGCGGTCAGCAGGGTGCGGGCGCCGGGGCGTACGACCTCCTGGCGCGCGGTGTGGGCCAGGGCCAGCGGAATGGAGGCACCGGCCGTGTTGCCGACGTCCTTGATGTTGCCGAAGCGGTAGTGCGGCGGAATGCCGACACGTTCCGCGACCGAGTCGAGGATGCGCTGGTTGGCCTGGTGCCCGATGAAGGCTTCGACGCTCTCGGGCGCCCAGCCGACCTCCTCCAGCACTGCCCGCGACGACTGGGTCATGTGGCGCACGGCCTGCCCGTACACCTCCCGGCCGCGCATCTGGAAGTAGCGCGTACCGCGATCGAGCCGCGGTGAGGTGTCGGGGACCCGGGAGCCGCCCGCCGCTATGGAGATCAGGTCGGTGCCGGAGCCGTCCGAGCCGAGGTCCTCGGCCAGCACGGCCCCGGGCTCTGCCGGGTCGCCCGCGCGGAGCACGGCGGCACCGGCCCCGTCGCCGAAGACGATCGCGGTGTCCCGGTCCAGCGGGTCCACGATGCTGGAGTACACCTCGGCGCCGATGACCAGCGGGCGCTCGCAGACGCCGCTCAGCAGTAGTCCGCGTGCCACCGTCAGCCCGTAGACGAAGCCGGAGCACACCGCGGCCAGGTCGAAGGCGGGTGCCGGGCCGAGCCCCAGCCGGTGGGCGACGTGCGGGGCCGTGGCGGGGCAGCGGCGGTCAGGTGTGGTGGTCGCGAGCAGCACCAGGTCCGCCTCGCGCGCACCGGCAGACTCCAGCGCGGCCCGGCCCGCGGCCACCGCCAGGTCTCCGGTGCTCGTGCCCTTGGCGGCGCGGCGTCGGCGGGCGATGCCCGTACGCCGTCGGATCCACGCGTCGGTGGTGTCGAGCACTCCGCGCCGCACCACTTCCTCGTTCGGCAGCACGCGCCGCGGAAGACTGGAGCCGAGGCCCTGGATCACCGCGGTCCGTCGGGGTCGGTCGGTCATCTCGTGTGCCCTCTCTTTCCTTTCCTTCCGGTCTTTCCTGTCCTTCCGGACCGGCTCTCAGGCGGCGGCGGAGGAGGGGGGAGGGGGCTTGGGGATACCGGCCAGGCCGCCGTCGGGGACCGATACACCGCCGTCCAGGGCCAGTGCGGTGCCGGTCAGATAGGAGGAGGCGGGGGAGGTGAGGAAGAGGGCGGCCCGCGCCACCTCCTCGGGCTCCGCCCAGCGCCCCATGGGGACATGGCTCATCAGCCACTCGGAGACGGGCGCCGCGTCTTCGAAGGGCGCGGTCAGGTCGGTGCGCGTCCATCCCGCGCACAGCGCGTTGACACGGATGCCCTGCCGCGCCCAGCCGACGCCGAGGCTGCGGGCGAGGGAGACCTGCGCCGCCTTGGAGGCGGCGTACGCCTCCATGGTGGGGGAGCCGATCAGGCCGGAGGTGGAGGAGAGCAGCACGACCGCGGCGCGGGGCGAGTCGACGAGGTAGCGGTGCGCCTGACGGCAGAGCGCGGCCGAGGCGTTCAGGTTGACGGTCAGGACGGTGTTCCAGTCCTCCTGCTCGGTGTCCTGAAGCGGCGCCAGGATGGGGCTTCCGTCGGGGAGGGTGGGCAGCACTCCCGCGCAGTGGACGACGGTGTCGAGCCCGCCGAGCGTCTCTGCGGCCCGGGTCACCACCTCCGCAGCGGCCTCCGGGACGCTGAAGTCACCGGCCAGGGGGAAGGCGTCGCGCCCTGTGCGGGCGATCTGCTCCGCCGTCCCCTTGAGCGCTTCGGTGCTGCGCGCCGCGATGGCCACGTCGGCCCCGGCTTCGGCGAGCGCCAGGGCGATCGCCTGCCCGATGCCCCGGGAGGCACCGGTCACCAGGGCGCGCGCCCCGTCGAGCCGGAAGGAATCGAGTGTGTTCACGGAAGGCTCCTTCTTCATGCGAGGTGGGAGGAGGTGTGCGGGGGTGGTGCGGGGTCGGCGTCGGCGTGTGTGACGTCGGTGTGTCCCGGTCCCGCGTCGGTGCGTCGCGCGCCGGTGTGTGCGACGTCGGTGTGTCCCGGCTCCGCTTCGGTGCGTCGCGCGCCGGTGTGTCCGACGCGGATGGCGGAGGCGCCGCTCCAGGTCAGCAGCGCGCTGCCCCAGGTGACACCCGCCCCGAAGACGGCGAGCAGCACGCGTCCGCCGGGCGCGAGCAGCCCGCGGCTCGCCGCCGTGGCCAGCGCGTAGGGCGCCGAGGCGGCGCCGATGTTGCCGACCTCGTCACCGACGATGACCTGCCGCTCGGCCGGAATGCCCAGGTTCTCCCCGATACCGCGCAGCAGCACGGGGTTGGGCTGGTGGGTGACGAAGGCGTCGATGTCGCTCAGGTCCAGCCGGTGCCGCGCGAGCATCTCGTGCAGCATCCGCGGAAAGATGTCGACGATGAAGTCGCGTACCGCCCGCCCGTCCATGGAGATCATGTGCTGGTTGGTGGCCAGGCTCTCCGGTGTGGCGGGCACGCGGCTGCCACCGGCCGGGATGAGGACGTGGTGCGCCTTGGTGCCGTCGGAGCCGAGGGTGATCTCCTCGAAGCCGCCCGTCCGGGGCACACCACCGGTCTGCGGTACGGGGCCGAGGATGGTGGCCGCCGCGCCGTCCGCGAACAGCAGGGCGGTGCCGCGGTCGTGCGGGTCGAGGAACTTCGAGTACGCCTCGACGCCCACGACCGCCGCGTAGTGTGCGCGCCGCTCGCCGCACAGCCAGTCCCGCGCGACGCGGGCGGCGAAGAGCCAGCCCGAACATGCGGCACCCACATCGAGTGCCACGGCGTTGCGCGCGCCGATGAGTGCCTGGACACGGCAGGCGGTTGACGGTCCCAGCTCGTCGGGGGTGGAGGTGGCGACGACCACGAGGTCGAGCTGGTCCGCGTCGATCCCGGCGGCCGCCGCGGCCGAACGGACGGCTGCCGCCGCCAGATCGGAGGCCGCCTCGCCCTCGGCGGCGACGTGCCGGTTGGACACCCCGGTCCGCTCGGCGATCCAGTCCGGTGTCACGCCCAGGGCGTGCGCCACCTCGTCGTTGCCGCGGCGCCGGCGTGGCAGATAGGTGCCCGTTCCCAGGACACCGATGCGTGCTGCCTCGCTCCGTTCCGGGTTCATGCCGCACCTCCCCGATGCCAGCCCAGCGATCCGGCGAGCGCCTCGGCGTACTTGGGCCTCCCCAGCGGCGCGGTGCCGCTCCGCTCCGGCGGGGCCATGGCCGCCTCCAGCAGCGGCAGATGGGACCGGACCCGGTCGCACAGCCGGTCCCGTACCTGGGCCAGTGAACGGACCGTCTCGGGGGTGAGCACACCGGACGCCAGCAGCGCACCGGCCTGTCGGCCCGCCTGGAGCGTGCCGTACAGGGCGGCCAACGGCTCCAGCGCGGCGCGCAGTTCGGGTGAGCCGACGTCGGCGAGTGTGCGGGCGACGGCGGTCGCGGCGAGCTGGTCGGCGTGGGCCTCGCCCAGTTCCCTGGCGTGCTCCAGCAGCGGATTCCACAGCTCGAACGCGCTGAGCCCGAGCTTCTCGCGGTCCTTCAGCTCGTGGTGCAGCCGCGTGGTGAGGTCGTGTTCCAGGGCGGCCGCGACGGCGGGCCACCAGTCCGGTGAGTCCACGGGCTCCGTCACGGGGGAGCCGGACACCCCTCGCCCGGACGGTGGCTGTTCCGGCGGCGGTTGTTCGGCCAGGGAGCGGCCGGTGTCCAGCATGATCAGCCGGTTGTCGCCGCCCGCACTGACGAAGGAGTGCGCGAAGCCGCGGTATCCGGGCAGGCCGTTGATCTCCAGGAAGCCGCCCAGGCCGCTGCGGTGCTGGCACTCCGCGGTCACCCGCGCGGCGCCGTCCACCGCCAGGACCTTGTGCACCGCCAGGGCCGCGTCGACCGAGGCCCAGGGTGCGAAGGCGCTCTCCGCGCCCGCGCCCGTGGCGGTGCGGTGCGGGTCCTCCATGGTCCGTAACCACATCTCGCGCGCCGCGTTGCCCGCGCAGGTCAGCGCGAAGGACTCGGCCAACGCGCCCAACAGCGCGTGCTGTTGGGGACGGTAGGCCAGTACGGGGGAACCGGGCGCCAGGCGTCCGTGACTGCTCCGGTGCGCGGCGTGGCGCAGCGCCCGTACGGCGCAGGTGCGGGCCATGGCCGCCATCGCCGTGGGCAGCGTGCCCCACAGCGTCCGGCCCACGTGCAACGTGCGCTGGTGACGTGCCTCGGGGGAGGGGAGCGGGTCGTGGAAGACACCTTCGGCGTCGATCGTCGCGCCGTCGCCCAGCCACCGCTCGTACGGCAGCCGCACACCGTCGAACCGCACCAGCGCGCTGCTGACGGGGAGGTCGCGCACCGCGAGCACGTCGGACAGTTCCACTCCGGGCGCGGGGCCCGACGCGTCACTGAGGTCGACGAGGAAGGAGAACACACCACGGTCGGTGCCCCCGGCCAGCAGGCGGGCGACCACGACGGCGCTCTGAGGAGTGCGGGTGCGGCCGACGCCGGAGAACTTCGCCGCGCCGGAGTCCGGTGTCCGGAGCACGAACTCCCTTCGCGTCGGGTCGAATTCGGCCGTGGTGCGCGGACACAGGTGGCTGCCCGCCTCGCCGATCTCCGTCACGAGGTAGGTGCCCTTGGTGCGCCCCGCGCCCAGGTCCTCCACCTCGGAAGCGAGCGCGGCGGGGTCGGCGGACAGGGACAGCACCGAGTTGAGGCACAGGACGTAGTGGTTGATGACGGCCATGCACAGGACCGGGTCCGCGAGGGCCACCTGCTCGTTCAGCGTCACCAGGGCCTCGGGGTTCTCGCACAGTTCCCACGGTGAGGGCAGAGCCTGGGCCAGGGCACGTAGTTGACGGTGCGTCAGAGACGGCTTCGTGTCAGCGGCGCCGGAGGGCTCGGAGGCGTCGGCGGCCAGTGCCTCGGCGAGCCGTTCCCGTAGCCGGGGCGGGCCCGTGCCGTCGATGATGCGGTGCAGTTCGGCGAGGGCGTCAGACGGGGCAGTCGCGTCGGCCGTGTCAGTCGTGTCAGTCGCGTCGGAAACCTCGGAGACGTCAGAGGTGTCAGCGGCGCCGGGGAAAGGGGGCATCGGTCAGCTCCGGGGGAGGTGAGGTTTCTGGGTGTCGCCCGCGCGCCACCGCCGCCTCGTGGCCTCGTCGCCCCAGGGGAAGTCGGGCGTGGCGAGCGGGGCGTGGGCCTCGGCACGGCCAGGGCCCAGCGCGCGGCGTGTGCTGTGGGTGAGCGCCGAGCCGGTGCCCGCCTCCAGGAACAGAGTGGAGGCGGAGACGGCCGCGCCGTCGAGCACGCCCGGCAGCCGCACGGGATCGGTGAGGCACGCGGACAGCCCGGCGGCGAAGTCGTCCGAGGCGGTGTAGGCGCGCCCCAGGACGGCGGAGTGGACGGGAAGGCGCGCGGGATGGTGCGGCACCTCCCGCACGGCGGCGGCGAAGGTGTCCGCGGCCTGCGACAGCGACGGGTGGTGGGAGAGGAACGGCAGCTTCAGCCGGGCGGTCGGCACACCGGCGTCGGCGGCGGCCTGCTCCACCCGCTCCAGCAGCGGTACGGGCCCGCTCAGGACCGTCTCCTCGGGGTCGTTGACGCAGGCGATCACCAGATGCGGTGAACCGACCTCCCGCAGCAGGGACCGCGCGCTGCTCTCTCCTCCGGCCAGCAGCGTCATGCCGCCCTCGCAGGACGAGAGGCACTGGGCCAGCCGACAGGCGATCCTGGCGCCGTCGGCCACCTCGAAGACCCCGGCGGCGGTGAGCGCGGCGATCTCGCCGAAGCTCACGCCCACCAGACGGTCCGCGCGCAGCCCGACACCGCACAGGGTGCGGTGCACGGCCATCGACGCGCCGAACAGGGCGAGTTGGGAAGAGCCGACGGGGCCGTGGGCGAGGTCGCGCCCGGTGGGTGGCCGCTCGCTCAGCAGCGCGGGCCCCAACGGCGGGATCCCGGACTCGGCCCCCGCCCTGTCCACCTCCGCGAACGTCTCGGCGACGGCCATGCGCACGGGGACATGTTCCCGTACGGCACGCACCAAGGGGCTCACGGCGAAATCCCCTTGGCCGGGAAAGGTGTGGACGATCTGCCGTGTCACGCGCGGCATGTGCTCCGACGGTGCTGACGTCGCGGTGTGCACTCGGGCTCCTTCCGGTATCAGCGCACCACTGACGCGGTCACTGCGGTCACCGCCGCTGCTTGCTGTGGTGCGAGGGCGCGGAACTCCGGCGAAGGTGCTGCCATCGGCCGCCGCGCCTCGTCTCTCCGCGCCGCCGAGGTCCGCCTCTCGGTCAAGAGGGCCGCCTCCCAGTTAACGGGCGGACGGTGCCGCCGCGGGTCGCCCAAAGGGGCAGGGCCTGTTGAATGGGGTGAAGCGTGGCGCGTCGCGAATCCGGCGCGGGTCCCGTGTCCGTTCCGGACTCCGGGGGGAGTGGGCGCGAGGTGACGGCGCTCCGGGCAGGTGTGCCGGGCGTGCCGGGTGTCAAACATCGCGGGGGCAGGTCGTCCGAATGTCGTCGGGTACCTGGATAAACACGTCGGGACGCGAGACCACCGCATCGGAGTAACTGGGGCGGCCTCTGCGGACGCACCGGGCGCACCGGCCGTTTACTGGTTTCCGGGATCCGAGCGGATTTCCCGATGTTCACCCCTGCCACGACGGCCCGGACCTGCCCGGATCCCGGACGAGCACGCCCAGGATCCGGGACACCCGGCCCACCTCACCAAGGAGTCACGGATGCCCGAGCCCGGGTCTTCCCCGCCGCCGTCGAGCCTGCCCGTCGCCGAGGCCCGGGCACCCGCCGTCGCACCGGCGGCAGGTGGCACCCTGCCCGGCCCACCCCCCGTTCCCGGCCTGCCCGCCGCCCCTGGTCCGCCCTCCGTACCCGACCCACCGCCCGCTCCCGATTCCCCGCCCGTTCCCGACCCGCCCTCCCCTTCCACCCCACGCTCCGGTGCCGAGGCGGGGCGAACCAGCCACGCGCTGGACCGGATCCTGCGGGGTCCCAGCGGTCTGGGCACGGCGAGCCTGCACCCGTCCCGGCGCGAAGAACTTCCGGCCTCCCCGGACACGTCGAACTCCCCGGACTCGGAGGAAGAGTGTGCCGAGGAGCCGGACTCCGGGCCGCCTGGCGTGGGCGACCCGGTCCCGGGCCTCTACTACCACCCGGTGGCCGAGCCCGACCCCGTGCGCGTGGAGGAGGTGAGCCGCAGGATCAAGGCATGGGCCGTCGACGAGGTCCAGGCGTTCCCTCCCGAGTGGGAGGACCAGTTCGACGGCTTCTCCGTCGGCCGCTACATGGTCGCCTGCCACCCGGAAGCGCCCACCGTCGACCATCTGATGATCGCCACGCGGATGATGGTCGCCGAGAACGCGGTCGACGACTGCTACTGCGAGGACCACGGCGGGTCACCCATCGGACTCGGCAGCCGCCTGCTGCTGGCGCACACCGCTCTCGACCCGCTGCACACGACGAAGGAGTACGAACCGGAGTGGCAGGAGTCGCTCCAGTCGGACGCGCCCCGGCGTGCCTACCGCTCCGCCATGGAGTACTTCCTCCAGGAGGCCACACCCTCCCAGGCCGACCGCTTCCGGCACGACATGGCCCGGCTGCACCTGGGATACCTCGCGGAGGCCGCGTGGGCCCAGACGGAGCACATGCCGGAGGTGTGGGAGTACCTGGCGATGCGTCAGTTCAACAACTTCCGCCCCTGTCCCACCATCACCGACACCGTCGACGGCTACGAACTCCCCGCCGACCTGCACGCACGGCCCGCCATGCAGCGGGTCATCGCACTGGCCTGCAACGCGACCACCATCGTCAACGACCTGTACTCGTACACGAAGGAACTCAAGAGCCCCGGCCGGCATCTGAACCTGCCCGTGGTGCTCTCCGAACGTGAGGGCCTCTCCGAACGGGAGGGCTATCTCAAGGCGATCCAGGTCCACAACGACCTCATGCACGCTTTCGAGGCCGAGGCCGCAGCGCTGGCCACCTCCTGCCCCGTCCCGAACGTGCTGCGCTTCCTGCGGGGAGTGGCCGTATGGGTCGACGGCAACCACTACTGGCACCAGACCAACACCTATCGATACAGCCTGCCCGATTTCTGGTAAGGACGGACTTATCTGTGACCAGCACCGAGCTCACCCCCATGAACGGCTCCTCCGCGTTCGTCCCCGCCCCCGCCTCCGCACCGGATCACACCCCCGGCCCCGCTTCCGCGTCCGCCTCCGCTCCCGAGTCGCCCTATCAGGGTGACATCGCCCGTTACTGGGACCAGGAAGCCAGGCCCGTGAACCTGCGCCTCGGCGACGTCGACGGGCTCTACCACCACCACTACGGCATCGGCGACGTCGACCACGCCGCCCTCGGCAACCCCGACGATGAAACGTACGAGAAGCGGCTCATCGCCGAGCTGCACCGCCTGGAGTCGGCGCAGGCCGAACTGCTTCTCGACCACCTCGGCCCGGTCGGGCGCGAGGACACACTCGTCGACGCGGGCTGCGGCCGCGGCGGTTCGATGGTCATGGCCCATCAGCGGTTCGGATGCCATGTGCAGGGTGTCACCCTCTCGGCCAAGCAGGCCGATTTCGCCAACCGGCGCGCCCGTGAACTGGGCATCGAGAGCCATGTCCACGCCCGCGTCTGCAACATGCTCAACACGCCCTTCGCGACGGGTCAGGCGAGGGCCTCGTGGAACAACGAGTCGACCATGTACGTCGATCTGCACGACCTCTTCGCCGAGCACTCCCGCGTCCTCGCGGTGGGCGGCCGTTATGTGACCATCACCGGCTGCTGGAACCCCCGGTACGGGCAGCCCTCGAAGTGGGTCTCACAGATCAACGCGCACTTCGAGTGCAACATCCACTCCCGCCGCGAGTATCTGCGGGCCATGGCCGACAATCGTCTCGTACCGCAGGCCGTCGTCGACCTCACCCCCGCCACCCTCCCGTACTGGGAGCTGCGGGCCACGTCCTCGCTGGTCACCGGCATCGAGGAGGCGTTCATCAACTCCTACAAGGACGGCTCTTTCCAGTACGTCCTGATCGCGGCCGACCGCGTGTGACCACGTGACCCGTGTGACCGTGTGACACCGCACTGACCGACCGGAAGGGCCGGTGCCGTCCCCTGGGCCGGGGCGACGGCACCGGCCCTTCCGTCGCCTTCCGTCAGCCGAGGACGAACGGGAGCCGTGAGGCCAGCCCGCCCAGCTCGGCCCGCTCCGCGCCGGTGGGGGCACGTCGTCCGGTGCCGGTCAGCAGGACGTCCGCGTCGGAGAACGATGCGGGGAACCCGGCTCCCGCGATCCCCTCCAGCATCTCGCGGGAGCGGGCGAGCCCCGCCGTGGGCGGTGGTGCGATGTGCGGGAGATGCGCGATCAGGTCGAGGTGGTGGAGCGTCCACTCCATGACGTACGTGGAGAGGTAGTCGCTCACGGTCAGCACCTCGTCGCGGGTGCCGACCCACTGTGCGGGGTCGGCGAGCGCGGCGGTGCGGCCCGCGGCGGAGCCGACGTCGTCGAGGTGGAAGGTGAGCAGCCGGGGGTCCTCGTACGCGGCGGCCAGCCGGACGGTCAGCGCGTCGAGCGGGTCGTCACCGGTCGGTGGTGTGCCGGTGACGTCCCAGTAGGTGAGCGCGTCGCGGGTGGGTGCCGTGTCGGCGGGGGTCGCCAGCGTGATCAGGACGTCCTGCGCGTCGATGACCAGATGGCACACCAGATCGCGCACGAGCCAGCCCGCACAGCCGGAGGGGCGTGCGAAGTCCTCGTCCGTGAGCGTGGCGACCGCCGCGCGCAACGCCGCCCAGGAGTGCGAGAAGAGATCCACCCCGGCAACGTAGTGCGGTGCCGCGACGGCAGCCAACCGCATTTCGTGCGGCGTCCCGACGTGCGGCGTCCGACGTGCGGTGCCCGACGTGAGGCGGAGGTCAGGAACGCGGGCGGCGGGGCTTCCGCGCCGCTCCGGTCTGCTCCGCCTCCGTCTGCTCCTTCTCCTCCTGCTCCTTCGCCTTCTTCTCCTTGAGCTGCTTGAGGCGCGCCCCTTCCTTCTTGACCTCGGCCTGGGTGGCGCGCTCCTTCTCCAGCCACTCCGGCGGGTCCGCCTTCAGCGCGTCGATCTGCTCCGTGGTGAGCGGCTCGGTGACTCCGCCGCGCGCGAGGCCCGCGATGGAGACGCCCAGCTTCGACGCGACGACGGGGCGCGGGTGCGGGCCGTCGCGGCGCAGGTCACGCAGCCACTCGGGCGGGTCGGACTGGAGTGCGTTCAGCTCGTCGCGCGAGACGACACCCTCCTGGAACTCGGCGGGGGTGGCTTCGAGGTACACACCCAGCTTCTTCGCCGCGGTCGCGGGCTTCATGGTCTGGGTGGTCTTGTGCGACGTCATAGGGCAAGGGTATCGATCGTGTGAGGTGTCTCCGACCACGGCCGGTAACCTGGCGGAGTGACAGACTCCGACGCGTCCCCCTCGTTCCGGCTCGCCTACGTCCCGGGGGTGACACCCACCAAGTGGGTGCGGATCTGGAACGAGCGCATCCCCGACGTCCCGCTGACCCTCGTTCCCGTGTCCGCGGCCGACGCGTGCGATCTGCTGCGGTCCCGCGGCGCGGACGCGGGCTTCGTACGGCTCCCGGCCGACAGGACGGACCTCAGCGCGATCCCCCTCTACACCGAGACGACGGTGGTCGTCGTCCCGAAGGACCACCTCGTGACAGCGGCCGACGAGGTGTCCACCGAGGAGCTGGCCGACGAGATCGTGCTGCACCCCCTCGACGACGTCCTCGACTGGGAGCGGCTGCCCGGGCGGCCCGCGATCGAGCGCCCCGCCACGACGGCGGACGCCATCGAGCTGGTGGCCGCGGGGGTGGGCGTCCTCGTCGTCCCGCAGTCGCTCGCCCGGCTCCACCACCGCAAGGACCTCACCTATCGGACGGTCTCTGACGCGCCCACCTCGCGCGTCGCCCTCTCGTGGCCGGAGGAAGCGACCACCGACCAGGTCGAGGACTTCATCGGGATCGTGCGCGGGCGGACCGTCAACAGCACACGTGGCCGCGCCCAGCCGCAGCCGCAGGACAAGACCAAGGGCAAGGGCAAGGGTGCCGAGAAGGGCGGCGGCGCACGGCGTACGTCCTCGGCGGGGAAGCCGGTGAAGCAGACGAAGCCGTCGGCGGGCAGGCCGGGCGCGCGGCGCGGCTCCGGCGGCGCGCAGGGCGGCAAGGGCCGCAAGCCCCGCCGCCGCTCGTAGCACCCGACCCGGGCCCCGGCCCCGGCCTTGACCCGTAGTCCTCCCCGCGCACCGCTTCCGCTCCCATCCTCCGGCTGCCAATGTCAGGAAATCGCCTTGTTCCTGCGCCGATGGGAGAAAGAACAGTGACTGGTTCGTTCCTGCGGGGGTTAGCCCCCTTCCGCTCGTTCCGAAGACCCACCGCCCGCCCCCGCACCGCCCTCACCGCCGCCCTCGCGGTGTGCGCGATGACCGGGCTCGCGCTGGGAGCCCCGGGCCCCGCACAGGCCGACACGACGTTCTCCGCGAAGATCGACTTCGGTACGGCCACCACCGTGCCCGTGACCGGCCACACCCTCGACTACGGGCAGCCGTACGCGGCCCGTACCGGCCCCCACCAGGGCAGCGGGCTGACGTACGGCTGGGTGGGCATGGACAGTGCCACGCCGCTGGACCTGACGGGCAACGGCCGCGACCGTGGCAGCGCCGAACCCGACCGGCTGCTGGCCACCTTCATGCACATGCAGCTCCCCGCGTCCTCCCCCGGCGTCAAGACGCCGGGCCGCTGGGAGATCGCCGTGCCCGACGGCACCTACGCGGTCACCGTCGCCGTCGGTGACCGTACGAGCCTGGACAGCGCGCACGCGATCCAGGTCGAGGACCAGAACGCGGTCGACGGGTTCGTCCCCACGGACAGCGGCAGGTACCAGACCCGGACCGTCCAGCCGACGGTGTCCGACGGCAGGCTCACCCTCAGCCCGCGCGGCGGCACCAACACAAAGCTCGCCTACGTCTCCATCGCGCCCGTGACGGGCGCCGACACCCGCCCCGCCGTGCGCGCCGTGACTCCCGCCAACACCGCGTCCGGGGTGCCACCCACGAACAGTGTCGTCGCGGATCTGCGGCTGACCGGCGCCGGAGTGGACGCGTCCACCCTGTCCGGCGGCACCGTCACCCTGAAGGAGTCGGTGACCGGGACCGCCGTCGCCGCCCACGTGGTCACCAGCGGCGGCGGTGACGTCATCAATGTGTCGCCGACCGCCGGGCTGAAACCCGGCACCCGCTACCGGCTCTCCGTGACGAGCGGCGTCAAAGACCTGGAGGGCAGGGCGTTCCTCCCCTGGAGTTCGGTGTTCACCACCGGGTCGGCCGGGGGCGGGGGTTCCGTCGCGTTCGAGAAGGCGGCCAGCGGCGCCACCGGCAGGAGCTTCACGTCGGTGCTGAAGGGTCCGGACGGCAAGCTGTACGCGGCCACGCTCGACGGCTACGTCATGCGCTGGACCATCGCCTCCGACGGCACCCTCGGCAACGCGCAGACGATCTCCACCGTCCGCACCGACGCCACGGCGCGGAAGCTGCCAGGCGCCCCGAACCGCACCATCATCGGCATGGCCTTCGACCCCGCTTCGACGGCCGCAGAGCCGGTGCTGTGGATCACCTCCAACACGATGTATCCCGGCGGCACACCCAACGAGCCGGACTGGTCCAGCAGCATCGCCAAGCTCAGCGGCCCTGACTTGGGCACGTACACCGAGGTCGTCAGCCATCTGCCGCGCTCCGTGAAGGACCACGAGACCAACTCCCTCGCCTTCGGGCCCGACGGCGCCCTCTACGTCAGCCAGGGCGCCAACAACGCCATGGGCGCCGCCGATCCCGTGTGGGGCAACCGGCCGGAGCGGCTGCTCAGCGCGGCCGTCCTGCGGCTGGATCCGGCCGAGCTGCCCGCCTCGGGCCCGCTGGACGTGCGCACCGAGAGCCCCGGCAGCTACGACCCCTTCGCGGCGAACGCCCCGCTGACCCTGTACGCCACCGGGGTCCGCAACGCCTTCGACCTCGTGTGGCACAGCAACGGGCACCTCTACACGCCCACCAACGGCTCGGCCGCCGGGGGCAACACACCCGCGACGCCTTCACCGCTGCCCGCCTCCTGCACACGCAGGACGGACGTGGCTGCCGGCGGCGCCTACACCGGGCCGAGCGTGCCCGCGCTCACCGGCGTCGGTACGGCGGAGACCGACTACGTCTTCGACGTGAAGAAGAACCGCTACTACGGGCACCCCAACCCGTCCCGCTGCGAATGGGTACTGGCCGGGGGCAATCCGACAGCGGGCACCGACCCGTTCGAGGTCACCGGTTACCCGACGGGCACACGGGCCGACCGCAACCTGGACCTGAGCGGCATGTACGACGCGGGGCTGCACGCCTCGGCGAACGGTGTCGTCGAGTACCGGGGCGACGCCTTCGGCGGCGCGCTCAAGGGCAAGCTGCTCGTCGTCCGCTACAGCAGCGGCCAGGACATCGAGATCTTCGGCGTCGACACACAGGGCAGACTCTCGGCCCCGACAGTGGGCACCACGGGCCTCACCGGCTTCCAGCAGCCGCTCGACGTCACGGAGGACACCACGAAGGGCAACCTGTACGTCACCGAACTGGGCGCCTCCAGGATCACGTTGCTGAGGCCGAAGGCGACATCGGCATCATCGCCGGAGCCGCCCCAGTCAGGTGGGCGGGGGGAGTAGGGGAGCGGAGGGCGGGACGCGGGGCCCGCGCGGGTCCCGCGTCCGACACCGTGGTTAGGCCCCGGCGGCCGACGTGTGCGTGTCCGCGCCCGTGCCTGTGCCCGTGATCCAGTCGTACGCCCGTCGTGCGTCGAACTCGCCCTGTCCGCCGGGGAACAGCAGCCCCGCCGACGCGAACGCGGGGTCGTCCACCGTGTCCCGCACATAGGGGACGGCGACGCACCGCATCCCCGCGCGGCGTGCCGCCTCGGCTCCGGGCGGGGCGTCCTCCAGGGTCACGCAGTCCGCGGGCCGCGTGCCGAGGCGACGTGCCGCCTCCAGGAAGACGTCCGGCTCCGGCTTGCCGCGGCCCACCTCCTCGGCCGAGACATGGACGGTGAGCAGCGCGTCGAGCCCCGTACCTGCCAGCACCGCCTCGATGGCCGCGCGCGAGGAGCCCGAGGCGACGGCCATCGGGTGTCCGGCCGTGTGCAGCAGTCCGACGAGTTCGCGCATCCCCGGGAAGACCTCGGTGCCCGCGCGGGCCAGCTCCAGATACGCGTGGTTCTTCTCGGCGAGGAGGGTGTCCACCGGCGCGTCGATGCCGTGCTCCTCGCGCAGCGTGGCCAGGGTCTCCCGGGTGCCGATCCCGATGAAGCGGGTGTGGTCCTCCCAGGTGAAGCCGCCGACACCGTGCCGCGCGAGGACGCGGCGACCGGCCTCGTAGTAGTTGGGCTCGCTGTCGACCAGTGTGCCGTCGAGATCGAAGATGACCGCGGGGAGGACCGTGCGGGAGGGGGAGTGGTTCATGGTGTCCAGGGTGCCAAGGGGGCGGGGGGAGGTGGCAGCAGGGGCGGGTGTGGTGGCGGGCGAGGCAGGGGGGGTGGTCGAGGTTGGTGGTTGTTGGTGTGAACCGTTGGCTGTGCGCATCCGTCGTGCGTGCGCAGACGATTCTTCACCCGAGAGGCGTGTTTCTGTGCGTGTGAGACCTATTCCATCACTTAGCTCACTGAGATCGATGCGGCTGTTCCGACCCCTCCTGCTCGCTTTCGTCCTCGTCGTCGTCGGTGTGTCCGCCGTGGCCACGACACAGTTCTGGGGCTCCGACAAGGGGACCGAACAGATGGCCTCCGCCTCGGCGGCGGCCGAGAACGGCGAGCACACCGTCACCTTCCGCAACGAGACCCAGGAGCGGCTCTGGGTCGGCTCCGGGGTCAACGCCGACGGCTCGCAGGAGCTGACGGGGCTGCCGGTGCTGGAGCCGGGCAAGTCGGCCACCGTCACCATCCCCGAGCACTCGGACGCGGGACACTGGCGCGGCAAGTTCTTCGCCCGCCAGGGATGCAGCGGGGAGGAGGGCAGCACGTTCTACTGCGAGGTGGGCGACTGCGGCCCGTACGCGGACCACTGCACCACGGGCGAGCAGCCCGTCAGCCTCGCCGAGTTCAACTTCGACCCGAAGGACTCCTCGGCTCCCTGGTACAACATCAGCTACGTGAACGCGGTCTCGACGCCGGTCACCATCACGCCCGACGGGGTGAAGCCGCCGGAGAACGGCGGGGAGTGCGCCTCGGTTGGCTGCCCCACGGACCTGCTCTCGGCCTGCCCGCCGGAGAACCTCACGAAGTCGAAGAGTTCGGGCAAGCCGATGGTGTGCGTCAACCCGAACCGGGACGCGAAGACCGCCTACAGCGAGGCGCTGACCAAGCAGTGCCCCACCGCCTACTCGTGGTCCAAGCACGACGCCGAGGCGGGCAACCAGGTGATGCGTCAGTGCAGCACCTGCAAGAGCCTGACCGTCACCTTCCACGGCACCGGCGGCTCCTCCGAGAAGCCAGACCCCAAGCCGGAGCCGACGCCCGAGCCGACCCCCGGTGACGACGACAAGCCCGCCCCCGGCGACCCGGCGACCACGCAGGGCAAGGGCGTGGCCCTCAACCCCGTCGAAGGCGCAGCGGAGGCGCTGAAGGACTCCGGCGCCACCTGGTACCACAACTGGACCTCCACCAGCGGCGGCCTCACCCCGCCGGAGGGCGTCGAGTACGTGCCCACCATCTGGGGCCCCGGCTCGGTCACCGAGGACGAGCTGACCAAGGCCAAGCAGGAGGGCAAGCACCTTCTCTCCTTCAACGAGCCCGACCAGCCCACCCAGTCCAACATCACGCCCGAGAAGGCCCTGGAACTGTGGCCCAAGCTGGAGAAGACCGGCCTGAAGCTGGGTGCCCCCGCCGTGTCCGGTGACGCCGACAAGGCGGGCGGCTGGCTGGACCGCTTCATGAAGGGCGCCGAGGAGCGCAACCTGCGCGTCGACTTCATCCCGGTGCACTGGTACGGCTCCGACTTCGGCCCCGAGGCCACCGACCACCTCGCGGGCTATCTGAAGCGGGTCCACGAGAAGTACAAGAAGCCGGTCTGGCTGACCGAGTACGCCCTCACCGACTTCACCAAGGACAAGCCCCGCTACCCGAGTGAGAAGGAGCAGACCGCCTTCCTCACCTCGTCGACGAAGATGCTCGGGGACCTGGACTTCGTGGAGCGCTACGCGTGGTCGGCGCTCTCCAAGCAGACCAGCCCGACCGGTCTCTACGACGGCGCCACCGTGAACGAGAGCGGCAAGATCTACCGCGACGCGGGCTGACCGGCCCACTTTTCCGCTACGTCGCAGCCTGGGCTCACCGTGTCCTCCGGGACACGGTGAGCCCTCGGTGTTTGTGGAGGCCGACGGAGAACAGCGGTGCGGTGATCGACGGCTGTTGAGCGAGTGGACGCGGGCGTTTATCTTTGCCGTATCCATCCAGTTGTGGCGCCGCAGCGCCGGACGGCGACGAAGCCGTACGGTCCGCGGTGCCTTCGCTGTGTCTCCGCGCCGACCACCACCCCCGGACGGCCATGGGACGCCGCGTGCCATCGCAAGGGGGCGGCAACCGCCGTGAAAAGCGTGAAGAGCGTGCAGAGAACGTTCGTGGCTCCGGACCCGGGGCTCGTGAGGCTGCGGAACTCGCTCCGCGCGGTCATCGGCATCGCCGCCGCCGTCGCCGTGTCCGAACTGTGCGGGCTCTCGCTCACCGCGTCGATCACCGGAGGGCTCGCGGCACTGCTCGCGCTCTTCACCGTCACCGACGCGACCGTCCGTGACCAGCGGATCACCACGGCGCTGCTGCCCGTCGCGGGATTCCCCGTACTGGCGCTCGCCACCGCCCTGCACGGCACACTCGCGGCCCGCGACCTCGCCTTCCTGGCCGTCGTCTTCGCCGGGGTCTACGCACGCCGCTGGGGCCCGCGCGGGCACGCGCTCGGGATCTTCGGGTTCATGAGCTTCTTCGCCACGCAGTTCCTGCACGCGCTCCCCGCCCAGTTGCCCGAGCTGTACGCCGCCGTCGGCGTGTCCCTCCTCGTGGCCGGTACGACGCGCTTCGTGCTGTGGCCCATCGAGCGCCGCACCCCGCCCGCCGCGGCCCCGCCCATGCTCCCCGGCACCGCGCTGGCGCGGCCCACCACCCGGCAGGCGTTCCAGGCCACCGCCGCCTGTGCGCTCGCGCTCGTCGTCGGGCAGGTGCTCTCCGAGGACCGCTGGTACTGGGCCGTCGGCACCGTCTGGTGGATCTTCGTCAACACCGCCTCGCGCGGCGAGACCCTGGTCCGCGGCTTCCGACGGGTCCTGGGCACGCTGATCGGTGTCGTCCTCGGTGCACTCGTCGCCGTCCCGCTGCACGGCGCGCCCGCGCCGACGGCGGCCCTGGTCGCGGTGTGCGTCTTCGGGATCTTCTACACCGCCGCCGTCTCGTACTCCTGGATGACGCTGTCGGTGACGGTGCTGGCCAGCTCGCTGTACGGCCTGCTGGGCGTGCTGGATCCCGGCCTCCTGGTGCTCAGGCTCGCGGAGACGGGCGTGGGCGCGGTGGGTGCGGCGCTGGCCGTCGTCCTCGTCCTGCCGGTCACCACGCACGCCACGAACGACGCCTGGATCCAGCGGGCGCTGCACTGTGTGCACGCCGCCACCGCCCAGGCGACGTCGCGGCTCGCCGGTGACCCCCTGAGCGACCCGACCCCGCACGCCGCCGAACTGGAGATCCTTCTCGGCCGGGTACGGATGGCCCTCGCGCCGCTGGTGCACCCCCTGGCGCCCTTCCCGGCCCGCAAGGCACGGGCCCGGCAGGTGATCGGGCTGCTCGACGACTGCGCGCGGGAGGTGCGGGGGCTGGTGTCGGCCGCCGCGGATCCGGTCGCGTCGCACGACGCCCGGCTGATGGCCGCGTGCCGCCGCGTCGAGGCCGCGGTGGAGACGCTCACCGTCAGCAGGGCCGCACACGGCCGCGCTGCGACCGCCGCGCAGCAGGCGCCCCACAGGGAGGAGGCCGAGTCCCCGGCCCTCCTGCATCTGCGCGGGCTGGAGAAGACCCTGTCCGAGCTGGCGGCGCCGCTCGGGTCCTCCTCGCGCTCGGGGCTGGTCGGTCCCTGAGCCCTGAGCCCTGAGCCCTGCGCTCGGGGCTCAGGGGCGGAGATCGCCGCGTACGGGGCGCTGCTACCGTCGCCGGGATCACACCCCGGGCGAGAGGACGCACAGCGGTGAGCGACACGAGCGGCGCGAGTGACGTGGACGGCGTGGACGGCGCGCGGGACGTGGGGGACGGGGAGGCGGCGGCGGGACCGGCCGTCGGAGCCCGGACAGCGCGACGGGGGGACATGCACACCGCGCACGCGTACCTCGGCTCGTTCACCTCGGCGGGCGGCAACGGCATCACGACCGCCTCCGCCGACCCCGTCACCGGCGAGCTGACCGCGCTGCACCACACCGGTTCCGCGGTCGCCGACCCCTCGTACCTCGCGCTCGGCGCCGGTGTCCTGTACGCGGTCAGCGAGACGGAGGAGGGCGCCGCCGCGGCGTTCTCCCTCGCGCGGCCGGAGCGGCCCGCACTCCTCGGCGGGCCCGTGCCCGTACGGGGCGCGGGGCCCACGCACCTCGCGCCGGCCGGCGGGCGGCTCTTCACCGCCAACTACACCTCGGGCAGCGTCAGCGCGCTGCCCGTACGCGCGGACGGCAGCCTCGGCGGCCGGGCGCACGTGCGGCGGCACGAGGGCCGGGGGCCGGTCGCGGAGCGGCAGGAGGGCCCGCACGCACACGCGGTGGCGCCCGACCCGTCGGGGCGCTGGCTGCTCGCGGTGGACCTGGGCACCGACTCCGTACACGTCTACGACCTCCGGGACCCGGGCCTGGACGGTGAGGGGCCGCTCCCGCACCGCGAGGCCCCGCACCACGAGGTCCCGCACCGCGAGGTCCCGCTGCGCGCGGGCACCGGGCCGCGCCATCTGGCGTTCCATCCCGGCGGCGCTCGCGCCTACGTCATCAACGAGCTGGCACCGACCGTGACCACCTGCCGCTGGAACGCGGCCGACGGCTCACTGGAACCCCTGCGCGAGACCGCGCTCCTGCCCGCCGAGCCGACGGGGGACGCCCCGGCCTACCCCTCGGCGCTCGCGCTCTCGGCCGACGGCCGCTTCGCCTGGGCAGCGGTCCGTGGACGTGACCACATCGCGGTGCTGGCGCTCGGCGCGGACGGCGACGGCATGGAGCTGGTCACCACCGTGCCGTGCGGCGGGCACTGGCCGCGTGACCTGGCGCTGCACCCGTCGGGACGCTGGCTGTACGTGGCCAACGAGCGCTCGGGCGACATCGCCTGGTTCACCCTCGACCCCGCCTCCGGAACACCGGCCTACGCGGGTTCGCTCCCGGCCCCCGCCGCCTCCTGCGTCGTCTTCGCGCCCGGCGCCCCCGAAGGAAGCTGAGCCGGCCCGGTCGGGAACCCGGAACCGCGAAGAGG
>NZ_JBSHAO010000029.1:78962-117947 GCF_053611545.1 Streptomyces sp. NPDC054796 | reverse complement strand
TTTCTTCAAAGGAACCCTGCCCCAACCAAAACCGGCTGGAGACGGGGTATCAACATATCTGGCGTTGACTTTTGGCACGCTGTTGAGTTCTCAAGGAACGGACGCTTCCTTTGTACTCACCCTCTCGGGCTTTCCTCCGGGCGCTTCCCTTTCGGTGTCTCCGACTCTATCAGACCCTTTTCCGTTGATCGAAATTCGGGTTGATCGCAGACATGCGAAACCGAATCGACAAAAGAAAGGATGTGGATCATCGGTGACCGCCCACGCTTCGGCTCGGCCTTCGTCGTGGGCAGGGGGACGACAGTACAGGCACGCCGAGAGCAGAGGCAAATCGGTTTTGCAGGGCTGCCGGAGGGCTGCTTGATCGCGCGCGCGTGAGCGCGTGCACGTGAGGCACGGGCCCGTGTGGGCGGGCGGCGCGTCCCCGCACGCGCGATCGGAATCCGTTGTTCCTATGACTTACGCTTCTGAGCGGTGCGCCGTCCTGGACAGGTTGCGACGGCGGCTGATCGATCCTCGCCCTTCGGAGGCTTCCCATGACCACCGTGACGTCCCCGCTGACCGGACGTGCCATCGGACTCTCGGCCGTTCCCGACCCGGTGTTCTCCGGGGCCATGGTGGGCCCCGGCACCGCCATCGACCCCGTCCGGGAGCGTACCGAGGCGCTGGCGCCCGTCGACGGCATCGTCGTCTCGCTCCACCCGCACGCCTTCGTCGTGGTGGACGCCGAAGGGCACGGTGTGCTGACGCACCTGGGCATCGACACCGTGCAGCTCAACGGTGACGGGTTCGAGCTGCTGGCCGCCAAGGGCGACACCGTGCGGCGCGGCGACGCGATCGTGCGCTGGGACCCGGCCGCCGTGGAGGCGGCGGGCAAGTCGCCCGTCTCCCCCGTGGTGGCGCTCGAGGCAACCGCCGACTCGCTGACCGATGTCGTGGACGACGGCGACATCGAGGCGGGCAAGACCCTCTTCGGCTGGAGCTGATCCCCGGGCCGGCCCCGTCGCAAAGGACGCGCGGATCGCACAGATCCCAGGGATCGCACGGGGCGCCGGTCACACGGAAGAGGCGGAAGAGCGCGAGAGAGAACAGCGGTGGCCGTGAGCGAGCCGCCGCACCGAACCGGAGACGGGTGAGATGGACACAACGCTTCGAGGCGTCGGCGTCAGTCACGGGGTGGCGATCGGCGAGGTACGGCACATGGGCACCGCGGTGCTGGAGCCCCCGGCCAAGCAGATCGGCCCCGACGAGGCCCCGCGCGAGCAGCAGCGGGCGCACCAGGCCGTGGAGGCGGTCGCCAACGACCTGATCGCGCGCGGCAATCTCGCGGGCGGCGAGGCCCAGGCCGTGCTCGAGGCGCAGGCGATGATGGCCCAGGACCCGGAGCTGATGGCCGACGTCGAGCGGCGGATCACCGTCGGGAGCACGGCCGAGCGTGCCGTGTACGACGCGTTCGCCGCCTACCGGGCGCTGCTGGCGGGCGCCGGTGACTATCTCGCCGGGCGGGTGGCCGACCTGGACGACGTGCGCAACCGCATCGTCGCGCGGCTGCTGGGCGTGCCGATGCCGGGGGTGCCGGACAGCGACCAGCCGTACGTGCTCATCGCCCGCGATCTGGCGCCCGCCGACACCGCGCTGCTGGACCCCGCGCTGGTGCTGGGCTTCGTGACCGAGGAGGGCGGTCCGACGAGCCACAGCGCGATCCTGGCGCGGGCGCTGGGCGTGCCCGCCGTCGTCGCGCTGCCCGGTGCGGGGGAGCTGGTGGAGGGCACCGTCGTCGCGGTGGACGGGAGCACCGGCGAGATCGTGGTCAACCCGGACGCGGACGAGCGGTCGGCGCTGGAGAAGGCCGCCGAGGAGCGCAAGGCCGCGCTGGAGGGCGTCAAGGGGCCGGGGGCGACCTCGGACGGGCACAAGGTGCCGCTGCTGGCGAACGTGGGCGGGCCCTCTGACGTGCCCGCGGCCGTGGAGGCCGGCGCCGAGGGCGTGGGCCTGTTCCGTACGGAGTTCCTGTTCCTGGACAACAGTGAGCAGGCGCCCTCGGAGGAGAAGCAGGTCGAGGCGTACCGGCAGGTGCTGGAGGCGTTCCCCGAGGGGCGTGTGGTCGTGCGCGTGCTGGACGCGGGCGCCGACAAGCCGCTGGACTTCCTGACCCCGGGTGAGGAGCCGAACCCGGCGCTGGGCGTGCGCGGGCTGCGGACGCTGCTGGACCATCCCGAGGTGCTGCGCGGTCAGCTCCGTGCGCTGGCCAAGGCCGCCGAGGGGCTGCCCGTCTACCTTGAGGTCATGGCGCCGATGGTGGCTGACCGTACGGACGCGAGGGCGTTCGCGGACGCGTGCCGCGAGGCCGGGCTGCGGGCGAAGTTCGGCGCGATGGTGGAGATCCCCTCCGCCGCGCTGCGGGCGAGGTCGGTGCTCCAGGAGGTGGAGTTCCTTTCGCTGGGCACCAACGACCTGGCGCAGTACACCTTCGCCGCCGACCGGCAGGTGGGTGCCGTCTCCCGGCTCCAGGACCCGTGGCAGCCCGCGCTGCTCGACCTGGTGTCGCTGTCCGCCGAGGCGGCGAAGGCCGAGGGCAAGAGCTGCGGCGTGTGCGGCGAGGCCGCGTCGGATCCGCTGCTGGCGTGTGTGCTGACGGGGCTCGGCGTGACGAGCCTGTCGATGGGCGCCGCCTCGATCCCGTATGTGCGCGCCACGCTGGCGAAGCACACGCTCGCGCAGTGCGAGCGTGCCGCTTCCGCCGCGCGGGCAGCGGACACCGCCGAGGAGGCGCGGATCGCCGCGCAGGCGGTGCTGTCCGGGGAGTGAGCGCGAGGGCCGGGGCGCCCCGGGCGTCCCCGGCGTCCCCCGCGTCCCGGTGATCGCTGACGACGGTAATGACGGCGACGGTGCCGGTCGGTCCGCTGCGGCGGGGCGGCCGGCACCGTTCGCGTTCCGGCGCCCGTTCGCGGACCGGCACCGCCCCCGTATGGCACGTGCGGCACGTATAGCCCTCAGCAGTGCAGGTCACCTCCCGGGTGGGGCAGTTCGAGTCCGGGGAGGTGATCGACGCCGTGCTCGGGCGGCACGGGATCGCCGGTGGCGGGGTCCGTGCAGTAGGCCGTGAAGACCTCGGCGGCTGTGAGGGCGCGCAGCCAGTCGCCGTGGAGGTTCCAGCCGCGCACCGTGTCCCGCGCGCCCTCCCGTTCGGTGCGCAGGACCAGGCCGCCGGGGCTGTCCGTGGCGAGTCCGGCGGCCAGTGAGGTGGTGAGGGCGAGGGCCGCGGTCTCGTCGACGCGGAGGACGCCGTCCTCGTCGGCGTACGCGTCGAGCGCGGTGACGAGCGGGGAGCCCGGGACGCCGACGCTGCACACCAGGTGGTGCGTGCCCTCCCCCGCCGCCTCCATGAGGAGGGACACGGCCCGCGCCGCGCGGTCCAGGGAGACGCGCGCGATGTCGGCTCCGCAGGCCGCGCACGCGCCGGCGCGGGAGAGGATCTCGGCGGCCTTCTCCCAGGCGGCCCGGCATGCCTGGGTGTCGGTGAGGGCCTGGACGAGCCGTGCCATGGGCTGTCCCGTGTACGCCACCGTGGCCCCGGAGGCGGCGACCTCCGCGACATAGCGGGTGCGGCTCGCCCGGGTGTCGGGATCGAGGCGTTCCTCGTGGCAGAAGAGGCGGTAGTCCACGGCGTCGAAGACGGCGACGCGGGTGTGGATGCCCTCTCCGGAGAGTGAGCGCAGCAGTCCCTCCATCTGCCGCAGATACGTCCGGTGGTCCGCGAAGGTGAAGGAGCGATAGCCGCGCATCAGCGCGAACTGGGACTCCTCCGCCAGGACGGCGACCGTGCTGGGCGCCTCGCGGCGCAGTGCCCTGTGCGGGCCGCGTTTCCGGCTGCGGGTGTGTGCCATGGGGTCCCCCCTGGGTGCGTACGGATCACTTGGTCACTCACCGTAATCGGGGGGTCTGACATCGGGCGCCGGAGCGGCCCCGCACGGAGTGCGGGGCCGCAGTGGCCAGGGGGCAGGAGTCAGGCGTCGTGCGGGGTGCGTTCCCGCGCGAGGCGCTCGTAGAAGCGGAGCAGCTCGACGTTGTCGACGGAGCCGGGGTTGACGGCCTTGTCGAGCGGGGTGCCCTGGAGGAGCCGCTTGACCGGGACTTCGAGGCGCTTGCCCGTGAGGGTGTGCGGGACCCCGGAGATCTCGATGATCTCGTCGGGGACGTGGCGCGGCGACAGGCCCTCGCGGATGACGCGCTTGACGCGGTCGCGCAGCGCGTCGTCGAGGGTGGCGCCCTCCGCGAGGTGGACGAAGAGCGGCATCCAGTATCCGCCGTCGGGCTGTTCGACGCCGATGACCAGGGATTCGCGGATCTCGGGGAGTCGTTCGACGGCCTCGTAGATGTCGGCCGAGCCCATGCGGACGCCCTGGCGGTTGAGGGTGGAGTCGGAGCGGCCGTGGATGACGACGGTGTTGCGCTCGGTGAGGGTGATCCAGTCGCCGTGGCGCCAGGTGCCGGGGAACATCTCGAAGTAGCTGTCACGGTAGCGGGAGCCGTCGGGGTCGTTCCAGAAGCGGATCGGCATGGAGGGCATGGGCGTGGTGACGACGAGTTCGCCGACCTCGCCGATGAGCGGCTTGCCCTGCGGGTCCCACGACTGGAGCCCCGTGGCGAGGGAGGGCGCCTGGAGTTCGCCGGTGTAGACGGGGAGGGTGGGCACGGCTCCGGCGAAGCAGCTGCACACGTCCGTGCCACCGCTGACGGAGGCGATCCACATGTCGGCGGAGACCTCGTCATGGATCCAGCGGAAGCCGTCGGGCGGCAGCGGGGAGCCGGTGGTGGCGACGCACCTGACGCGGGAGAGGTCGAGGTCACGCCCTGGGTGGACGTCCGCCTTGCGGCAGGCCATGACGTAGGCGGCCGAGGTGCCGAAGACCGTGGCGCCGGTCTCCGCCGCGACGCGCCACTGGGCTTCGGTGGACGGGTATCCGGGGCTGCCGTCGTAGGTGACGACCGTGCAGCCGGTGAGCAGTCCCGAGACGAGGAGGTTCCACATCATCCAGCCCGTGGAGGTGTACCAGAAGAAGCGGTCCTCGGGGCCCGTGTCGTTGTGGAGGCTCAGTTGCTTGAGGTGTTCCAGGAGGATGCCGCCCTGGGACTGGACGATGGCCTTGGGCAGGCCCGTCGTGCCCGAGGAGTAGAGCACCCACAGGGGGTGGTCGAAGGGAACCTGCTCGAAGACCGGTGAGGCGTCCTCTGAGCCCTCGGGCGCTGAGGTGACGGCTGACCATTCGAGGGCGCCCTCGGGGGCCGGGGTGCCGATGAGGGGGACGTGGACGACGGCGCGCAGGGTGGGCAGCTCGCCGCGCAGTTCGGCGACGGTCTCGCGGCGGTCGTGCTCCTTGCCGCCGTAGCGGTACCCGTCGACGGTGAACAGGACGGTGGGCTCGACCTGCTGGAAGCGGTCCAGGACGCTGCGGGCGCCGAAGTCGGGGGCGCACGAGGTCCACACGGCGCCGACGGCCGCGGTGGCGAGGAGCGCGATGGCGGCTTCGGGGATGTTGGGGAGGTAGCCGCTGACGCGGTCACCCGGACGGACGCCGAGGCGGCGCAGCTCGGCCGAGAGCGAGCCGACCTGGCGGCGGAGTTCGGACCAGGTGACGGGGGTGGGCTCGTGGCGCTCGTCGACGTGGAGCAGCGCTGGATCGTCGGCGCGTGCCGGGTCCTCGGAGGCGCGCAGCGCGTGCTCGGCGTAGTTGAGGGTGGCGCCGGGGAACCAGCGGGCGCCTGGCATGGAGGTGTCGGCGAGGACGGTCTCGTAGGGGGTGGTGAAGCGGATGTCGAACCACTCGGTGACGGCCTGCCAGAAGGTGGTCAGCTCGTCGACGGACCAGCGTTGCAGGGCCGCGTAGCTCGCGACGGGGTCGCCCGGGGTGGCGGCCGGGGCGCCGTGCCGTTCGGCCGCCCACTCCTGGAAGCGGGTGATCCGGGCGCTCTCGACGCGTTCGGGGCCCGGCTGCCAGAGGGGTTCGGGCGCGGGGGACGGCGTCGTGCTGTGCGCTGCGGTCATTGCGGCTCCCTGGCTGGTCCCTGCGTTTTGCTACGCGTCGTGTCGTGGTGTGTCGTGCTGTGCCGTGTCGTGGCTGGTGCCGGCGTGTGGGTCGTCGTGTTCCGTGGTCGTCTTCCGTGGCCGTGCGGCCCGTCGTCCGGCGGGCCGGGACGCGCGGCGTGCGTGCTGGGAGTACGTGCGCGTGCGCGTGGCTGACCTGGACGATGCCACGTGATCAACTTGGACGCCAGGGTCGGCGTCACACCCCCGGGGTCCGGGAAATGTGGCCCGGCCACGGGTCGGCACGCGCGCAGGGGCGCGCGCCGCACGCGTCGTGCGCCGGGCGCGGGCGGCCCCGGAGGGCCGTCGGAGCCGCATCGGCGTCCCCTTGGCGAACGCCCGGCAACAAAGCGGGTGAACGGAAGTTGAACGGCACTGACTCACACCGGACACGATGGCAGGCTGAGCAGCATGGATGCGCGTGGCCTGGTGCGGTCGGTAAGAGTGGTCGGTGCGGCGCGGGGTGCGCGCGCCGTGCGGTCGGCGTGGCGGCGCAGGCGCGCGGACGCGGCGGGACTGCCCCGGCAGCGCGCGGAGAGAGCCCGGGTGCCGGGCCGGGTGAAGAGTGCGGAGCCCCAGCCGGGCGGTGGCGTGATCCGTTTCGAGCGCTCGTCGCTGCGCGTGCGAGTAGCGGCGGGCGGCGCGGTCTTCTGCGGCTGGGACGGCGCGGGCCCCGAGCCCTCGTACGCGCTCGCCCATCAGGTCCCGGCCGCCGACACGCGGGCGCAGTTGGAGCCGGACAAGGACGGCGGCTGGCGGGTGGTCTCGGAGCGGATGCTGGTGACCGTCTCACGGCACGGCGCCGTGGACATCAGGACGCCGGGCGGCGTGCTGCTCCGTCGCGAGATGCCCCCGCGCTGGTGGGAGCCGGAGGGCGAGGAGCGGCAGGAGGCGCCGGAGGGCGAGGAGGGGCACGAGGGCCCCGAGGGGCCGGGCGCGCGCTGGCTGGTGCGCTCCGAGGTGACGCCCGACGCGCGGTTCTTCGGCCTCGGCGGGCGGCCGGGCGGGCCCCGGCTGCGCGACGGCACGTACCGGCTGTGGAACACGGGTCCTGGCCCCTCGGGCACGGACCGGGTGCCCGTGTACGTCACCATGCCGGTGCAGCTCGTCGTGGCGGACGCGGGGACGCATCTGGTGTTCCACGACAACTCGTGGGACGGCGAGGTCACCCTGCGCGAGGGGCGCGAGGGCGGCGGCTCAGGGCACGACAGACCGGGCCGCTGCGCAGTGCGGGTCAGCGGCGGGCCGCTGCGCTACTGGGTGATCGCGGGGGCGCCCGCGCGGGTGCTGTACGGCTGGGCCTCGCTGACGGGTGCTCCGGCGCTGCCGCCGCGCTGGGCGCTGGGCCATCAGCACGGGCGGTGGGGTTTCCGCGACGAGGCCGAGGTGCGCCGGGTGGCGGCCGGGTACCGGGAGCGGGGGCTGCCGCTGAAGGCGCTGCACCTGGACATAGACCACCTGGACGGGCACCGGGTCTTCACCGTCGACCGGGAACGCTTCCCCGATCTGCCGCGCCTGGCCGCCGAGCTGCGCGGTGAGGGGGTGCGGATGGTCTCGGCCGTCGACCCCGCCGTGAAGGCCGAGCGCGGCACGGCCGTCTACGACAGCGGCTCGGCGGCGGGGGCCTTCGTGCGGGACGCGCGCGGGCGCGAGGTGCGCGGGGTGGCGTGGGCCGGTGAGGCGGTCTTCCCCGACTTCACGGATCCGCTGGTGCGCAAGTGGTGGAGCGGGCTGTACGCGGAACGCCTCGCGCAGGGCTTCTCCGGGGTGTGGCACGGCAGGAACGAGCCGACGTCCTTCACCGCGTTCGGCGATCCCACGCTCCCCCTGTCGTCGCGGCACGCCCTGGAGGGCCGGGGCGGCGACCACAGGGAGGCGCACAACGTCTACGCGCTGACGATGGCGCGTGCCGGGCACGAGGGGCTGCGGGAACTGCGGCCCCAGGAGCGCCCGTTCCTCTTCTCGCGCTCCGGCTGGGCGGGGATGCAGCGGTACGGCGGCTCCTGGTCGGGCGAGGTGGCCACGGGGTGGGCTGGGCTGCGTGCCTCGCTGTCGCTGGTGCTCGGCATGGGGCTGTGCGGGGTGCCGTATTCGGGCCCCGACATCGGGGGGTTCACGGGGACGCCGTCGCCCGAGCTGTATCTGCGCTGGTTCCAGCTGGGCGCGTATCTGCCGCTGTTCCGCACCTTCGGGGCCAAGTGGGCGGGCCGGAGGGAGCCGTGGGAGTTCGGGCCCGAGGTGCTGGAGCACTGCACGGCGGCGCTCGCGGAGCGGGAGCGGCTGCTGCCCTACTTCGTCACCCTCGCGCAGTTGGCGCACCGCACGGGCGCCCCGTACGTGCGGCCCGTGTGGTGGCAGCATCCGCGGGACCGGGCGCTGCGCGACTGCGAGGACGCGTTCCTGCTGGGGGACGCGCTGCTGGTGGCGCCCGTGCTGGAGGAGGGGGTCAGGCGGCGTGCGGTGCGGCTGCCGCGCGGGCGCTGGTACGACACGGCGACGGGGCGCGCGTACGAGGGCCCGGGGACGGTGCACGTCGAGGCTCCGCTGTCGCGGATACCGGTGCTGGTGCGGGCCGGTGCGGCGCTGCCGGTGAGGGGCGACGGCGGGGAGACGGAGCTGGAGGTGTGGGCCCCGGCGGCGGGCCGTACGGGGAGCGGGCTGGTGATCGCGGACGCGGGGGACGGCTGGGAGCGTTCGGAGCCGGAGCGCTTCACGGTGCTGCTGCGCGGGGGAAAGCCGGTGGTCGGGCGGGGTAACGGGGAGCCCGTGGGGTATCCGGTCCGGGTCCGCACCTGATAGATGAAGGGGTCATGGCAATCAGACGACCCTTCCGGGGCATCGGGTTCGCGGCGGCGCTCTTCGCCGCCGCCTCCCTCCTCACCGTCGCACCCGAGGCACAGGCCGAGCCGGAGGCTCAGGGCACGCCCCAGGCCCGGGCCACGTCGGAGCCGAAGGCTCCCGAGGAGTTCGTCGCCCTGCGCGACGTCGACAAGTCGATCCTCCAGGAGATCCGCTATCCCACGGAGCACAACTTCATGGGTGAGCCGGTCGACGGCTACCGCCAGCCCCTGTGCGTCGTCACCAAGGACACCGCCAAGGCGCTGCACAAGGCCCAGGTCTCCTTCCTGAAGCGGGGCTACTCCCTGAAGGTGTACGACTGCTACCGGCCGCAGCGCGCCGTCGACCACTTCGTGGCATGGGCCAAGGACCTCGACGACCAGCGGATGAAGGACGAGTTCTATCCGCGCGTGGACAAGACGCGCCTCTTTGAAGACGGCTACATCGCCGAGAAGTCGGGGCACAGCCGCGGCAGCACCGTCGATCTGACGCTGGTGAAGCTCCCGGCCCGGCCGACGCGTCCGTACGTGCCCGGTGAGCCGCTCGTGCCCTGCTTCGCTCCCCAGGAGGAGCGCTTCCCGGACAACTCGATCGACATGGGGACCGGTTTCGACTGCTTCGACACGCTGTCCCACACGCTCGATCCGCGCGTCCAGGGCGAGCAGCGGGAGAACCGGCTACGGCTCAAGGACGGCCTTGAGACGGCCGGTTTCACGAACCTGCCCGAGGAGTGGTGGCACTTCACGCTCTCGGACGAGACGTTCCCCGACAGCTACTTCGACTTCCCCGTGGACCGGCGCTCGCTCGGAGGCAAGCGGAAGTAGCCGCGCCGCGCGCCCCGGGGCAACGCGCGGGGCAACGCGCGACGGCGGCTCGGGACCACCCCCGTGGGCCCCGTGCCGCCGTCGGCGCTCGTGACACCCGGCTCGTTCCCGTGCCAGACTCCTGACGACCCATCAGATTTGATGGTGCGCGGAGCCGCGACACCCAGGGAGGGACCGGTGCCACCTATACGTACGCCCGTCGCCGATGGATGGTTCAGCGAAGAGGGCGGGGATTTCACCCTTCTCGGTACCAGATGCCTCACCTGTACCTCGGTCTTCTTCCCGCGCGAGGACACCTTCTGCCGCAACCCCTCGTGCGCCGGTACGCGCCTGGAGGAGGTACCGCTCTCGCGGCGTGGCCGCGTGTGGTCCTACACGGACGGGCGCTACCAGCCGCCCCCGCCCTACGTCTGGGACGCGGACCGCGAGTGGGAGCCGTACGCGCTGGTGGCCGTCGAGCTGGAGGCGGAGCGCATGGTGGTCCTCGGGCAGGCGCCGCCCGGGGTCACGGTGGACGACCTGGCCGTGGGCATGGAGGTCGAGGTGGTGCCCGGCGTGCTCAACGAGGACGCGGAGCACATCTGGACCACCTGGCACTGGAAGCCCGTGCCCGTGGAGGGCGCGCTGTGAGCGCCGCGACGCCGGAGGGCGGGGACGTGACGCCGGAGGGCCGGGACGTGGCCGTCCTCGGCGCGGGGATGCACCCCTGGGGCAAGTGGGGCCGCCCGTTCATCGAGTACGGGGTGACGGCGGCCAGGGAGGCGCTGGCGGACGCGGGCCTGGACTGGAACGACGTCGACTCGGTCGTCGGCGCCGACACCGTGCGCGGCGGCTACCCCGGCTATGTGGCGGGCTCGACGTTCGCGCGGGCGCTGGGCTGGCAGGGCGCGCGCGTCACCAGCGTGTACGCCGCCTGCGCCTCCGGAGCCCAGGCCGTGGCCACGGCACGCGCGCAGATCCTCTCGGGCATGGCGGAGACGGTGCTGGTGGTCGGGGCCGACGCCGCGCCCAAGGGCTTCTTCCGGCCCGCGGGCGGCGACCGCGCCGACGACCCGGACTGGCAGCGCTTCCGGATCCTGGGCGCGACCAACCCGGCGTACTTCGCGCTCTACGCGCGCCGCCGGATGGCCCTGTACGGCGACACGGCCGAGGACTTCGCCCACGTCAAGGTCAAGAACGCGGCGGCCGGGACGCTGAATCCGTACGCGCGCTACCGCAAAGAGGTCAGTCCGGGGGACGTCGCCGCCTCGCCCGTCGTGGCCGATCCGCTGCGGCTGCTGGACATCTGCGCCACCTCCGACGGGGGCGCGGCACTCGTCCTCTCCAGCCTCGGTTTCGCCCGCCGCCACGGTGCCGCGCGCCCCGTGCGCGTCCGCGCCGTCTCCACCGTCACACCGCGCTACCCCAACACCCTGCTGGACCTCCCGTACCTGGCGACCGACTCGGCCGCCGCCGTGCCGGAACCGGAGCGCGGCTTCCGCGCCTCGATCGCGGACGCCGCCTACGAGGAGGCGGGGCTCGGGCCAGGGGACATGTCGCTGGCAGAGGTGTACGACCTGTCCACCGCGCTGGAACTCCAGTGGTATGAGGACCTCGGATTCGCCGCCGAGGGCGAGGGCGCCGCGTTGCTGCGCTCGGGCGGCACGAAGCTCGGCGGGCGGCTCCCCGTCAACACGAGCGGGGGCCTGGCCTCCTTCGGCGAGGCCGTGCCGGCGCAGGCCATCGCGCAGGTCTGCGAGCTGACGTGGCAGTTGCGCGGCGTCGCGGGCGAGCGCCAGGTCCCGGGGGCCAGGGCCGGAATCAGTGCGAACCAGGGCCTGTTCGGGCACGGCTCGTCGGTGATCGCGGTGCGCTAGCCCTTCGCGGGGTGCGGAAGGAAACGATGGGTTGTCCGTTCGTCGGGGGTGTTGCGCGGGACGGTTCGCCGGTGTGGTGGGTGCCGTAGGGTCCCGCGCTGATTTTTGCGCTGCTGCGCGGGGTGCGGGGCGCTGCGCTGGGCGGTGCGTTGTGTTCCGGGTGCGGCTGTGTGGCTACGGCGCGGCGTATGGACCGGTAGTACGCGGCTTGCGCCGCGTGATTCTCGGTTTCGGCCGTGGATATGGGGTGCGTGTGTGGTGGGGGTCGGTGCCGTGCCGGGGTGTCTCCTCGGGCGGCGACAAGTGCGGGTCTCGTTTACGGGTTTCCCCCGGCACTCGTCGCCACCACTTGCGGGGACACCCCACCACGTCCCCTCCCACCCGGTGGCCAACTATCCGCCGGTGCCCCCTCCGCTTGTTGCCATGCTGTGGACCGGTGCCGTACCGGAGGGGCTCCGCCCCTGTCGGGATAGCTGACGGTGACGGCTCACCACACTGTTGTGGGCAAGCGTCCCGCTCGGCGAGGGGGCACCTCCCAGTGGTAGCTGGGGGAGGGTAGGCACAACCCACCCACCGGCCCGCAGCACGCGAACGAAAGGCCAGGGGGCACTCGGGTAGGCGCCCCCTTCACGGGGGTATTGCGCGGGACGGTTGGCCCGTGGAGTGGGGACCGTAGGTCCCGCGCTGGTTGTTGTGCCGCCGCACGGCAAGGAGGCGCACCCCGTGAAGGGGCGTGGGCCCCGGCCGACCCGGAGCGGAGGAGGGTCACCGGCGGGACGGGGACGGGGCGGGGTGTCCCCGCAGGTCGAGACGAACGACGGCGGAAAGCCGAAAACGAGACCTTCACGCCGAGGAGACACCCCGGCGCGGCACCGGACACCCCGCACCCACGCACCCCACACGGCCACCGGCAGGCACCAGGAATCACGCGGCGCCAGCCGCGAACAACCGAAACCACACGCCGCGCCGAAGCCACCAACCCGCACCCGGAAACGGCGCCCCGCCACACGACGGCACCCCCCGGACAGGGGCACAAAAATCAGCGCGGGACCCTACAGCGCGCACCACACTGGCCAGCCGTCCCGCGCAACACCCCCGTGAAGGGCCGACCCCCCGTTTCGATCCGCACCCCGCGAAGGGGACCCGCGGACGCGGTCAGTCCACACCGTCCATGACCTTGACGGCCCCTCACCAGCGTTGAACACTGCCGTCACGCTCGTCGCGGAGGCCGGGCGTGGCGCGGGCCACCTGGCCTCGTTGTCCCCTGGCGCCGCTCCGTAGCCACGGAAGCACGCACCCTACAGGGGACCGCCGGGGCCGCCACCCCGGCCGAGGGCACTAGGAGCCGTTCATGGACCAATTCTCCAACGGGGACATTTTCGCGGGTGAGATCATCGGCACCGCGATCCTGATCCTCTTCGGCGCGGGCGTCTGCGCCGCGGTCAACCTGCGCTTCTCGAAGGCGAAGGAGGGCGGCTGGATCGTCATCGCCTTCGGCTGGGGCATGGGCGTCCTGGCGGGCGCGTACACCGCGGCGCCCCTGTCCGGCGGGCACCTCAACCCCGCGGTCACCGTCGGCATCGCCATGGACACCGGCCAGTGGAGCAAGGTGCCCGTCTACTTCCTGGGGCAGATGATCGGCGCGATCATCGGCGCTGTGCTCGCCTGGGGCGTGTACTACGCGCAGTTCACCGCGAACACCGACCCGGAGTTCGCGCAGGACACCCTCGGCAACTTCTCCACCATCCCCGAGGTCCGCAACCCCGTCGCCAACCTCATCACCGAGATCATCGCGACGATGGCGCTGGTGCTGCCCGTGCTGGCCTTCGGCCTCACCAAGGGCCTCGGCGAGTCCGGTACCGCGACGCTGATCGTGGCGCTGCTCGTCGTCGGCATCGGTCTCTCCCTCGGCGGGCCCACGGGCTACGCCATCAACCCCGCCCGCGACCTCGGCCCCCGCATCGCCCACTCGCTGCTGCCGATCCCCAACAAGGGGACCTCGGACTGGGGTTACGCCTGGGTCCCCGTCGTCGGGCCCCTGCTCGGCGCCGTGATCGCGGCCGGGATCTTCAAGCTCGCCTACTGACCATGCCGGGGCGGGACGCCCCTGGCCGGCCCACCGGCCTCCTGAGCGCACTTCCGAGAGGGACGTGACCATGACGGACAAGTACGTCGCCGCAATCGACCAGGGCACCACCTCCAGCCGCTGCATCGTCTTCGACCACGACGGCGCGATCGTCGCCGTCGACCAGCGCGAGCACCGTCAGATCTTCCCCAAGCCGGGCTGGGTGGAGCACGACGCCACCGAGATCTGGTCCAAGGTCCAGGCCGTGGTCGCGGGCGCACTCGCCAAGGCGGGACTGCGCGCCGACCAGCTCAGCGCCCTGGGCATCACCAACCAGCGCGAGACGACGGTCATGTGGGACCGCGCCACGGGCAAGCCCGTGCACAACGCCATCGTCTGGCAGGACACCCGCACCTCTGCCCTGTGCACGGAGCTGGGCGGGGACGACGGCCAGGACCGCTTCCGCGACCGTACGGGGCTGCCGCTGGCCAGCTACTTCTCCGGGCCCAAGGCGGCCTGGCTGCTGGACAACGTGCCGAGGCTGCGGCAGCGCGCGGCGAACGGCGAGATCGCCTTCGGCACCATCGACTCGTGGCTCATCTGGAACCTCACCGGCGGCACGGACGGCGGCGTGCACGTCACCGACGTGACCAACGCGGGCCGGACCATGCTGATGAACCTGGAGACGCTCCAGTGGGACCAGTCCATCCTCGACGCGATGGACGTGCCCGCCTCGGTGCTGCCCGAGATCAAGTCCTCGGCCGAGGTCTACGGGAGGGCCGTCGGCCAGTTGGCCGGGGTGCCCGTCGCCTCGGCGCTCGGTGACCAGCAGGCGGCGGTGTTCGGGCAGACCTGCTACGGGGTCGGCGAGGCCAAGAACACCTACGGCACCGGTTCCTTCCTGCTGCTCAACACGGGCACGCGCCCGGTGGCCAGCAAGAACGGCCTGCTGACGACGATGGGTTACCAGCTCGGCGGCGAGGACGCCGTCTACTGCCTCGAAGGCTCCATCGCCATCACGGGCGCGCTGGTGCAGTGGTTCCGCGACCAGCTCGGCATCATCTCCGACGCCTCGGAGATCGAGCCGCTGGCTGCCAGCGTGGAGGACAACGGCGGCGCGTACATCGTGCCCGCCTTCTCCGGGCTCTTCGCCCCGTACTGGCGCTCGGACGCGCGCGGCGTCGTCACCGGACTGACCCGCTATGTCACCAAGGCGCATCTGGCGCGGGCCGTCCTGGAGGCCACGAGCTGGCAGACCCGGGAGGTCGTGGACGCGATGTACCAGGACTCGGGCGTCCAGATCACCACGCTCAAGGTCGACGGCGGCATGACGGCGAACGGGCTGCTGATGCAGCATCAGGCGGACGTGCTCGGGGTGCCGGTGATCCGGCCCGTGGTCGCCGAGACGACCTGTCTGGGCGCGGCCTACGCGGCCGGGCTCGCGACGGGCGTGTGGTCGGACCTGGACGAGCTGAAGGCGCACTGGAAGCGGGACGCGGAGTGGACCCCGGCCATGGACGCGGGGGCGCGCGAGCGGGAGTACGCGAACTGGCGCAAGGCCGTGGAGCGCAGCTTCGGCTGGCACGAGGACGGCGAGGGCTGAGGCCCCTCCAGATCCGCCTGCCCTGACGCCGCCCTCCCCGGGAGCGGAGCCCGGAGATCCGGTCCGGGTCCGTGCCCGGGGAGGGCGGCGTTCGGGGTGCCTTACGGGGCGGCGTTCAGGACGTGGTCGCGGGCTGCGACCCCGCCGCGCGGTCCGCGATCCGCATCGCGTGCTCGACGACCGAGACCAGCACGTCGCGCGCCGACTGCCGCCTACGCGCGTCGCACAGCATCACCGGCACGTGCGCGTCCAGGTCGAGCGCTTCCCTGATCGTCTCCGGCGGGTAGCGGTCCGCTCCCTCGAAGCAGTTGACGGCCACCGTGAAGGGGATGCCGCGCCGCTCGAAGTAGTCGATGCCCGCGAAGCTGTCCTCCAGCCGCCGGGTGTCGACGAGGACCACGGCGCCGAGCGCGCCCTGTGCCAGCTCGTCCCACAGGAACCAGAAGCGGTCCTGGCCCGGGGTACCGAAGAGGTACAGGACGAGGTCTTCCTTGATCGTGATCCGGCCGAAGTCCATGGCCACCGTGGTGGTGGACTTGCTCTCCACCCCCGAGGTGTCGTCCACGGCGTTGCCCGCCTCGGTCAGCGTCTCCTCGGTGCGCAGCGGTCTGATCTCGCTGACCGCTCCGACGAGGGTGGTCTTGCCGACGCCGAATCCGCCCGCGACCAGGATCTTCAGTGTCACGGGTTCGACCGGTGCGGTCTTCCCTCCACCGCGCTTAGAGCGCCCGAAGGCCATTGATTACCTCTCTGAGGATGCTCTCGTCCGGCAGCTCCGCCGGGGGGACGGGACGGCTGACGCGGACCAGTTCCGCGTCGATGAGATCGCCGATGAGGACGCGTACGACGCCCACCGGCAGGTCGAGTTCCGCTGCCAGCTCGGCCACCGACAGGGGCGAGGCCCGGCAGAGCTTGACGATGTCGAGGTGTTCGGGAGCCAGGGTGCGGTAGGCGTGCAGATCGGCGTCCCCGTAGGGGAGATCGTCCCCATACGGGTCCTCGGCCCCGTAGGGGGGCTCGGCCCCGTAGGGGAGCCCGGTGTCCCCGTAGGGGCCGGTGCCGGTCGGGTGCGCGCCGGGGGCGCCGTCGGTGCTGTCGGCACCGGCGGCGTCCTCCGCGCCGTCAGGGCTCTCCGCGATCACGAGTGCGATCAGGTCGAGCCGGTGCTGCCCGGTGCTGCTGCGGGTGCGGCCACGCGTCATCGCGTACGGCCGCACCACGGGCCCCGCCGCGTCGTCGAACCAGCGGTCCTTCATCGGCCCGTCCAACCCGTCCCGTCAGCTTCCGCCGAGGTCCGAGCGTGGCGCGGTGCCCAGGTGGGCGCCGACCCGCTTCACCAGCAGGGTCATCTCGTACGCGACGAGGCCCACGTCCGAGTCGGCGTCGGCGAGCACCGCGAGGCAACTGCCGTCGCCCGCTGCGGTGACGAAGAGGAACGCCTCGTCCAGCTCGACGACGGTCTGTCTGACCGTACCGGCGTCGAAGTGGCGGCCGACGCCCTTGGCCAGGCTGTGGAAGCCGGAGGCCACCGCCGCGAGGTGCTCGCCGTCCTCACGGGTGAGGTCCTGGGAAGCCCCTCTGGGGAGCCCGTCGCCGGAGAGGACGAGGGCCTTGCGGATACTGCCGACGCGCTGGACCAGCTCGTCGAGGAGCCAGTTCAGCTCACCGCCCTGCGAGGCGGTGTTCGCTGTGGCTTTTGGTGCGGTCATCGACCGTCCCCCTCCGGTGTCGTTCCTGGTGCTGTCTCCCCCGCATCATCCCCCGTCGGCGCGGCGTTCTCCGCACGTCCGCGCTGCCAGCCGCGCTGGAGCGAGGCCATGCGGCTGCGTACCTCGTCCGCGTCGCGGTCCCAGGGCCGGTCGGCCTCGGAGGCGCCGCCGGTGCGACGGGCCTCCCCTGCGGGCCGGCCCGTCTCGCGGGCCTCCTTCTTGAGCTGGGGCGCGAGGCTGGCCTGGCGCACCCGCCTCGGCAGCCCGCCGAGTTGCGCGGGCCTGGCCACGGGCGCCTCGTCTCCCGCCGCGGGGGACGGCGGGGTCCGGTGCGCCGCGCCGGGCTCCGGCTCCGTACGGGAGCCGGGTCCTGCGTCCGGGGAAGGACCGGCGGAGGAACCGTCCCACGGGCCGGGTTCGGCCCGTTCCGGCTCGCTCCCCGGCTGTCCCGGGATGCCTTGTGTTTGCTCCGGATCGCTTTCGCGTCCGTTTCCGCGCGTGCTCTCGCGCTGCCTCGCGCGCCCGGCGGAGTCGTCCGGTTCACCCGGTTCGCCCGGCGCGACGAGCCCGTCGGGGCCGCCGGAGGGCCGGGAGGACGGGGTTCCGGCGGCCCCGGCGTCTTCGGAGCGCCGCTCGCGCCGCGGGAGGCGCTTGCCGTCCCCCACGGTGCGCCCGTGGTCGGAGATCAGCACGGGGGTGTGGGGGCGGCGGCGCGGCAGGGGCGCGGGGCGGCCGTCGTCGCCCGGACTGCCCGGACTCCGCTCGCCCGAGCCCTTGCCGCCCGGCGCCTTCTCCCCCGAGCCCTTCTCGCCCGGGCCCGCCGAGGGCAGCGACGGGTCGGTCTCGTCGTCGGCCAACTGGTGCTGCTCGGGCGCGGGTCCGGAGCCGGGTCCGGAGCCGGGTCCGGAGCCGGAGACCGGTCCAGGCGCCGGTGCCGTACTCCTGCCCTTGCGGTTGCGGAAGAGCCTGCCGCCGCTGTCGGGGCCGTCCAGCTCGCCGAGCGGTGCCTCCAGCTCGACGGGCCCGTCGAGCGCGTCCAGCACACGGCGCGCCGTGCTGTTCTCCAGGGAGGGGGCCCGCGCCTTGGTGAGCGCGTCGCGCCGCTTGCTCAGCGGCTCCTGGCCCGTGCCGCTCTCGACGGTGCCGCGCTGCTCGCGCTCGTCGTCGCGGGCCGGGGTCTCGGTGAGCACGGCGCCCGGGATCAGGACCACCGCGGTGGTGCCGCCGTACGGGGAGGGCTGGAGCGAGACGCGGACGCCCTGGCGCTGGGCGAGCCGGGAGACGACGAACAGGCCGAGCCGGTCCGTGTCGGACAGCTCGAACTCCGGGGTCTCGGCGAGCCGCAGGTTGGCGTCGAGGAGCGCGTCGGCCGCCATGCCCAGGCCACGGTCGTGGATCTCCAGGGTGAAGCCGTTGGCGACCCGTTCGCCGAGCACCTGGACCGCCGTGTGGGGCGGCGAGAACACCGTGGCGTTCTCCAGGAGTTCGGCGATCAGGTGGGTGAGGTCGGCGACCGCGCTGCCGTCGACGGCGAGCCGTGGCAGCCTGCGCACCTCAATGCGCTCGTAGTCCTCCACCTCCGCGACGGCCGCGCGCACCACGTCCATGAGCTGCACCGGCTTGCGCCACTGCCGGGAGGGCGCGGCACCGGAGAGGATGACCAGGCCCTCGGCGTGCCGTCGCATGCGGGTGGTGAGGTGGTCGAGCCGGAAGAGGTCGGCCAGTTCGTCGGCGTCCTCGGTGCGGCGCTCCATGGCGTCGAGGAGGGTGAGCTGGCGGTGCAGCAGCACCTGGTTCCTGCGGGCGAGGTTGACGAAGACCTCGGAGACGCCGCGGCGCATGTCGGCCTGCTTGACGGCGGCCTCGACGGCGGCGCGCTGGAGGGTGTTGAGTGCCTGCCCGACCTGGCCCGTCTCGTCGGGCGGGTAGTCCAGGCGCGGTGCCTCGGTCTCCACGTCGATCTGTTCACCTGCGGCGAGCCGCCGCATGACGCTGGGCAGCCGCACCCCGGCCGACTCGTTGGCCTGCTTGCGCAGCGTGCTCAGGTCGCGGACCAGTTCACGGCCCACCCGGAAGGAGATCACGAGCGAGGCCAGTACGGCGATGAAGCCCAGCACGCCGGCTGCGCCCGCCTGGACGAGCACCTTCGTGGCGGCCGGTTCCATCCGCTGCTTGTAGCGCTCGCCCGCCTCGTACCCCAAGCGTTCGAGGTCGGTGAGGACGGTGGAGGCCGCTGCCTCCCAGCGCTCGGAGTCGACGATGCCGGTGGCGCCGCGCGCTCCGGCGCCGATGATGGCGTCCTCGTAGCTGCGCAGCGTGCGGCCGTCGGTGCCGTTCCAGTACTTGTCGAAGCGTTCGCGCTCCTCGGCCGGCAGCGACTGGAGGTTGGTCTCGTAGGCGAGGTTGCGCTCAGCCACCCGGTCGGAGAAGGCGCGCCGGTCGCCCTTGGTCATGTGCCCCGCGGCGAGCGCCGCCGACATCAGCGCGTCCTCGCGGGCCAGGTACTCACGGGCGCGGGTGAGGCCGACGAGGGCGCGGCTCTGCTTCTCCAGCTCGGGGTCGTTCAGACCGCCGAGGGAGGTGAGGAACGTGTAGCAGGGGTCGATGAGTTCGTTGTACGCCTGGAAGGCGCCCCCGCGCGTGAGGGTGTTGTCCTCGACCTTGGAGCGGACCTTGTGCAGGCCGTCGAGACCGTCCACGAGGTCGTCGAGGCGGGCGAGGGAGGTGTGGCTCAGGCCGGAACGCACGCCGGAGTCGGCGGCGTTGGAGCGTATCTTGGAGACGGTGCTGTCCGTCTCGCGCTGCTGCTTGTGGAGCCGGGTGAGGGCGTCGGAGCGGCGCGGATCGGCCAAGTAGACGAGAATCTGCCGCCGTTCGTTCTGTATCGCCTGCGCGGTGTCCTCGGCCGGGTAGCCGACCTTGTCCAGCGTGTCGGAGGCGTCGAGGAGTTCGGCGGCCTCGCGGGTGGTGATGTAGGTGGCGAATCCCCAGATGGACACGAGGGAGACGAGCGGCACCAGCAGCAGCACCACGATCTTCCGGCGGATCGACTTCCCGCGAAAGCGCATGGCCTCCCCTACGTCAACCCCACCGCGCGGGGGCGAGTTTCGACAGCAAACGGCGCGAGCCTACTACTGCGGTGAGGCCCACTCGTAGATGTGTCCGTGCGTGGGAACAGGGCGTCCAGGGTGCCTCATCCTGAGTTGTCCGTCGATGCCCCGACACGTGTTCGGAGATTGTGGCGCAGGACACGCACGTGGAACGGTAAGCGTATGGAAGATCGTGAAGGGGGAGTGAAGGACCCATGTACGCAAAGCCCAGGCTGCCCGACCCGGTCCGCGCAGCGGCTGTCCGCGCGGTCGTCATCGTCGCGCTGACCCTGGTTCTCGTGATGGTCGCCGTGCTGTGCTCGCTGGCCGGAGTGTGGCTGGCCTTTCCGATGGTCCTGGCCACCGTCGCCGGGACGGTCGTGGCGACGTGGGCGGTGCTGGACGTGTGGGTGACCCGGCAGGTCTGGATCCAGCGGCACGGCGTGATCTCGGAGCCCAGCAGCGCGGCCCGCTCCCGTGCGTGGGCACGGGAGCGGGAGCGGGAACGGGCGCGGGAGCAGGAGCAGGAGCAGGAGCGGGAACGTGGGCGGGGACGCGAGCGCGCGCGGGACACGCGGGTGCCGGGGCCGCGTGGTCCGGGCCAGGGTCCCGGTCCCGCGTACGGGCCGGGGTACGACGCCGGTTACGGGCCCGGACGGACACGCGGGCACGCCGCGGGCGAACAGGCGGGCGCCACGCGACGGGCCGACGGACGGCGCTGAGCACCCACGCCGGGCCCCGGCCCCAGGAGGAGGCGGCTTACAGGGACGGGCTGTCCGCTGACGTAGGCGGCCCGGCGGGGGCGTCTTCGGCCGCGACGGGCTCGCCGCGCACGGGCTCGTCGGCGGGCGGAGCGGCGGGTCCGTCGGCCACATCGGCGGGCTCCGTGGACGTGCCCCCGGGCTCCGGGATCACGCCCGGTGCCTTCGGCGGCTCCGCCTGGGGGCCGTCGGGGCGGCGGAACATGCGGGTCGCGGTGATCTCGCCGTGGACCGTCTCGCCCTCCGGGTCCTGCTGCGGCAGGCCGGGCCGCAGGTGCTCCTCGACGCTGATGTACTTCAGCCCCGCGCGCAGGTCCGCGTCGTTCCGCAGCCGGATCACGAGGGGGAACTCCGCCAGCGCCGTCGTGTCGAACAGGCCCGTCGTGTAGAGGAGCTGGACGCCCAGCGCGTCGGCCACGGCCCGCTGGAGCTCCAGCAGATATGTGGCGTTGGCGCGGCCGATGGGGTTGTCCAGGAAGAGGGTGCCCGCGTGGCGGTGCTTCTCGTCGCCCCTGTCGTTGCTGCGCAGCGCGGCCATCGTGCAGTAGAGGGCGATGGCCGCCGTGAGGAGCTGGCCGCCGGAGAAGACGTCGCCCATCTGGCCGACCGGTACGCGCTCGGCGCGCAGCACCGCGTCGGGCTTGAGGATCTCCACCGAGACCCCGCGCGGCTGGAGCGCCGCGTGGACGCCGCGCAGCAGCAGTGACATGCCGTCCCTGCGCAGGTCCGAATTCTTGCGCACGGCGGAGCGCGTGGCCTCGTCGATCACCTCGCCCAGGCGCTCCGTCAGCGTGGCCTGGTCCGGATCGTCGAAGCGGATGCGCAGGAACTCCTGGCCCGACCACTCCCCCAGCCCCTCCGGCAGCCGCGAGAGCCGCTGGGCCGAACGCAGCGTCGTCAGCGAGGACTCGACGAGCCCGCGCAGCCGGTCCACGATGCTGTCGCGGTTGCGTTCGAGCTGCTCCAGCTCGTCCGTGAGGACCCGCAGCCGGGGCGCGAACGCCTCGGCCCACGCCGCCGCGTGCTCCGGCAGCGCGGCAGCGGGCAGCTCCCTGATCTGCTGGCGTGCCGGGGTGCGCACCTGCTCGTAGCGGGTGGAGTTGGCGTGCCGTACCAGGACGTCGCTCGCCTCGCGCACGGCCTGCTCGGCCGCGCTGAGGTCGGCGGCGCAGCCACGCAGCGAACGGCGTGCCTCCGCCGCCGACTGGCGGGCCTCGGCGAGGCTGCCCGCGTACGCCTCGGTGCGCTCGGGCTCCTCGTCGGGCGCGGTGGCGTGCGGGTCGCGCAGGAGATCGCGGAGCATGGCGGCCGTCTCGTCGAAGCCGCCTGCCGCGTCCTCGGCGGCGCGGTGCGCGCGCACCAGCTCGCCGTGCGTCGTGCGCGCCGCCTCCAGCGCGTCGTCGCGGGAGGCCAGTTCGCCGTTGGCCGTGCGCAGCAGGGTCTGGGCCGCTCCGGCGTCGGCGGGGACGAGGTCCTCGGGCAGCTCCGTGTGGGCTTCGCCGTCCTCGGGCGCGAGGCGTTCGGCCTCGCCGCGGAGCCGTCCGAGCTGTTCGCTGGCGGCCGAGGCGCGGGTCTCCAGGTTCTGTACGAGGGCCTCGGCGCGGGCCGCTGCGGCCTGGCGGGAGGGCCCGTCGGCCCCGTCGGGCCCTTCGAGGAGCTGGCCAGCGCGGGTGCGGACCTTGTTGGTGAGGCGGTCGAGCGCGGCGAGGGCCGCCGACTCGTCGCTCTCGGCCCGCGCCTGCTCGGCGCGCAGATCGGCGCCGACGCCGACCTTCTCGTAGAGCTGCGAGGCCGAGCGGTACGCCTCGCGCAGCGAGGGCAGCGAGGTGGGCGAGGGCTCGGCGGCCTGCTCCTCGTCGAAGTCGTCGGGCACGCCCGCGATCTCGGCGCGTTCGGCGCGCAGTGCCCGCGCGGTGCGGCGTGCGTCGTCGGCGCCGCGCTGGGCCGCGCGGCGGTCCTCGTCGGCGGCGCGGGCGCGCTCCACGAGGGCTTCGGCGCGCTCCTCGGCCGCCGCTGTCTCGTCGGCCAGTTCGCGCAGCCTGGTCTGCCAGTTGGCGCGCTCGCGCAGCCGGAAGGCGAGCCCGGCGAGGGCATCGGCGCTGCGCCGGGCGCGCTGGGCGCGCTCCTGCCGCTCGTCGCGGGCGCGTGCGGTCTCGGCGGCTGCCTCGTCGGCCTCGGCGCGTGCCGTACGGGCCTCGGCCAGGCGGGCGCGTGCGGCGTCGGCGGCCGTACGCGCCTCGCTCGCCGCCGCCGCCAGCTCGGCGAGCCGTCCGGGCGGGCAGCCGGTGCGCCAGGAGGCGAGGCGGGCCGCGAGCGCGCGGTCGGCGGTCAGGCGCGCGGCGAGGGCGCGGATCTCCTCGTCCCGTGAGGCGGCGCGCAGCCGCAACTGCTGGCGTTCGTCGTCCGCCGCGTGCTCGTCGTGCATGGCGGGGTTCGGCGGGACGAGGAACACGTCGGAGCTCCGGTCTCCCTCGGAGCCCGGCGCGGGGGTGGGCGCCAGGAGCGCGGCCGCGGTGCCCACGGCCACGGCCGAACGCGGGAGCAGTGTGGCCTCCGCGAGGACGTCGCGGGCCCTGGCGTGGCTGGCGGGGTCGGTGATGACGACGCCGTCGACGAGTTCGGGGCGCGCCGAGAGCACGGCCGCGTGGTCGACGGGATCGACGGCCTGGGCAAGATAGCGCCAGCCGGGGAGGGCGGGGATACCGTGCTCGCCGAGGTACTCGACGGTGGCGGTGACATCGGGTCCCGGCGGCAGCAGTCCGCCGTCGCCGAGGGCGCCCAGCATGCGGGAGTCCTCGGCCGCTGCGGTACGCAGCTCGAAGAGCTGGCGCTCGGAGGCGCCGACGGAATCGTCCAGCAGCTCGCGCAGTTCCTCGGCGCTGCGGTCCAGCTCAGCGGCGCTGAGGCCCCCGGCTTCCGGAGCTTCCGGAGCTTCCGGGGCTTCCGGGGCGGCGCCGGGGGCGGCGTCGTGCTGGTGCGGGGCGGCGTCGGCGCCCGCCGTCCCGGCGGTCTCCTTGCCGGTCCGCTGCCCCGGGAGTCCGGCGCCCCGCTCGGCACGGCCCGCGCCGTGGTGGGGCATCCCGAGCAGTTCGGCGAGCCGCTCCTCGGCGCCCAGCGACTCGGCCGTGCGGCGCTCGCCGTCGTAGGCGGCCTCGGCCGCCTCGGCCGCGTCCACGGCCCGCGCCGAGGCGAGTTCGGCGGCGGAGTGCTCGGCCGCCGCCTCCCGTGCCTGCTCGGCGGTGCGCAGCGCGGTGTCCCTGGCGCTCTCCCAGGCGGCGACCGCCTCCTTCTCCGCGTCGCTGGCGGCGAGCGCGGCGCGCGCCGGGTCGGCCTCGGAGCCGGAACCGGAGCCCTCCGGGGTCTCGATCCAGCCGGCGCGTACGGCCTCGGCGGTCTCCTGCTCGACCTCGGCGAGGCGCTGGCGCAGATGCTCCGTCTCGCTGCGCGCCCGCTGGGCCTCGGTGGCGGCCGCCGTGGCGTCCCTGTGGGCCGCCTCGCTCTCCGTCTGGAGCGCGGCGGCGCGCTCCTCGCCCTCGACGGCGATGTTCTCGCCGCGTTCGGCGGCGGCGTGCAGGGCCCGGACGAGTTCGGCCGCGGCCTTGGCGCGGGCCGCCAGCGCGGGTGCCGCGTCACGCTCGGCCTCCTGGATGGCGGCGGCGACGCGCGCAGAGCGGTCGGCGGCCGTGCGGTGCTGGAGCACCGTCTCAGCGGCCTGCCAGGCGGAGTGCAGGGTGCGGGCCTCGGTCAGCTCGCGGCGCTGCGCCGCCGCCGACTTCTCGGCCGCCGCCAGGGCGAGCGAGGCATGGCGGTAGGCGAGTTCGGCGGCGACGAGCGAGGAGCGGGCCCGCGCCGACCTCGCCTCCTCGACGGCGCGCTCCGCCTCGTCCGCCTGCTCGGCCAGCTCGGCGGCGCGGCCCCGCTCCTGGGTGCCGCGCGCCGCGAGGCGGCGGGCGAGGGTGCGGGTGCGGTGCTCGGCGGCGCCGTGGATCTCGCGGGCGCTCTCGCGCTGCACGGCGGACTCGGCGATGCGGTTGAGGAGGTCGAGGGAGCCCGCGGTGAAGTCGCGCTCGGCGGTCAGCTCGGCCCGGCGGCCCAGCTTGTGCGCGAAGCCGTGCACGAGATCGGCGAGGCCGTCGGTGTCCCGGGTGTCGGTGACGGCGCGCAGCAGCAGGTCGGTGAAGTCCGAGTCGTTCTTGACGGCGAAGAGGCCCGCAGCCTCGCCCTCGTCGGCGTTCATCTCGCGCTGGTAGCGGAAGAGTTCGGGGTCCAGGCCGAGGGCCGTCAGATGCTCGTTCCAGCGCTCGTGGATCTCCTCCCAGACGACGTCGAGGTTGGGATACGCCTTGCCCGTCTCGGTGAGGACGTCACGGAAGCCCTTCATGGTGCGACGCCGTCCGCGCGCGGAGGAGGCGCCCTCGGACGAGGGGCGCAGCGCCGCCGACTCGGCGACGGGCAGGGAGTCCAGGCTCATGCCGGGCCCGGGGCGGAACGAATACCACGCCTCGGCGAACTTCCGCGGGTCGTTGGACACCTGCCGCCCGCGCCACTCGCTGACCTTGCCGACGACGATGCTCTCGCCCGTGAGCGTGTGCTGCCACTCCAGCGCCACATGGCCGCAGTCGTCGGCGAGCAGGAACTTGCGCAGCACGCCGGAGCTGGCGCCGCCGAGGGTGTTGCGGTGGCCGGGCAGCATCACCGAGAAGATCAGCTTGAGCAGGACGGACTTGCCGCCGCCGTTCTCCAGGAAGAGCACGCCCGCGGGCGCGGGGCGGCAGGGCGGGCCCGTCGGCTCGTCCTCGAAGAAGTCCGCCTGGGCCGGGGCGGGGCTGGGCACCGGGTCGCCGACTCCGCGCAGGTCCAGGACGGTGTCGGCGTAGCGCGCACCGGCGGGCCCGATGGAGTAGAGGCGGATCCGGGACAGCTCGTACATGGCGGCGGGCTCTCGTTGTCTCGTACGGAGTGGGCGGGGTCTGAGCGGGAAGCGGGGTGCGGCGGTCAGGAGTGGAAGGGCAGTCCGGCGTCGGCCGCGACGTTCAGATCGTCGCCCTCGTCGGGCGGCAGCAGGCTGGCGCTGCCGTCGCTCACGGGGACGACACCCAGCTCCAGCAGCTCCGCCATGGCGGCGTTCCCCGCCATGTCGCGGACCTGGAGCTGATAGCGGGCCGTGGTGCGGTAGGTGCCTCCGGCGTCGTCCCCCGTGCGCTGGAGGAAGCCGGAGTCGACGAGGAAGGTGACGGCCTTGGCGATGATGCCGGTCGTCGACCCGGCGAGCCTGCGGGCGTCCTTGGTGGCGCCTGTGGAGCTGCGGCGCGCGTACACCCGCCAGGCGGCCTCCAGCCCTGGGGCTCCGGTGGCCGGGTCGGTGTTCTCGCCCTCCGCCTCGGCGCGCTCCTCCAGCCTGCGGCACGCCTGCCGGACGAAGGCGTCCACGCCGTTGACGCTGATGCGGCCGATGTAGCCGTCGTCGGCGAGGTCCTCGGGGCGGGGGAAGGCCATGGCGGCGACGGCGAGATGGGCGAGGCCGTGCAGGAAGCGGTCTCCGGAGTCGGCGGTCGCGCGGCGCGCGTAGTCGCCCATGCGGACGGCGAACACGGAATCCTCCTCGGCCGCGAGCGCCATGCCCGCGCGGGTGGAGACCTCCAGCACGACCAGGCCGAGGCCCGTCGCGACGGCGTCGGCGAGGCGGGCGAAGGCGGGCTCGTCGCGATAGCGCCTGAGCAGCTCGGCGTACTCGGCGTCGCGCGCGGGGAGCAGCTTGGGGTGCAGCCCGAAGGACACGAGCCGCGCCGCGTCGGCGGCGTCGGCCGGGGTGACGGCGGACGGCGCGGCACGCGGTCCGGACTCGGCGGGACCATGGCCGCCCCCCTCCACGGCCTCGGGCCCTGCCCAGGACCCGCCGCCGCCCACCGCGCCGTCCACGGGCGCGGCCGTGTGGTCGTCGTACTCAGTCACGGTTGCGGTGCTCCTGGGACTCGGGGTGGAACGGGGATACGGGGGGCTCGGAGGGAGAGCGCGGGGGCGGAGTACCTGGCACGGCGGGCCGGGCCCCTCCGCACCTCGGCGCACACGGCGCGGACGGTACGGCGGACGAAGACACCACCGCACCCGGCAACCGCACCGGGCGGCGAGAACCGTGTCATGGGCCGGGCCACAGATCTCGGCTGCCCGGCCGCGGAAGCGACCATCTCATGCCACCTCCGAGCGCTCGGCGGCCATTCCGGCCGAGTCCAGGAGGGCCTTGCCGACGATGAGATCGGCGCCGCCGAACTCCGCGTCGTCCAGCTCGGTGCCGTCGTCCACGGCGAAGAGCAGTTGCTGTTCGCCCTGGCGGTAGGCCGTGCCGACGGGCGGACTCGCCGCGTGGACGGCGAGCAGCGCCACCAGGTAGGGCAGTTCGGGATCGCGGCGGCGCGCGTCCGCCAGCAGCCCCGACAGACGCCGGGGCGCGTCGGCGGGGAGGTCCAGCAGTTCCATCGCGGACTCCAGCTGCTCCTCGCTGAAGCGGCTGTCGTCCGGCGTGGCGATCAGATCGGGCTCCGGCATCTCCGCGCCCAGGTGCTCGCGCGGCGTGGGCGGGGTCAGCAGTACGTCGACGAGATCGCCGACCCGGACCGCTCCGGGCGTGCGCAGCCCCGTGCCGCGCGCGAAGAAGGCGTCCGTCACGCGCGTCGCGCGCTCCAGGGGCAGCGGCAGCAGAGGCGCCACGAGTTGTCCGTACAGATCGAGGCCGGCGCGTGCCGCCGGGGGCGCGAACGCCTGTCTGTCCTGCTCGGCGCGGAAGAGGGGGCCCGCCTCCAGCAGCCGGGACTGGAGCTGGGTGTGGCGGCGGATGCAGTCCTTGACGATGTCCACCAGCTCGGCGGCGCGCCGCTTGTGGTCCGGGCCGCGCTCGGAGGCGGCCTCGTCCCTGGCCTTGCGGATGTTGGTGAGGATGGCGTTCTCGTGGCGGTACCTGTCGGCTACGTGGTCCAGCGCTTCGGCGATCATGTCCGGGACGGTGTTCAGCCAGTCGACCGCGCGGACGTTGCGGCGGGTGGCCTCCAGGGTGCGGCGCAGCGTCTCGGCGTACTGGACGGTGCGATAGCGGGCCTGCTCGGCCGCGAGCTGCGCGTCGGCCAGCCTGCCCCGGTTGATGAGGACTTCGAGCTTGACCTCGGCGGCGATCTGGGCGCTGGTGACATCGGTGTCGAGAGCGCCGACGAGGACGTTCACCGCCTCGTCCGTGGTGCGCAGATAGACGCTGCCGCCGGGCCCCGCGACCTCCTCGATGAGCTTGAAGTCGTAGTCCCTGCGCACATAGGCGCCGTCGGGTCCGAAGGTGCCGTAGACGGCGCGGAAGCCTCGGTCCACGCTGCCGACGTTGATCAGGTTCTCCAGCACCCAGCGGGCGACGCGCTCGTGCTCGGCGGCGGAGCGCCGGGGCGCCTGCGCGGCGACGCGGGGCAGCAGCCTGGCCACTATCTGCTCGTGATCGGCGCCGGTGTCGAAGTCCATCTGGAGGGTGACGAGATCGATCGCGGCGAGCGCGACCTCGGCCATGGCGTACGTGCTGTACTCGCCCGCGAGGTTCGCCTTGCGGGTGTCGAGATCGTGCAGGGGGGCGGTGCACGCGAGCGCGCGCAGCCGACGGGCCAGCCCCTCGTCGGCTGCGGGCCCTGGGGCCGGGGACGGGATGGTCGTCGGCACGTGCTCAGTCACGACGGACACACTAAGCGGTCACACTGACAACAGCCGAAACGGCACGGATGTGGTGGTACGTCCATGCCACCGTGTCTGACCTCGGAAGGCTCCGCGTGAGGCCCGGTACGGCGTCCGTTCCGTCCGTCTTCGTGCGTCTTCCGTGCGTCTTCCGTGCGTCTTCTGTGCGTCGTGCGCCGCTCACCTTCTCAGGCGTGCCCGTAGCCTCCGCCACCGGGTGTGCGCAGCACCAGGACATCGTCCACCCCCGCGTCGGCCGCGTCGCGCCCGGCCAGCTCCTCGACGGTGCCGTCGGCGCGCTCGATCGCGTTGACGCCGAGCGCGCCGGACTCGCCGCCCGCCATGCCGTACGGGGGGACGCGCCGGTGCCCGGTGAGCAGGGCGAGCGTCATCGGCTCCAGGAAGCGCAGTCGGCGCACCACGCCGTCGCCGCCCCGGTGGCGTCCCCGGCCGCCGCTGCCCTCGCGCACGGCGAAGCCGTCCACGCGCACGGGGTAGCGGAACTCCAGCACCTCGGGGTCGGTGAGGCGCGAGTTGGTCATGTGGGTCTGCACGGCGTCGGCGCCGTCGAACCCGTCGCCCGCGCCCGAGCCGCTGGCGACGGTCTCGTAGTACTGGACGCGGTCGTTGCCGAACGTCACGTTGTTCATGGTCCCCGAGCCCTCGGCCTGGACCCCGAGGGCCGCGTACAGGGCGCCGGTGACGGCCTGCGAGGTCTCGACGTTGCCCGCGACCGTGGCCGCGGGGTAGGCGGGCGCGAGCATGGAGCCCTCGGGGATGCGGACCTCCAGCGGGGTCAGGCAGCCGCTGTTGAGGGGGATGTCGTCGGCGACGAGGGTGCGGAAGACGTAGAGCACGGCGGCCAGGACGACGGAGCTGGGCGCGTTGAGGTTGTCGTCGCGCTGGGGCGAGGTGCCGGTGAAGTCGAGCACGGCCGCGCGGCGTTCGCGGTCCACGGTGACGGCGATCCGGATGACGGCGCCGCTGTCGGTCTCGTAGGCGTACTCGCCGTCCGCCAGCCCGGCGACGATCCGGCGCACCGACTCCTCGGCGTTGCCGCGCACATGGCCCATGTAGGCGCGCACGACGTCCAGGCCGAACTGGTCGATCATCTTGTGGATCTCGGCGATGCCCTTCTCATTGGCGGCGATCTGGGCGCGCAGGTCGGCGAGGTTGGCGTCGGGGGCGCGGGAGGGGTGGCGTGCCGAGGCGAGCAGTTCCCTGGTCTCCGCCTCGCGCAGGGAACCGTCGCGCACCAGCAGCCAGTTGTCGAAGAGGACGCCCTCCTCGTGGACGGTACGGCTGAAGGCGGGCATGGAGCCGGGGGTGAGCCCGCCGATCTCCGCGTGGTGTCCGCGCGAGGCGACGAGGAAGAGGAGATCGCGGCCGTCCCGCGAGAAGACGGGGGTGACGACGGTGACGTCCGGCAGGTGGGTGCCGCCGTGGTACGGGTCGTTGATCGCGTAGACGTCCCCTGGACGCATGCCGCCCGTGTCACCGCCAGTGCCGCCTTCGGCGCCGGACCCGCCGTCCGCTTCCGGCCCCCTGCGGCGCAGCACCTCCTTGATGGACTCCCCCATGGAGCCCAGGTGCACGGGGATGTGGGGCGCGTTGGCGATGAGGTTGCCCTCGCCGTCGAAGAGGGCGCAGGAGAAGTCGAGCCGCTCCTTGATGTTGACGGAGTGCGCGGTGCTCTCCAGGCGCACGCCCATCTGCTCGGCGACGGCCATGAAGAGGTTGTTGAAGACCTCCAGCCTGACCGGGTCCACATCGGTGCCGACGGCCGCGACCGCCGTGCGGGCCGCCACGCGCGTGAGCAGCAGATGCCCGCGCGGGTCGGCGGCGGCGCGCCAGCCCGGGTCGACGACGGTCGTCGCGTCCGCCTCGGCGAGGATCGCGGGCCCCTCGACCGTGTCGCCGGGACGCAGGTCGTCGCGCCGGTAGAGCGCCGTCTCGCGCCACTCACCGGCCGTGTGCATCCGCACCACGTCGGCGGGCTCCAGGTCCCCTTCCCGCTCCCCCTCGGGCGCGGTACGGGCGCTGTGAGGCCCGGCGGCCCCGGTGGCCTCGGCGACGGCTGTCGCCACGACGACGGGCTTGTCCATGGCGAACCCGTACCGCGCCCTGTGCTCCTCCTCGAAGCGGGCCAGCATCGTGGCACGGTCGTCGAGCGCGACGGTCAGGGCCGCGTCCGTGCCCTCGTAGCGCAGTTGCAGGCGTGCGGAGGTGGCGACGGCGGCGTCGGGGATGCCGTCGGAGCGCAGCTCCTCGCGGGTCTGCGCGGCGAGTCCGTCGCACAGTTCCCGTACCTCGGTGAGGCACGCGTCGGTGAGCCGGGCCTCTACGGAGCGCTCGCGCAGCGCGGTCGCGTCGGCGACCCCGATGCCGTAGGCGGACAGGACACCGGCCAGCGGCGGGACGACGACGGTGTCCACGCCGAGCGCGTCGGCGACGGCGCAGGCGTGCTGGCCGCCCGCGCCGCCGAAGCTGGCGAGCGCGTAGCGGGTGATGTCGTGGCCGCGCTGCACGGAGATCTTCTTGACGGCGTTGGCCATGTTGAGGACGGCGATCTCCAGGAAGCCCTCGGCGACCTGTTCCGGAGTGCGGCCGTCCGCAGTCCGTTCGGCGAGGCGCGCGAAGCCCTCACGCACGGCCTCGGCGTCGAGCGGCGCGTCGCCTCCTGGGCCGAAGACGGCGGGGAAGTGTGCTGGCTGTACGCGGCCGAGCATGACGTTGGCGTCGGTGACCGTCAGCGGCCCGCCGCGCCGGTAGCAGGCCGGTCCCGGGACGGCGCCCGCAGAGTCGGGGCCGACGCGGTAGCGGGCGCCGTCGTAGTGCAGCACGGAGCCGCCGCCCGCGGCGACGGTGTGGATGTCCATCATCGGCGCCCGCATCCGCACACCGGCGACCTCGGTACCGAACACGCGCTCCAACTGGCCCGCGTAGTGGGAGACATCCGTCGAGGTGCCGCCCATGTCGAAGCCGACGACCCGCTCGTGGCCGACCTCCGCGCAGGCGCGCGCCATGCCGACGACGCCGCCGGCGGGTCCTGAGAGCACCGCGTCCTTGCCGCGGAAGTGGGTGGCCTCGCGCAGTCCGCCGTTGGACTGCATGAACATCAGCCGCACACCCCGGAGTTCCCCGGCGACCTCGTCCACGTAGCGGCGCAGCACGGGCGAGAGATAGGCGTCCACGACGGTGGTGTCGCCGCGTGGCACGAGCTTGATGAGCGGGCTCACCTCGTGGGAGCAACTGACCTGAGTGAAGCCCGCCTCCCTGGCGAGCCGCGCGGTCTCCTCCTCGTGCGCCCAGTGGCGGTAGGCGTGCAGCAGGACGACGGCGGCGCTGCGGAAGCCCTCGGCGTACGCGGCGCGCAGCGCCTCGGCCGTCGCCTCGCGGTCCAGCTCCCGCACGGTGCTGCCGTCGGCGGCCATCCGCTCGGGCACCTCGATGACGCGCTCGTACAGCGCCTCGGGGAGCACGATGTGCCGGTCGAAGAGGCGGGGCCGGTTCTGGTACGCGATGCGGAGCGCGTCCCTGAACCCCTCCGTGGTGACCAGGACGGTGGGCTCGCCCTTGCGCTCCAGCAGCGCGTTGGTGGCGACGGTGGTGCCCATCTTCACGGCCTCGATCCGCTCCGCCGGTACCGGCTCGCCGGGGGCCGTGCCCAGCATGCGGCGGATGCCCTCGACGGCGGCGTCGCGATAGCGCTCCGGGTCGTGCGAGAGGAGCTTCTCGGTCACGAGGCTGCCGTCGGGCCGCTTGCCCACCACGTCGGTGAAGGTGCCGCCCCGGTCGATCCAGAATTCCCATCGCCCGCTCATCCCGCCATCGTGCCAGGCGCGGACACGTCGACGAGGGGTCCGGCGACGTGTCAGGTGAGGGCAGGGCAGAGAGGTGACGTGGACGGCGGAACCCGTCGGCGCCCCTGGGCCCGGAAATCCGTCGGCGCCACCGGAACCCCGTCAGGGGACCCGGCCCGGAGCCCGTCAGCGTCCCCCGTCGGGGCTGAGCCTGCCGCGCACGGCGCTCTGGACACCGGCCTCCTCTGCCGGGTCGGCGGCGAGCCTGCGCAGCCTCTCGACGACCCGCGCGTCGCCCGTCGTCGCGCACTGCGCCGCGACCTCGCGGGTGGTCTCCTCGCAGTCCCACAGGCACTCGATGGCGAACCCGGCGGGGAAGGAGGGATCGGTGGCCGCCAGCGCGCGGGCCGCGCGTCCGCGCAACTGGGAGGAGGCGGTCTCGCGGTAGATGTGGCGCAGCACCGGTGCGGCGCAGGCGATGGTGAGCCGTCCGGCGCCGTCGACCAGGGGCCACAGCGCCTCGCTGTCCGGGCCGTGACGGCGGATGGTGCGGCGCAGCGCGGTCAGTACGGCGTCGGCGTCCCGGCGCGCGCCCCGGCAGGCGAGCATCTCGGCGGCGACGGCGGCCAGCCCGTCGGGCAGCGTGTCCTCGGGGGCCACGGCCCACTGCCTGGCCCTCTCCAGTGCCGCCACGCTGCGCATCCTGGCGAAGGAGGTGAGCGCGGCCGTGGAGACGGTCTCGTTCGGATCGGCCGCGGCCTCCTCGATGAGGTCGAGCACCCCGGCACCGTCGCGCTCGGCGAGGTGGCGCAGCGCGGCGGCGCGCGCCGCCTCACGGGGGCCGCGGGCCGCGGCGAGCAGTTCGGCGCGGTCCTCGGGCCCCGCGACGGCGGCCAGGCAGCGTGCCGCGGCGGACTCCCGGTGCTGGGGCGGGTGCTGTTCGTACCCGTCCTGTGCCCAGTCGAGGACCTCGCGGACGCTCCATCCCGGGCGCGGTCCCGAGGTGCGCAGCTGGCGCTGCCAGCGGTCGAAGGAGCCCTGTTCGCGCACGCGCCGCAGCCGGTCGGCCTGCGCCGGGTGGGCCGCGTCCTCCGCCCAGAGCCGCCAGGGGCGGGGCTCGAAGGCGTCGCGCGCGGCGGCGGCGAGCGCAGCGTCGCCCTCCGGGGTGCCGGGGAAGCGGGCGAGCACGGCGGGGCCGAGGGCGCGCAGCCCGGCGTCCTCGTCGCGGACGGCGAGTTCGTCCAGGGCCCACTGCCAGTTGGCGCCCGCCGTGGCGTAGCGGCGCAGCAGGGCGAGCGCGCCCTCGTCCCCGTAGGAGGCGAGGTGGCCGAGCACGGAGAGGGCGAGCCCTGTGCGGGCCTCGGCGTCGGCCGCGTCCCCGAGCTGGTCGTCCGGGTGGAAGAGATGCTTCTCGAAGTCGTCGAGCCCTGCGTCCAGCTCCATATGGAGGCGGGCGTAGTAGAGCGAGCGGTGCTCGATGTGCCAGTCGCGCCGGGGGTCGTGCAGCACGCACTGGCGAAGCGCGGCGAGCGCTTCGGTACGCGGCGCCGCCAGGGCATGCAGCGTCCCGTCGCCGCGGCCTCGCTGGAGGAGGCCGAGCAGGGTGCCGCTGGGCGCTATGTCGGAATCGACGGAATCGACGAACATAAGGGTCAGCATCCGGTGCGGGGTCTTCGACTGGCAACGGGATTTCCGTTGACCGGCATTCTTGCCGGTGGCCACGGTTCTACTCCTGGTTCGTGGACACGCCCAGGGGCGGGACCGGCGCGGGGAGCCTACCGGGGAATCTTTCATTCCGCCGACCTGGGGGTATGCACCGGCACGGGCCGGTACGCCCGGTCTCGTGCATATGCCCTCAGCACCACCGCATCGTGTGTCGCCAAATCCCTTACGGGCCGTCGCAGGCTGTGCAAGAGTCGTTACCGGCCCTCATCCCGTATCGGAGCCCGATATGCCGTCCCACCTCCATGCGGACCACTCGGCGGCCCAGCCTCCCCAGCGAGGCGTGCTGGACGCCCTGATCACGCAGACGCGCCGCCTGCGCGGCGGCATCGACGCCGTGCGCCGTGACACCGCGAGCGCGTACGAGGAAGCCGAGGCCGATCCGAGGACGCGCTGGCAGCGCGCGCTGTGCGATCTCGCGGTCCACCATCTCGACGATCTCAACGGTCACCTCGGCCAGCTCCGCGAGGGCTCTCCCGACGCTTCCCCCGACGTGCCCGCGCCCCTGGGGGAGGCCCCCGGAAGCAGCCCCGGATCCCCCTCGGCCGCCCCTCCCTTCCCACCCGGGGCGTATGGCGCGGTGCCCGTCGCGGCATACGCGCCCGGGGGCTCCGCCTCGCTGGTGGCGCGGGTGGGCAGCGCCGAGTGGAATCTGCTGACCGACGAGGTCTCCTGGTCCGACGAGCTGTACGCCATCTTCGGCCGCACCCACGCCGACGGCCCCCTCTCCCTGGACGAGCTGCCCTCCTGGGTGCTGGAGGAGGACCAGCCCGCGCTGGCCGCCGCCGTCACGGACTGCCTGGTCGACGGCAGGCCCATCGACCAGGAGTTCCGCGCCGTCCGCCCGGACGGCGCCGTCCGCACGCTCCACATGGTCGGCGAGCCCGTGCTCGACGGCGACGGAGGCACCGCCTCCATGTGGGCGGTGCTCCGCGACGTCAGCGAGCTGCGCCGCAGCGAGCGTGCCGTGCGCGAGTCCCGTGACTCGCTGCGGCGCGAGGAGCACATCGCCAGGACCGAGCACCGGCTCGCCGTCGAACTCCAGGAGACCGTGCTCCCGCCGTGGCGCGGTTCCCTCCGTTTCCCGCACTCCGGCGCCGGGACCACCGGGTCCCTCGATCTCGCCTCGCACTATCTGCCGTCCGCCACGAGCGCGCTGATCGGCGGCGACTGGTACGACGCGATGGAGCTGCCCGACGGCGCCACCCTGCTGTCCGCCGGTGATCTCACCGGGCACGGGGTGGCGGCCACCTCGGGCATGGCGATGCTGCTGGGCGCCGTGCGCGGCATGGCGGTGGCCGGGGTGGGGCCCGGCCCCCTGATGGGACATCTCAACCAGCTCCTCGACTCGGCCTCCCAGCCCGCGCTGGGCAGCGCGGTGTGCTGCCGCTACGACCCCCGCGCCCGCTCCCTGACCTGGGCGCAGGCGGGCCATCCCGCGCCCCTGCTGTTCCGCGGCGGCGAGGGCAGGGTGCTGCGGCCCCCCGAGGGCGTGCTGCTCGGCGTCACCTCGGGCGCGTCGTACGGGGAGCACACCGAGACGCTGCTGCCCGGCGACGTACTCGTACTGCACACCGACGGACTCGCCCCGCGCAGCGGCCGTCTGGAGGCCGACGAGGACGAGCCGCAGACGGGCGCCGACCGCCTCCTGAGCCTCGCCCCCCGCTTCGCCTCGGCGCGTACGGCACAGGAGTGCGTGCGCGCGGTGGTGGAAGCGTTCGGCGACAAGGAGCGCGAGGACGACGCGTGCGTGCTCGTCGCCCGGGTGAGCCCGTGATCTGTGCACCACCGTGACGTGATCTGTGCACGGTGAGGCGTGAAGGGACGGTGGTCACACGCTCCTGGTGACGGCCCCCGCCCCCTTGATCCCCTTGCCCCGTGAGGGCCTGGGCGCCTTCGGCAGCGCCCGCTGGATCTGTTCGCGTAGGTCCTCGATGCGCGCGTAACCGGCGTACTGCCCGGTCAGGCGGTACATCTCGCGGAGCCGGTCCCATGTGCGGTGCGAGGAGTTCTCGCCGATGCTCATGAGGGCCAGCCGGGCGTAGCGGTCGGCCTGTTCGGGGTCGTTGCCGATGAAGCAGGCGGAGGCCAGGGAGAGATAGTCGAAGATCTTCGAGCGCTGGCGCCCCTTGACCCGCAGGTCCAGGGCGCGCTTGGCGTGCTGCTCGGCGTTCTTGGCGGCCGAGGGATCGTGCTCGGCGAGCGTACGGAAGGCAAGCGCCTGCATGCCGTGCAGATCCGCCTCGTCGAACATCTGCATCCAGCTCGGGGGCGGCACATCGCCCTTGTCCGAGGCGAACAGTTCCTCGGCCTCGCCGAGCGTGCGCCGCATCGCCTGGCCGCGTCCCATCGACGCCTGGGCCCACGCCTCGATGGTGTGGAGCATCGCGCGGGTGCGCGGCAGGGTCTCGTCCCCCGAGCCCGCGTGCGCCAGCTTCATCAGATCGAGTGCGTCGTCCGGGCGGCCCAGATGCACCATCTGGCGCGCCGCGCGGGAAAGCGCTTCCCCCGCGCGGGGGCGGTCGCCGCCCTCGCGGGCCGCGTGCGCGGCGATCACGAAATACTTCTGCGCCGTGGGCTCCATGCCCACGTCGTGGGACATCCAGCCCGCGAGCACGGCCAGATTGGCCGCGACGCCCCACAGCCTGCGCTGGAGGTGGTCGGGGTGGTGGTAGGCGAGCATGCCGCCCACCTCGTTGAGCTGCCCCACCACGGCCTTGCGCTGGAGTCCGCCGCCGCGTGCCGCGTCCCAGGCCCGGAAGACCTCGACGGAACGCTCCAGCGCCTCGATCTCCTGCGCCCCTACGGGAGCCGCTTCGTACCGGTCCAGGGAGACCTGGTCCATGGGGAAGACGTTGTCAGTGTGGGAAGCACCGGTCACCAGGGCGGGATCCGCCTGGAGCCAGTCGTACATGGCACTGGAGAGTGCCGATCCTGCGGTGAGCGCGGCACCCGCGCCCATCAAGCCGCGTCGGTTGAGCATGAGGTCCATTCCCGTGAATTCGGTGAGGACCGCGGCAGTCCGCTCGGGCACCCACGGCAGCTCGTCCGGTCCGGACCGCTGCCGCTTCCCCGCTTGCCCTGGCTTGCTGAACCCGAGGTCCTCGGTGGTCACGACACGGCCGAGTCGCTCGGTGAACAGGGCTGCCAGCACTTTGGGCACCGGATCGCGCGGGGACTCCCCCGTGTCGATCCAACGCCGCACTCGCGAGGTGTCGGTCGCCAACTGCGGGTGGCCCATGGCCGCCGCCTGCCGGTTCACTAGCCGCGCGAGTTCCCCCTTGGACCATCCGGCGAGGCCGAAGAGGTCCGCGAGGCGGGTGTTGGGTCCCTTTGTCACGTCAAGCCCCCAGGTTCTCGGCTGAGTTGACACTAACGGCCCGCTTCACGGCACTGCGAGCATTCGCCAGGGTTCGCCAGGGTTCGCCAGATGGTGTGCCACCCGGGCCGGGGTGTGCTGTAGGAACGCGCCATCCCGGCCCGGTTCGCACACCGACGACGGCCCGGACGTCGGCCACACCGACGTCCGGGACGCCGGGTGTACGTCAGGTCATTCTGGACGACCGGCATTCCCCAGGGTGCACAGGTCGCCACCGGGCCGGGAGCGCTGCAACCCGTCGGCGCACGAAGGGATCCTGCTCGCCCATGTATCCAGCAACGTCCCCCGTGTCCGCGCCCCTTCGACCGCGTCTGCCGCAGCCCTACGGCGGCAGGAGCACGGTCCCGCCCTCCGATCCGCCGTTCCAGTCCCCTCCGCACGGCGGCCCCGGAAGGCAGCAGCGGCGTGCGAACGGCACCGGGACTCCTCCCCTCAGCGGAAGACTGGACCTGTCAGGCCCCCAGGGCGCCCAACTGCGTTCGGCCATCGCCTCCGTGCACCGCATCTGCCCCGACTTCCACCCCGTACAGGTGCTGCGCCGCTACGGCCGCTCCGTGCTGCTCGCGGGCACGGCAGGACGCAGCCCCGTCGTGGCCAAGTGTTTACTGGACCATTCGCCCGCGTGGGCCGAACGGTTCCAGCACGAAATAGCCGCTTACCGTACGTTCGTGCGCCACCGCCCGCCTGTGCGGGTGCCGCGGCTGGTGGCCGCCGACCCCGAGGCGTGCACGCTCGTCATCGAGCGGCTGCCCGGGAGGATCGTCTCGACGCAACGTCACCCGTTCGAGGCACCGCCACGCGGCGATCTGCGCGCCGTACTCGGCTCGTTCTGCCGGGTCAACCAGTGGCAGCCTCCGCCCTCGATGTTCGAGCGGCCCGTCGACTACCCGGCCCGCCTGGCGCGCTACCACGAGCTGGGCCTGCTCACCGACCGCGACCTCGGCGACCTCCAGAAGCTGCTGCACGGCATCGCGCACGCGGGGGGAAAGCACGGCGCGCCGTGGCAGTTCTGCCACGGTGACGCCCTGCTCACCAACGTGCTGCTGGCCCCCACGGGTCCCGCGCTCGTCGACTGGGAGCACGCGGGCTGGTATCTGCCGGGGTACGACCTGGCGACGCTGTGGTCCGTGCTCGGTGACGCGCCCGTGGCACGGCGTCAGATCAGCCAGCTCGCGCAGTCGGCGGGGCCCGCCTCGCGCGACGCGTTCCTGGTGAACCTGATGCTGGTGCTCACCAGGGAGATCCGCAGATACGAGACCGCCGTGCAGCGCACCATGCGCGACCCCTCCCCCGCCGTCTCCCTTCCGACGGGCGGGGAGCGCCCCGGCGCGATGGCCACCGGCGAGGAGCAGCGGCTGCTGCTGCGGCGGCTGCACGACGACTGCGGGCTCGCGCGCCGCGCGGTGCGCGCCGCGGTCGGCACCCGCTGAAGCGTCCCGGGGGGCCCCGGGCCGGGGGCGGGGGCGCGCAGGGGGGGGGGCGCGCGGGGGGGACCGCCAGCGGACGGGGGGCGGGCCCGGGGGGGCGGGGGGGCGCAGGCCCGGCCCCCGCGG
>NZ_JBSHAO010000029.1:0-78952 GCF_053611545.1 Streptomyces sp. NPDC054796 | reverse complement strand
CGCGCTCCTGGGGCTCCCGCTGGGGCGGCTGCCCGACGAGGGCGGCCTCGCGCGCGGCGCGGGGCGCGCCGCGGCCGGCACCCGCTGAAGCGTCCGCGGGCCCCTCAGCCGGGGCCCGCGGACCGCACGTCGGAGGACCGCGCGTCGGACAGCGCATCGATCCGTGCGCCGGACCGGAGAGCACGTCGGACCGCTCGCCGGACCGCACGTCGCACGGCGCGCCGATTCCGCGCTCCACCGGTCTGGACCAGTGAAGCGCCGCAGGCCCCGGCGCCCCCGTGCGGAAAGCGCGCGGAGAGCCCGCGCACCGCGCCTGACGTGCGGCTTCCCGGGCGGTGCGGGGTGATTGACGTATCGTCGGGCAACCGATACCTCTGAGGACTGTTCGTGCCCCGCACGACACCGCGCACAGTCCGAGGAGGCTGCCTTGCCTGGTTCCGTCACCGTCCCCAACAGACGCTCCGTCAGACTCCGCCCGGCAGGACCGCGTGGGCACCGCGCGCGGGCCGCCGGGGTCGTCGGCGCCGCCGCCGCGCTCCTGCTGCCGCTGGCCCTGGCCGGTCCGTCCGCCACCGCCGAGCAGCGCGGGGACGACGCGCTCCAGCAGCAGTTCGCCGAGGCGGCAGAGCGGTACCGGGTGCCGCAGAGCGTGCTGCTCGGCGTCTCCTACCTCCAGTCCCGGTGGGACTCCCACGACGGCGCGCCCAGCGTCTCCGGCGGCTACGGCCCGATGCACCTCACGGACGCGCGCACGGCGCTCGCCGACTCCTCGCAGCCCAAGCACGCCGACGACGAGGACGCGCGCGGCGACACGGCACGCCCCCTCCGTACGGAGGACGCCGAGACGGACCGTGCCATGAGCAAGGGCGAGGTGCCCGCACGACTGCGCACCCTCGGGCAGGCAGCGCGGCTGACCGGGCTCGCGCCCGAGGCGCTGCGCGAGTCGACGGAGGCGAACGTACGCGGCGGCGCCGCACTGCTCGCCTCGGTGCAGAAGAGGCTCGGGCGCCCCCTCAGCCCCGATCCCGCCGACTGGTACGACGCGGTCGCCGCCTATCCGGGCGGCAGCGGCGAGGCGGGCACGGCGGACGCGACGAACGCGGCGAACGCGACCGCCTTCGCCGACGACGTCTACGACGTGATCCGCGAGGGCGAGCGGCGCACCACGGACTCCGGGCAGCGGGTCACGCTGGAGCCGAGCCCGTCGGTGCGGGCCCCCGGGCGCGCGCAGAGCGCGACAGCCCAGGACACAGGGCCCGTGGAGTGCCCGCGGAGCGTGTCCTGCGAGTGGATCCCGGCCCCCTACGAGGAGTACGAGAACGACCAGGGCCAACTGGACTACGGCAACCACGACAAGGCGCGCAGGCCCGCCTCGCAGAAGATCGACTACATCGTCGTGCACGACGTGGAGGGCTACTACGAGGGCGCCCTCAAGCTCGTCCAGGATCCGGAGTACGTCTCCTGGCAGTACACGCTGCGCGCCTCGGACGGCCATATCGCGCAGCACGTCCCGCTCAAGGACGTCGCCTGGCACGCGGGCAACTGGTACGTCAACTCCAAGTCGGTCGGCCTGGAGCACGAGGGCTTCCTGACCGATCCGGACGCCTGGTACACGGAGGCGATGTACCGCAGCTCGGCGCGGCTGGTGCGGTATCTGGCCGCGAAGTACGACATCCCGCTGGACCGTCAGCACATCCTCGGGCACGACAACGTGCCGGGCGTGACGGCCGCGAGCATTCCCGGGATGCACACCGACCCAGGACCCTACTGGGACTGGCAGCACTACTTCACGCTGCTCGGCGCGCCCTTCGGCAAGGAGGCCGGCAAGGACAGCCGTATGGTGACCATCCGCCCGGACTACGACGGCAACCGGCCCGTCTACACCGGCTGCGACAGCGCGGGCGAGCCCTGCCCGTCGCACGGCTCGGGCGCCGTGCGGCTGCACACCGCGCCGGACGCGGACGCGCCGCTGGTCAAGGACATCGGCCTGCGCCCCGGAGGGGGCGAGTCCACGACCGGCGTCAACGACACGGGGGCCCGCGCCTCCACGGGGCAGCGGTACGCGGTCGCGGACCGCGCGGGCGAGTGGACGGCCATCTGGTACCTCGGCGAGAAGGCGTGGTTCCACAACCCGCGCAAGGCGCCCACGGCCGTGCCGGCCAAGGGCCGTCTGGTGACGCCGAAGGAGGGCAGGACCGAGATCCCGGTCTACGGGCGCGCCTACCCGGAGGCGGAGGCGTATCCGCAGGGCGTGCCGGTGCAGAAGCTGTCGCCGCTGCCGTACACGGTGAAGGAGGGCCAGTTGTACGCGGCGGGGCCGAAGGCGAGGGGCGAGTACCTCTACGCCACCACTTTCGACCCCGAGGGCGAGAACTTCACCGTCGTACGGGGCGGTCTGACGTACTACCAGATCCAGCTCGGGCACCGGGTGGCCTTCGTGAAGGCCGACGACGTGCGGGTGGTCAGCTCCTCCTCGTAGCGCGAGGGGTGACGGTGTAGGTGTGCCCTGCGAGGGCGGCGAGCACGACGGTGCCGCCGCCCTCGTCGCGCACCTCCACCACCCTTCCGCCTGGACCCGAGCCCGTCCCCGACTCCCGCACCGTGCAGGGCCGCTCGAAGAGCGCACAGCGCAGCCGCACCCGGCCGTCGCGGCCCGCGCGCAGGACGGCCCGCTCGGGCGCGCCGCCGCTCCAGTCGATGTCGACGGTCAGATCGCCGCTGGCGCGCAGGCCCCGCACCGAGCCGTCGGGCCAGCCGCTGGGCAGCGCGGGCAGCAGGTCGACCACATCGCGGTGGCTCTGGAGCAGCATCTCGACGACTCCGGAGGTGCCGCCGAAGTTGCCGTCGATCTGGAAGGGCGGATGGGTGTCCCACAGGTTGGGCAGGGTGGAGTGCTTCAGTTGCTGCGCGAGCATGGTGCGCGCGTGGTCGCCGTCCCGCAGCCGCGCCCAGAAATTGATCTTCCATGCCTTGCTCCAGCCCGTTCCGCCGTCGCCGCGCGCGGTGAGCGAGACCTCAGCCGCCGCGGCCTCCGGGCTGCCCGGCGCGATCTGCCGCCCGGGGTGCAGCGCGTAGAGGTGCGAGACGTGCCGGTGGTCGTCGGCCGGGTCGTCGAGGTCGGCCTTCCACTCCTGGAGCTGTCCCCAGGAGCCGACGCGCAGGCCGGGGTCGAGGCGCTCCAGCGCTGCGGACAGGCGCGCCCTGAACTCCCGGTCGGCGCCGAGGGTCTCAGCGGCCTCCAGGGTGGAGGTGAACAGGTCGTGCACGATCTGCTGCGACATGGCGGCGCCCGCCGTGAAGTCGCCGTGCTCGGGCGAGAAACTGGGCGTGACGACGAGGGTGCCGTCGCGCGGGTCGGTGCGCAGGTTGCCGAGCCAGAACTCGGCGGCCTCCTTCATCGCGGGGTAGGCGGTGCGGCGCAGGAAGCCGGTGTCGCGGCCGAAGCGGTAGTGGTCGTACAGGTGCCGGGTGAGCCAGGCGGCGGCCTCGGGGAACCAGAACGCGGTGGGCCAGTCGTGGACGCCGGTGAAGCCGTAGGGGTTGGTCTCGTTGTGCACGACCCAGCCGTCCGAGCCGAACATCTCGCGCGCCGAGACCCGGCCTGGCGCGCGCAGGGCCGTCACGAAGCGGTGCAGCGGCTCAGCCGTCTCGGCGAGGTTGGCGGCCTGCGCGGGCCAGTAGTTCATCTGGAGATTGATGTTGCCGTGGTAGTCGGCGCTCCACGGGGGCTCGGTGCTGTGGTTCCAGACGCCCTGGAGGTTGGCGGGCAGCGCCACGGGCTCGCCGGGATGTGCGGGGCGCGAGGAGGCGATGAGCAGATAGCGCCCGTAGGCGAAGTAGAGGGCTTCCAGGGCGCGCTCCGCGGGGGTGGAGCCGTCGCCGTAGCCGGAGAGTAGGCGGTCGGTGGGCACGTCGGCGGGCATGCGCTGGCCGATGTCCAGGCGGACCCGGTCGAACAGCGCTCGGTGGTCGGCGACGTGCTCGCGGCGCAGGGCGCGGTGGCCGCGTGCGAGCGCTGCGTCGAGCGTGGCCGTGACGCGCCGGTGCGGGTCGGCGCCACGGTAGCCGGGATAGGTGTCGGCGTAGTCGGTCCCGGCGGCGAGGGCGAACCAGGCGCTGTCGGCGCCGGTGACCGTGACGCTGCCGTCGTCGCCGTCGCTGCGGCTGCCGCCCTCGGTGCGCACCGCCAGCTGGGCTTCAAAGAGGAGCCCGTTGTCCTGGAGCGCGCCGCGTAAGGTGACGCGCCCGGAACGGGCACTCACCGTGCGGTCCTCGTGGGGTGACGTGATGCGCAGGGTGAAGCCGACCTGGCCCGGCGCGTCGGCGGTGAGGCGGCCGACGAGGACGCCCGCCGGGTGGGAGGCGAAGAATTCGCGGCGGTGGGTGACGCCGTCCGCCGTGTAGGTGACGCGGGCCACGGCCTCGCCCAGGTCCAGTTCTCTGCGGTAGGCGGTGGCATCCTCCGGTGCGGCGGGCGCTGAGGGGAAGTCGAGCAGGAGGTCGCCGAAGGTCTGGTAGGCGCCGTAGCCGGTCTTGAGCTGGCCCAGTTCCTCCGCCACCCGCTCGGGCTCTGCGCTGCCCTCGGCGTCGAGGAGGTCGCGCATCCGGTCGAGGGCGCCGGGGCGTGGTGCGCGCCAGTTGCCGTGGTCGTAGCCGGGGGAGCCTGGGCCGCCCGTCCACAGGGTCTTCTCGTTGAACTGGACGCGTTCGGAGGCGAGCCGCCCGAAGACGGCGGCGCCGAGGGAGCCGTTGCCGACGGGCAGGGCCTCGCCCTCCCACTGGGTGGCGGGCTGCTCGTACCAGAGCGTCAATTCATCGGAGGGCTGGGACGTTCCGTCCGGGGGCGGTGCGGCGGAGGCGTGAGGAGCGGTTCCCACGGTAAGCGCCGCTGTGCCTCCCACCACCGTCTTGACGGCGGTTCTTCGGGTGATGCCACTGTTGCCTTGCCTCATGGATGGCCTCCTGGGGCCAGCTCGGACGACGGCCTGACGGGCAGCCGTCAGGCTAGAGATCCGATGAAAGCTCGGCAAGAGGCTCGACGCGGACGCACGCAGAGGGCGCCGGAGGCGCGGCGGAACGGGCGGGACAGGAGGGCGTTACTGCTGGAACATCTCGGCGGGCAGCGGCTTCAGCAGCGCGTAGAGATCGCTCGTGATGGGCCGGTCCCAGCTCGCGATGGTGACCAGGACACCGTCGCTCCGGTCGAACTGCACGCACGAGATGCGGTCCTCGGAACACTTCACGCGCCGCACGATGAGGAGGTTGTCCTCGTGCATCACCGGATCGTCCTCGACGCCGGTGACCTCGACCGGCTCGTCGTTCTCCAGCGCCACCAGAAGCTGGGCCACCTCGAAGGGCACCTGCCCGTCGGCGACCTCGCGCGCCGGGGAGCCCTCCGGCAGGTTGCCGATGATCATCGCCGGGCCACGGCCGCCGAACAGGTCGTAGCGCAGGAAGACGCCCTGGCAGGTGCCGTCGGGTGCGGGCAGCAGGCCCGCGCCGAGATTGCCCGGCCAGTCACTGGGGTCCATGGCCAGGACATCGAAGTCCGGCCCTGCGGGGACGGCAGCGCTGCGGCGGCGGAGGAACGACATGTCGCCATGGTACGTGTCCCCTTCCCGCTCAGTGTCCCGGGACCACCGGCTCGCTCACCGCCCTCAGCCGCCGGTCCAGCAGCCGGGGCAGCCCGGCGGGGTCCGTGCCCAGCTTGCGGTACACCCCGGACAGCAGCCGGGTGACCGCCTCCTCCCCCGTGCCGAGGCCGGCGGCGATCCGCGCGGTGCTCTGCCCGGCCACCGACCGCTCCGCCACCGTGCGCTCGGCCGTGGTGAGCGTGTCCGTGTCGTCGTCGCGCAGTTGGAGCGGGGGCAGCCCGGCCGCCGCCAGCTCGTCCCGCGCCGTCGCGGCGAGCGCGAGCGCCCCGCAGTTCACGGCGCCCTCCAGGCCGCGGTAGAGCTGGTCGGCCGCCTCCTCGGCCAGCCCGGTCCTGCGCAGCTCCGTGCCGAGGCACACGAGGGCCGCCGCCAGTTCGTACGCGGCGGGCGAGCGCTCCAGCCAGCGCACCGCCTCCCGCAGCCGCTCCAGCCTGGCCGCGCCCGTCGCGACCAGCGCGCGGGTGCGCAGCGCCTGCCCGACGGCCGAGGGCGCGCCGAACCTGCGGGCGCGCTTCAGCGCCTCGTCCGCGTATCCGGCGGCGCGCTCGGGCGCGTCGGGGCAGACGGCCTCGGCGAGCCGCAACTGCCAGGGACACCAGGCGGGGTTGCGCATGCCGCGCGGGTCGAGGCGGCGCCCTGCGGCCGTCAGCTCCTCCTCCGCCTCTGCGCGCAGCCCGCGGGCGAGCAGGAGCTCCGCGTAGACGGTCCGGGAGTCGGGGTAGACGACGGCGTTGGGCGTGACCTGCCCGTAGGAGTACGTCTGGGCCAGCTCCCACGCCTGCTCGTGGTGGCCGCGCGCCAGCAGGATCTCGATGAGGATGCCGATGGCGAACCATTGCGCGGGGATCCTGCTGCCCACCCGGTCCGCGATCCGCAGCCCGCCGCGCACCAGGTCCTCGGCCTCGGCGAGACGGCCGCGGCGGTAGCGGATGTAGCCGAGGAGCGTGAAGCCGAAGGAGAGGTGGGCCCCGCGCCAGCCCTTGCGCTCGCACTCCGCGATGCCCCGGGTGAACAGCTCCTCGGCGCGTCCCGGCTGGTCCGCGTACATGAAGGTGAGGGCGACGAGCACGGGCACCTCGAAGCCCCAGTGCTCGTCGGTCCAGCTCATCCCGTCCCCGAGTGCCTCCTCCGCGTAGCGCAGCGCGACGGCCGCGCTCTCGCCGCGCACCATGGCGTCCCAGCCGCGCAGCCCGAGGATGTAGCGCTCGGCGGTGCCGCGCCCCGTCAGGTGGGAGGCGAGACGGGCGAGCTTGCGGGAGCGTGCCGGTGAGTCCTCCTCGTCGGCCCGGAAGGCGTTCCACATGAACTGCTCGGCCTGCATGCGCAGCCGGGTGCGCGGATCGCCCGCGCGCCGGGCCTCGGCCTCGACGGTGCGCGCCGCCTCGTCCAGCCGGTCGGTGTGGCCGAGTGCCTGGGCGAGGCGGTAGACGACCATCTCGCGCAGCGCCGGGTCGAGCACGGGCTCCTCCAGCGCGGCCCGCAGGTGGTTGACGGTGGCGGCGGGCGAGGTCAGCAGCGCCGAGCAGCCGAGTTCGAAGAGGACGACGGGCCGCTCGTCCGCCTGGGGCGGTTCGCGCAGTGCGCGGGCGAGGCAGCGGTGCGCCGCCTCGGGTGCTCCGGCCCGCATGTAGGCGCGCGCCGCTTCGCGCAGTCCCTCGACCACCTCGGGGTCGCCGTCGGGGTGCACCTCCAGCAGGTGCCGCGCCGCTGCGGTGGGCCCCATGCCGGCGGCGACGACGGCGGAGGCGGCCTGCCCGTGCAGCGCGGTGCGCAGCGCGACGGGGATGGCGCGGTAGACGGCGGTGGCGACGAGGGGGTGGGTGAAGTCGATCCTGTCCTCTTCGAGGTAGGCGGGGCGCAGGATGCGGGCCTCCCTGAGCTTCGCCACGGCCTCGGTGGTCTCCCGCTCGCCGAGCCCTGCCACGTGTGCGGCGAGCCTTCCGGTGGCCTCGGCGCCGAGGACGGCGACGGCCCAGCACAGCCGCACGGCGCTGAGCCCGAGCCGCTCCAGACGCTCAAGGTGGCCGCTGCCCTTGACGGCGGAGGCCAGCTCGCGCAACTGCGGGACGTTGTCGAGGCGGGGCTTGACGCCGTTGTCGTAGGACCTGGCCACGACCTCGGCGACCTCGAAGGGGTTGCCGCCCGTGACCGCCCAGCACTCGCGGCAGAACGGGTCCTCGGCCTCCTGGCCGAGCCGGTACCGCACGACGCGCGCTACGGCGTGCGCGGTGAGCGGGGCCAGCTCGTACGGGCGCGAGCCGTCCCGCTCGACGAGGCGGCGGAAGGCGACGGCCCCGGAGGGCAGGTCCTCGGGCCGGTAGCCGAACACGATCAGCATGGGCAGTTCGGCCGCGCGGGGTGCGAAGCCGGTGAGCCAGGCGAGCGACTCGGCGTCGGCCCAGTGCGCGTCGTCGAGGATCATCACGACGGGCCCGTGGCGCACGGCGAAGCGGGTCACCAGCCAGTCCAGTCCGTCGCGTACCCCCTGCGGGTCGGGCATGCCGCCGTCGGGCGCGACGAGGCCGACGGCGGGGGCGACGATGTCGTACCAGCTCCCGAGTATCCGGCGGTGCTCGTCCTCTCCCTCGGCGGCGAGCACGGGCTGTACGAGCTGGCGCACGACGTGGAAGGCGGACTCCTGCTCCTGCTCGCCGCCACGTGCGCGCAGCACCGTGCAGCCCTGGGCCGCGGCCCTGCTGCGGACCTCGCCGAGAAGCGTGGTCTTGCCCGCTCCCGCGACGCCCGCGAAGGCGAGCACACCTCCCGCTGGCGGCTCGGCCGACGCGCCGCTCCCACCGCTCAGCCGGGCCAGCCGCTCGTTCACGGCGGCCAGTTCCGATTCCCGCTCCAGCAACATGCGGCTCACCCCTCTCAGGTGGCCTGTGGTCTGCGGCATTTCGGCGCTCCTTACGCGGGCAGACGTCGCCGACGGTACGCGCGTGCGGGGTCCGGATCGGCCGGTACGCCCATATCCGCGCGACTTTCCCGCGCGGTACGGGCTCCAGGAGCGTGCGGCCCCTCCCGTACGCCAGCGGCGCACCTCCGTGCATCGGAGAGCGACGTTCCGGCCATGGCCGCGCCGGTGGCCTTCCGCTTCACTGCCGGGCATGAACGGCTCCGCCGCGGTACGGCGTACCGCGCTCCTCGACATCCCCTTCTCCGCCGCCGTCAACGGCTCGGTGGAGACCGCACGGCGTCACACCCTCCGCTGGCTGCGGACGTTCGGGCTGCTCCCCGGCGAAGAGGCCGCAAGAGAGTACGACGCGCTGCGTCTGGAGCGGCTGATGGCCGCCTTCTATCCCGGCGCGAGCAGCGCCGATCTCTGTCTGGCCTGCGACTTCAACGGCTGGTTCTTCGTCTTCGACGACCAGTTCGACGGTCGGCTCGGCCACCGGCCGCGCGACGTGGGCCCGCTCGTGGACCGCCTCGTCGGCTGCCTCGGTCCGGCGGCCGACTCCGGGAGCGGCTTCCCGGCCGGCTCCGCTGCCGGCCCCGCTACCGGCCTCGGGGCCGATCCGCCGCTCGTCGCCGCGTTCCGCGACGTGTGGCTGCGCGCGAGCGCGGGCATGCCGCCGTTCTGGCGGCGCCGCTTCGCAGCGCACTGGCGCGGCTATCTGGAGTCGCACCGTTGGGAGGCCATGGACAGGGTCACGGACGAGGCGCCCTCGCTGGAGCGCTTCCTGCGGGTCAGACGCCACTCGATCGGGGTACGTCCCTGTCTCGACTACGGGGAGCGCGCGGGCGGCTGCGTCCTCCCGGAGATGCTCTACAGCGCCCCGCCGCTCACGACGCTGCGGGAACTCACCGTGGACGTCGTCATCTTCGTCAACGATCTGGTGTCGCTGGACAAGGAGCTGGCCGTCGGGGACATGCACCACAACAGCGTCCTCGTCCTGCGCTCGCGCACCGGCTGCTCGCTGGAGGAGGCCACGGCGCGGGTCAGCCGCCTCGTCAACACCCGTGTGGCGCGCTTCCGGCAGCTCGCCGACGATCTGCCGCGCGCCCTGGAGGAGCGCGCGGCGCCCGTCCGTACCCGCGCGGACGTGGCCCGCTGTCTCGACACCATGCGCGATGTGATGAGCGGCAACCTCGCCTGGTCGCTGGAGACCGCGCGCTACGACGCCTCGGGCGTCGCCGCGGTCAGCGACGGGCGCGAGCGCCCCTGGGCGGGGCTCGTCGGGCCCGGGGCGGCCGTCGGGGAGGACGGTCACGGCGAGGACGGGCGGCCTCTGACGGGCGGGCCGCGGCCGGTTCCCGGCTGAGGCGACGGAGCGGCGGGGCCTGGCCGCGCCGGGCCCGGAGCACGTCAGGTCACGTCAGGTCAGGTCGAAGCGGCCGTCGCGCGCACCGTGCACGAAGGCGTTCCACTCCCCGGGGGTGAAGATGACGGCGGGGATGTCCGGGGTGCCGCCGTTGCGCATGGCGATGTAGCCCTCGACGAAGGCGATCTGGACATCGCCCCTCCCCTGACTTCCCGACTGCCACTGCGCGTTGGCGAGATCGATCTCCGGCTTCGTCGCCATCGCGCTGATGGTGCTTTCGGCCACGTCCGTGCTCCTCCCGGTTCGTCGTCCGGCGGTCAGCCTAACCACGTGGAGCGGCCCCCGGACAGGCCGCGGAACGGTGCGATCCAAGAACGCCCCGGCGCAGCGCCGCCGCTCCCTCACGCCCCCGGCGGCTCGTCCCCCACCACCCACATGGAGAAGAACTGCGAGCCTCCCCCGTAGGCATGGCCGAGTGCCTTGTGGGCACCGTCTATCTGATGCGCCCCAGCGCGGCCCCGCACCTGGAGGGCCGCCTCGGCGAAGCGGAGCATGCCGGAGGCGCCGATGGGGTTGGTGGAGAGCACGCCGCCGGAGGGGTTGACGGGGAGATCGCCGTCGAGTTCGGTGACGCCGGACTCGGTCAGCTTCCAGCCCTCGCCCTCCTCGGCGAAGCCCAGGTTCTCCAGCCACATGGGCTCGTACCAGGAGAAGGGCACATACATCTCCACCGCGTCGATCTCCCGGCGCGGGTCTGTGATCCCCGCCTGCCGGTAGACGTCGGCCGCGCAGTCGCGGCCCGCCCTGGGGCTCACCGCGTCCTTGCCCGCGAACAGCGTGGGCTCGCTGCGCATCGCGCCGCCGTGCACCCACGCGGGCGGCGCGGGCGAGCGCCTGGCGCCCTCGCGGCCGGTGAGGACCATGGCGCAGGCGCCGTCGGATGAGGGGCAGGTCTCCGAGTAGCGGATGGGGTCCCACAGCATGGGCGAGGACTGGACCTTCTCCAGGGTGATGTCGTGCTCGTGGAGGTGCGCGTAGGGGTTCTTGAGCGCGTTGCGGCGGTCCTTGTACGCGACGAGGGAGCCGATGCCGTCCGGGGCCCCGGTGCGCCGCATGTAGGCGCGCACGTGGGGCGCGAAGAAGCCCCCGGCGCCCGCGAGCAGGGGCTGCTGGAAGGGGACGGGCAGCGAGAGGCCCCACATCGCGTTGGACTCGGACTGCTTCTCGAAGGCGAGGGTGAGGACGGTGCCGTGGACACCGGCCGAGACGAGGTTGGCGGCCACGAGTGCCGTCGAGCCGCCCACCGAACCGGCCGTGTGCACGCGCAGCATGGGCTTGCCGACGGCGCCGAGCGCGTCGGCGAGGTACAGCTCGGGCATCATGACGCCCTCGAAGAAGTCGGGCGCCTTCCCGATCACGACGGCGTCGATGTCGGCCCAGTCGAGCTGCGCGTCCGCCAGCGCCGCGAGCGCGGCCTCCCGTACGAGCCCGGCAAGGGACACGTCGCGGCGCGCGGCGACGTGCTTGGTCTGGCCGATGCCCGTGACCGCGACGGGTTCCGCCGCCCTCCGCGTGCGCTGCGTGGTCATTCCGCGTCTCCTTCCAGGACGGCGACCAGGTTCTGCTGGAGGCAGGGCCCGGAGGTCGCGTGCGCGAGGGCGCGCCGGGACTCGCCCCGGCCGATGCGGGCCGCCGCCTCGCCGAGCCGGATGAGCCCGGCGGCCATCATGGGGTTGGCGGCGAGCGCGCCGCCCGAGGGGTTGACGGTGACGTCGTCGCCGAGTTCGAGTGCCGCGCGGAGCACGACCTCCTGGGAGGTGAAGGGCGCGTGCAGCTCGGCGGTGTCGCAGGGCGCTGCCGACGGGTCGAAGTGGCCCGCGTGCTCGGCCGCGAGCCGGGTCGAGGGCGACTCGGCGAGGTCCCTTACGCCCGGGCTGTGGGCCTCGATGCGGTGGTCGATGCCGCGTATCCAGGCGGGGCGGCCGGTGAGGCGGCGCGCCGTGTCGCCGACGGCGAGGACGACGGCCGCCGCGCCGTCGCTGAGCGGCGGGGTGTCGTGGGCGCGCAGGGGCTGGACGAGGTAGTCGGCGTCGAGGAGTTCGCCGGGCGGCGGGGAGCCGCGGAGCTGCGCGTGCGGGTTGTCGCGGGCCGCCTCGCGGCTGCGTACCGCGATGGTGGCGAGTTCGCGCTCGTCGGTCCTGCCGCTGTCCAGGAGGGTGCGCGCCTGAAGCGCCGCGAGCGCGACGGAGTCGGGCCACAGGGGGGCGAGGTAGTACGGGTCGAGCTGGCGGGTGAGGACGTCGCGCAGCTCGCCGGGCGAGGACTTCCCGTAGGAGTAGACGAGCGCGGTCTCGGCCTGCCCGGTGAGGAGCTTGACCCACGCCTCGTACAGCGCCCAGGCGCCGTCCATCTCGACGTGGGACTCGGAGATGGGCGGCCAGGCGCCCACCCCGTCCAGTGCCATGGTGAAGGAGAAGGGGCGCCCTGCCAGGTAATCGCTGGAGCCCGAGCAGGTGAAGTCGATCTCTCCCGCGCGCAGACCGGTGCTGCCCAGTACCTCCTGGAGCACCGGCATCAGCATCTCGACCTCGGACAGGTCCTCGGCGCGGCGTACGTGCCCTGTCTGCGCGAAGGCGACGATGGCTACGTCTCGCGGGGGAAGCATCACAGCAGCTCCTTGTAGCTGTCGTAGTCGGCGTCGGGCTCCCCTGTGGGGCGGTAGTGGTCGGGGTACCGGCCGTCCTCGGTCCAGACGGGCTCGACGCGCAGCCCCATGCGCACCTGGTCGTACGGGATGCCCGCGATGCGCCCGTGCAGGGCCAGGCCCGCTCCGTCGAGGGCGATGTGGCCGTAGACGTAGGGGACTTCGATGTCGAGGTTCTTCGCCTTGATGTTGACGATGCAGAAGGTGGTGACGGTGCCCCCTGGCCCGACCTCCACCTGGTCCGTGGTCGGAACGCCGCAGGTGGGGCAGGCGCCGCGCGGGGGGACGTAGACCTTGCGGCACTCGGGGCAGCGCTCACCGAGGGTGCGGTGCTCGGCGAGCGCGCGCAGGTAGCGGGACTGGGCACGCCCTGGGGTGTGGGTGTAGTCGAGGCGGGCGTGCGCGGTGATGCCGGTGACGGGCTCCGCGAACTCGCCGCTGTGCGGGGCGGCTTCGGCCGGGGGCCCGTCTCCGGTGTCCGCGCCGTCGTACGGCTCGAAGCAGGCGATGTCCGTGATGGCACCCGTGCGCTCGGCGGCCCAGCGCACCCGTACGCGCATGCCGGTGCGCACCGCGTCGGGTCCGGGGGCCGCGAGGGCGTGCAGGAGCGCGCTGTCGGCGCCGTCGAGCCGCACCAGCACCCAGGCGAACGGCTCGGCCAGCGGCTGCCCGCGCCGGGGCTGCGGGTTCCAGGCCCAGGTGGTGACGGTTCCGGTGGGGGCCACCTCGACGAGGTCGCGGATCTCCTCTGCGGTGACGGGGTCGTACTCGACGGGCGGCACCAGCACCCTGCCGTCGCTCGCCTTCACCCCGAGGACGGTGCGCTCGCGCAGCCCGGTCAGGAAGGCGCTCTGGACGGGGCCGAGGGAGCGGGTGAAGGGGAACTCGACGACGAGGGGCGCGCGCAGCACGTCCGGTGAGGGGGCGGCCGAGGTCATGGCGGGTCTCCATTCTCCGTGCACGGGCCGGGGGCCGGGTTCTCGCGGAGGGGTGCGGGTTCTCGCGGAGGGGTGCGGGGCGGGCGTCCGCGCGCGCCGGTGGCTACTCCCGGCGGTAGACCGGCGGGCGCTTCTCCGCGAAGGCGCGGGCGCCCTCCTTCGCGTCGGCGGTGGAGAAGACGGGCCAGCCGCGCTCCAGTTCGGCGGCGAGGCCCTCTTCTTCGGTCATCTCCGCCGTCTCGTACACCGACGCCTTGACGGCCTCCACGGCAAGCGGCCCGCAGGCGTTGATCTGCTCGGCGATCTCCAGCGCCTTCGCGAGGGCTTCGCCGTCGGGGACGACGTGCCCGATCAGCCCGACGGACCGCGCCTCCTCCGCGCTGTAGGAGCGGCCCGTGAGCAGCATCTCCAGCGCGTGCGTACGGGGGATCTGGCGCTGGAGGCGTACGGTCGAGCCGCCGATGGGGAAGAGGCCGCGGCGCACCTCGAAGAGCCCGAAGGTGGCGCTCTGCCCCGCGACCCTGATGTCGGTGCCCTGGAGCATCTCGGTGCCGCCCGCCACGCAGTGGCCCTCGACGGCGGCGATCAGCGGCTTGCGCGGCCTGTGGTGGCGCAGCATCGCCTTCCAGTGCAGGTCGGGGTCGGCGTTGAGGCGGTCGCGGTACGGGTCCTCGTCGCCGCCTGCCATGCCCTTGCCCGCGAGGGCCTTGAGGTCCATGCCCGCGCAGAAGGAGGCGCCGGCGCCGGTGAGGATCAGCGAGCGGACGGTCTCGTCCGCGTCGGCCTCCAGCCAGCCGTCGTACAGGCCGACGAGCATGGGCAGGGACAGCGCGTTCCTGGCCTCGGGACGGTTCAGGGTGAGGACGAGGGTGGCTCCCACGCGCTCGGTCTTCAGATGTTCGGTGCCGCCCATGGCCGTGTCCTTCCGGTCCGCCGGTTCCAGACCTGGAACAGGTTGCAGTAGCGGGGGACCGACTTCAAGAGTTTTCTGACAGACAGTCAGATTTTCTTGCGGGGCCCCTTCCCGTCTTCCGCCGTCGGTGCTCTGATGACCGCCACGCGACACCGAGTCAGCGCGAACACACGCCGGGTCAGGAGGAGCGCCGTGGAGTACAACCTTGCCGACCTGTTCGAGTCGGTCGTCGACACCGTCCCGGACCGCGAGGCGCTGGTGTACCTGGACCACCCCGGTACCGGGGCCGAACGCCGCCTCGGCTACGCGGAACTGGACGCCGCGGCCAACCGGCTCGCCCACCACCTCGCCGACAGCGGCATCGTCCCTGGCGAGCATGTGGGCCTGCACCTCTACAACGGCGTCGAGTACGTCCAGACGGTGCTGGCCTGCCTCAAGATCCGCGCGGTCCCCGTCAACGTCAACTACCGCTACGTCGAAGAGGAGCTGGCCTACCTCTACCGGGACGCGGACCTGACGGCCCTCGTCTTCGACGGCGAGTTCACCGCGCGGGTCGCCGCCGCGCTCCCCAGCGCGCCACTGCTGCGGCATCTGATCCGGGTGGGCGAGGCCGCCGCGGGGGCGCCCGTACCGCGCGTCGAGCCCGTGCCCTTCGAGCGGGCCGAGGCGTCGGGTTCACCCGACCGGGGCTTCCCGCCGCGCTCGGGCGACGACCAGCTCATCATCTACACCGGCGGCACCACCGGCATGCCCAAGGGCGTGATGTGGCGCTCAGAGGATCTCTTCTTCTCCGGGCTCGGCGGCGGCGCGCCCACGGGCGAGCCGGTCGCCAGGCCGGAGGAGCTGGCCGAGCGGGTCGCGGCGGGCGGCGAGGGGCTGGTCTTCTTCCCGACCCCGCCGCTGATGCACGGCACGTCCACGCTCACCACCTTCATCGGCCTGAACTACGGGCAGAAGATCGTCATCCACCGGAAGTTCGTGCCCGAGGAGGTCCTGCGCACCGTCGAGCGCGAGCACGTCACCGCCGTCTCGCTGGTGGGGGACGCCATGCTGAGGCCGCTCGTCGACGCGCTGGCCGGGCCGCTCAAGGGCACCGACTGCTCCTCGCTGCTGGCGGTCTCCAGCTCGGGCGCCGTGCTCTCGGAGACGGTACGGGCGCAGTTCGCCGAACTCGTCCCGCACGCCGTCCTCATCAACAACTTCGGCTCCTCCGAGTCCGGCTTCAACGGCACCGCCACCCCCGACTCGGGTCCCGTGAAGGGCTTCCGCATCGCCACCAACTCCGGCACGGCCGTGGTCGATCCCGCGACGCTGCGGCCCGTCGAGCCCGGCGGTGAGGGCCGCATCGCGCTGCGCGGCCATGTGCCGCTGGGCTACTACAACGACCCCGTCAAGACCGCCGAGACGTTCTTCGAGGCGGACGGGGCGCGCTGGGTGATGCTCGGCGACATGGGCACCGTGGACGAGGACGGCATCGTCACCGTCCTGGGCAGGGGCTCGCAGTGCATCAACACCGGGGGCGAGAAGGTCTACCCGGAAGAGGTCGAGCAGGCCCTCAAGTCGCACCCGGACATCTACGACGCGCTGGTCGCGGGCGTTCCCGACGAGCGCTGGGGCAGCCGCGTCGCCGCCGTGGTCCAGATCCGCGAGGGCGCGCCCCGGCTCTCCGAGGACGAGGTGCGGGAGCACTGCCGCGCGCATCTCGCGGGTTACAAGATCCCCCGCACCGTCGTCCTCAGCGACCACATCCAGCGCTCCCCCAGCGGCAAGGCCGACTACCGGTGGGCGAAGGCGGTGGCGGAGAGGGCGCGCGACGATGCGTGACGGTCCCGGCGCGCCAGGTGGCCCGCCGGAGGCGCCGGACCCCTTCGCGCCCGCCCGGCTCGGGCCGCTGACGCTGCGCAACCGGGTGCTGAAGGCGGCCACGTTCGAGGGACGTACCCCGCGCGGCCTGGTGAGCGAGGAGCTGATCGCCTTCCACCGCGCCGTCGCCGCTGGCGGCGCGGCGATGACCACCGTCGCCTACTGCGCCGTCGCGCCTGAGGGCCGTACCGAGCGGCGGCAGATCCATCTGCGGCCCGAGGCCGCGCCAGGGCTGCGCGCGCTGGCCGACGCCGTGCACGCCGAGGGTGCCGCCGTCTGCGCGCAGGTCGGGCACGCGGGCCCCGTCGCCGACGCGCGCTCCAACCGCCTGCCCGCGCTCTCCCCCGCCCGCCGGATCAGCCCCCTCACGGGGCGTGCGACGCGGGCCGCGACGGAGGAGGACCTCGCACGCGTGACGCGTCAGCACGCCGAGGCCGCGCTGCTGGCCGCGGAGTGCGGATTCGACGCCGTGGAGCTGCACTTCGGCCACAACTACCTGGTCAGCGCCTTCCTCAGCCCCCGCCTCAACTCGCGCGCCGACCGCTGGGGCGGCCCGCTGGAGAACCGCGCCCGGCTGGCCCGGCAGATCGCGCGGGCCGTGCGGGAGCGGGTCGGCGAGCGGATCGCGGTGACCGCGAAGCTGAACATGCGGGACGGGGTGCGGGGCGGCCTGGAGGTGGCGGACGCGCTGCGGGTGGCGCTGCTGCTCCAGGACGACGGCTGCCTGGACGCGCTGGAGCTGACCGCCGGCAGCTCGCTGGCCAACCCCATGTACCTCTTCCGCGGGGACGCGCCCGTGAAGGAGTTCGCCGCGGTCTTTCCCCCTCCGGCCAGGCTCGGGGTCCGGCTGCTGGGGCGGTTCTTCCTGCGTACCTACCCGTACGAGGACTGCTACCTGCTCCCGCTGGCCCGGCGCTTCCGCGCCACGCTCGACATGCCGCTCGTCCTGCTCGGCGGCATCACGGGAAGCGCCTCGCTGGCCCGCGCGATGGACGAGGGGTTCGAGTTCGCCGCGATGGGGCGGGCGCTGCTCATGGAACCGGGGCTGGTGTCCCGTATGCGCGAGGAGGCGGGAACGGGGGCGGGAACGGGGGCCGGGGCGGGTGACGGTGGGGTCCGTTCCGCGTGCGTCCACTGCAACAAGTGCGTGCCGACGATCTACAGCCGCAGCCGCTGCGTGCTGGTGGACCCCACGCCCTGAACCGGCGAGGGGTCCGGGGCCCCGTGTGCTGGGGCGCCCGGACCGCGCCGGGTCAGACGATGACGTTCCCGTTGAAGACGCCGAGTTCCTCGCGGTACAGCTCGACCGGCACGCCGTTCGGGTCGCGCAGATACAGGCTCTCCTCCACGCCCCGGTCCGGGCCCGCGTAGCCGATGCCCGCCTCGTCGAGCGCCTTCCTGGCCGCCGCGTGCTGTGCGTCGTCCACCGAGAGCGCCAGGTGCTGGATGCCGCCGACGGTCTCCTCGAAGGGCGGGTGGTCGTGTCCTGGGAAGTCGAAGAACCCCAGCAGGTTGCCGTGCCCGATGTCGAAGAAGAAATGGCTGGAGCCGCTGTAGTCGCGGTTCTCCACGATCTCGACGAGCGGGAAGCCCAGCAGCTCCTGGTAGAAGCGGATGGTCTCCTCGACGTCCCGGCAGATGAACGCGACGTGGTGGACCCCGCGCGCCGTGGTCCGCGGGCGCCGGTCCTCCGCCAGCAGATAGCGGTTCCGCAGCTCGTCCCTGCGGACACGCAGGGCGTCCAGCTCCGCTCCTGTGGGCTCAGGCATTCCGTCTCCTCCGAGATTGATTCGCTCTTCAACAAGACTGCACCCTCGGAGTGCCTTCCGGCGAGAACGGCTCACCGCGCGCGTCACGTATCTTGAGGCCACGGCGGGGACGCGGGGCACAGGACGGCAGAGCGACAGGGCGAGAGCGCGAAGGGAGCAGCGTGGTGAAGGACGGCGACGAGGGCACGGGGCAGGCGGCCCGCCCCAAGCGGGCTGACGCCCGGCGCAACGAGGAGTCGCTGCTCGACGCGGCTGCCGCCGTCTTCGTCGCGTCGGGCGTCGAGGCGCCGGTGCGCGACATCGCGGCCAAGGCGGGTGTCGGGGTGGGCACGATCTACCGGCACTTCCCCACCCGCGCCGATCTCATCACCGCCGTCTACCAGCACCAGATCGACGCCTGCGCCGAGGCCGGGCCGCGGCTGCTGGAGACCAGCGCGACCCCGCACGCCGCGCTGGCCCGCTGGATCGACCTCTTCGTGGACTTCCTGGTCACCAAGCACGGGCTCGCCGCCGTGCTCCAGTCCGACAGCCCCGGCTTCGAGACGCTGCACTCCTCGTTCCTCGACCGCCTCGTGCCCGTCTGCTCCGAGCTGCTCGAAGCGGCGGCCGGGGCCGGTGAGGTCCACTCCGACCTGGGGGCCTACGAGTTGATGCGCGGCGTCGGGAACCTGTGCATCGGCGCGGAGGGCGACTCCCGCTACGACGCCCGTCGCCTGGTCGCCCTCCTCATCGCCGGGCTGCGGCAGCCACAGGGCTAGGAGCCACCCGCGCCCGTGCCCGTAGCCCCGTCCGTCTCCGTGAGGAACGTGAGCACGGCCGAGGTGAACTCCTTCGGGCGGTCCTCGTGCACGAGGTGTCCGCCGTCCTCGATCGTGACGAGCCGGGCGTCGGGGATGCGCTCGGCCATCGCCACCAGGTCCTCCTGGGGCAGATGGCTGCTCGGGCCGCCGCCGATCAGCAGGGTGGGCGCGGTGATCGCGTCGAGCCGCTCCCACCAGGCCGGGTCGGGCGCGTTGCGCTGCCGTACGAACTGGGTCTTGACCTCCCAGTCGAACCGCGCGTCCCCCACGGGCGCCTCGGGCACCTCCAGCGGCGAGTCGGGGCGCCGCAGCGCGCCGGTCTCCTCCAGTACGAGGCGTTCGACGCGTTCCGGGTGGTGCTGGGCGAGGAGGTAGGCGACGACCGAGCCGTAGGAGTGCCCTATGAGAACGACGCGCTCCAGGGCGAGCGCGTCGAGGAAGCCCAGCACGTCGTCCCGTACCTGTTCCAGACCGTACTCGCCCGGCCATTCGCTGCGGCCGTGGCCGCGCAGGTCCAGGGCGTAGAGGGGGTGGGAGGCGGCGAGCTGGGCAACGAGGGGGCCGCGCCAGTCCTCGCCGTCCTCGCCCAGACAGTGCAGCAGCACGACCGGGCTGCCCTCTCCCGTGCCCACGCCCCAGGAGCGGTAGGCGAGCTGGATGCCGTTCGCACGTACGGTGCGTACTTCATCAGTCATGTGGGCGACACTACTCTCCGTGTTTCGACTCCACCGGGCCTCTGGCCAGCTCGGAACGCCGGTAGGAGTACGCGAAGTACACGACGAGTCCGAGCGCGAACCAGATCGCGAAGCGTACCCACGTCTGCCACGCCAGGAACGTCGTCAGCCAGAGAGAGAAGACGACGCCGAGCGCGGGCACGACGGGCATGCCGGGGCAGCGGAAGGTGCGGGGCAGGTCCGGGCGGCGGTAGCGCAGCACGATGACGGCGACGCAGACCACGACGAAGGCCAGCAGGATGCCGATGTTGGTGAGTTCGGCCGCCTCCTCGATCGGCAGGAAGCCCGCGATGAGGGCCGAGCCGACGCCGACGATCCAGGTGACGCGGGTGGGCACCCGCCGGGTGGGGTGGGTCTTCGCGAACCACTTCGGCAGCAGCCCGTCGCGGCTCATCGCGAACCACACGCGGGTGACCCCCAGCATGAAGGTGAACATCACGGTGAGGATGCCGATGATGGCGCCGACGGCGATGACGTCGGCGATGCCGCTCATGCCGATGGACTTGAAGGCCGTGGCGAAGCCGCTCTCCTTGTCGATGTCGGTGTAGTGCTGCATGCCGGTGAGGACCAGGCAGGCCAGCACGTACAGCACCATCGAGATGGCCAGCGAGTAGACGATGGCCTTGGGCATGTGGCGCTGCGAGTCGCGGGACTCCTCGGCCGCCGTGCTCATCGCGTCGTAGCCGAAGACGGCGAAGAAGACGGTGGCGGCTCCCGTGAACGCGCCGCCGACGCCGTACGGGAAGAACGGCTCCCAGTTCGCGGTCCTGACGTGGAAGAAGCCGACGACGATGACCAGCAGGACGACCAGGACCTTCAGGGCGACCACGACGGTCTCGAAGCGCGCGGCGCTCTTGATGCCACGCGTCAGCAGGAACGCGATCAGCAGACACAGCACGGCCGCGAACAGGTCCACCCGGTGTCCTTCGCCCGTGCCGGGGGCGCCGAGCATCCAGGCGGGCAGCTCGGCGCCGGCCGAGTCGACGAGGAACGCGAAGTAGCCGGAGATCCCGATGGCGACGACGGCCACGATCGCCGTGTACTCCAGCAGCAGGTCCCAGCCAATGAACCAGCCGCCGATCTCGCCGAGCACCGCGTAGCCGTACGTGTAGGCCGAGCCCGCCTTCGGGATGAGCCCGGCGAACTCCGCGTAGGACAGGGCCGCCGCCGCGCTGGCGATGCCCGCGATGAGGAAGGAGACCAGGACGGCCGGGCCCGCCTTGCCGTTGGCGACGGTGCCCGCGAGGGTGAAGATGCCCGCGCCGATGATGCCGCCGACGCCGATGGCGGTCAGGTGCCAGAGGCCGAGCACGCGGGTGAGCTGTTCGCCCGAGCCGCCCTCGGACTCCTCGATGTGCTCGATGGGTTTACGGCGCAGTACGCCCTGTCCGCTCCAGAGTCCGGCCATGGGGGACCTCTCCCTCTGCGCTGATGACGCCGATCACGCGGTCACGCGGTCACGCGCTCTGTGACGACTCCGATCGGTGGATCATCTTGGACCCGGGCGGCGGGCGGGGGAAGAAGCCGCACGGGACCTCTTCCCCGCATCCCCCGTACGGGCCGTCACAGCGAGCGTTCCCTGCCCTCCCAGTACGGGGCGCGCAGCCGCCGCTTGTAGAGCTTGCCGTTGGGGTCGCGCGGCATCTCGGTGACGAAGTCGACGGACTTCGGGCGCTTGTAGCCCGCCAGGCGCTCGGCGCAGTGGTCCAGGACGGCGCGTTCCAGTGCGGGCCCCGCCTCGTGGCCCGGCGCGGGCTCGACGACCGCCTTGACCTCCTCGCCCCAGTCGTCGTGCGGGATGCCGAAGGCCGCCGCGTCGGCGACGGCGGGGTGCGTCAGCAGCTCGCCCTCGATCTCGGCGGGGTAGATGTTCACGCCGCCCGAGATGATCATGTCGATCTTGCGGTCGCGGAGGAAGAGATAGCCGTCCTCATCGAGGAAGCCGAGGTCCCCGACGGTGAAGAAGTCCCCGATCCGGTTCTTCCGCGTCTTGCCCTCGTCCTTGTGGTACGAGAAGCCGCCGGTGCTCATCTTCATGTAGACGGTACCCAGTTCGCCGGGCGGGAGCCGGTTGCCCTCGTCGTCGAAGACGGCCAGCTCGCTGATGGGCCAGGGGCGGCCCACGGTGCCGGGCTTCTTCAGCCAGTCCTCGGCCGTCGCGAAGGCGCCGCCGCCCTCGCTGGCCGCGTAGTACTCCTCGACGCAGTGCCCCCACCACTCGATCATCGCCCGCTTGACGTGGTCGGGGCAGGGCGCCGCACCGTGGATGGCGTGCCGCATGGAGGAGACGTCGTAGGCGGCCCGCGTCTCCTCGGGGAGCGCGAGGAGGCGGTGGAACTGGGTGGGGACCATGTGCGTGTGCGTGCAGCGGTGCGCGTCGATGAGGCGGAGCATCTCCTCGGGCTGCCACTTGTCCATCACCACGAGACGGTGGCCGATGTGCAGGGCCGCGCCCGCGAACTGGAGCACGGCCGTGTGGTAGAGCGGCGAGCAGACGAGGTGCACGTTGTCGTCGAAGGGCTTGATGCCGAAGATGCCGAGGAAGCCGCCGAGGTAGGTCTCCTCCGGTTCCTTGCCGGACAGCGGGCGGCGGATGCCGCGCGGGCGGCCCGTCGTGCCCGAGGTGTAGTTCATGACCCAGCCGCTGGTGCGGTCCCGGGGCGGCTCGGACGGCTGGCCCTTCAGGAGTTCGGCGTACGGCCTGAACCCGGCGGGCGCGGCGGATCCGGACCCGGAGCCGGAACCGGCGCTCTCCGCGACGCCGAAGCGGCCCGACGGCGGCAGCCCGGCCTCGTCGGCCGCGGCAGCCGCGGCCTCCGCGAACCGCTCGTGCGCTATCAGCACCTTGGCGCCCGAGTCCGCCACGATCCAGGCGATCTCGGGGGCGACGAGGTGGTGGTTGACGGGCACCATGTAGAAGCCCGCCTGGGAGGCGGCCAGATAGGCGGTGAGGAACTCCACCCCGTTGGGCAGCACGACCGCGAACGCGTCGCCCGGTTTCAGGCCCGCCGCGCGCAGCCCGCCGACCAGGCGGTTGCAGTCGGCGTGCAGGCCCTCTGCGCTCCACTCCTCCCCGTCGGGCGCGACGAGCACGACGCGCCCGGGATCCTGCGCTGCCTGGGCCCAGAAGCCGTTCGGCGGCTGTGACATGGCGGGGAACCTCCTCGGGCTCTGCGGACTGGTGACGGATCAGGCGGCCTCGGGTCAGGCGCGTCCGGCGATGCGGTCGAGCCGGTCGATGGCGCGCTCGAAGCCGCGCGTGAGGTCGTCGAAGACGGCCTGGACGCTGCGCTCGGAGTTCATGGAGCCGACGATCTGGCCCACGGGCGTGCCGAGCAGTGCCTCGGTCTCGTGGTGCTGGATACGGGAGTTGGCCTCGGCCACCAGCAGCCCCTGGAGCGGCATCGGCAGCGTCCCCGGGCCCTCCGGGCCGTCCCAGGCGTCGGTCCACTCGGTGCGCAACTGCCGCGCGGGCTTCCCCGTCAGCGCGCGGGAGCGCACGGTGTCGCCGGAGCCCGCCGCCAGCAGCTTCTCGGTGAGCCTGCGCGAGTGCATCTCGGCCTCGTGTGTGGTGAGCCAGACCGAGCCGAGCCAGGCGCCCTGCGCGCCGAGGGCCAGCGCGGCGGCGATCTGCTCGCCGCTGCCGATGCCGCCGGCGGCGAGGACGGGCAGCGGGTCCACCGCGCGGACCACCTCGGGGGTCAGCACCATGGAGGCGATCTCTCCCGTGTGGCCGCCCGCCTCGTAGCCCTGCGCGACCACGATGTCGATGCCCGCCTCCTTGTGCCGCTGCGCGTGCCGTGCGCTGCCCGCGAGCGCGGCGACGGGGATGCCGCGGCCGTGTGCGCGCTCGACGACATCCGGTGGCGGGGAGCCGAGCGCGTTGGCGAGCAGCTTGACGGGGTAGTCGAAGGCGACGTCGAGCTGTGTGCGGGCGACGCTCTCCATCCAGCCCGTGATGCGCCAGCCGCCCTTCTCCCCCTCGGGCAGCTCGGGGACCTCGTGGCGGGCGAGGAGGTCGCGTACATACTGGCGGTGCCCCTCCGGGATCATCGCCTCGACCTCGGCCTCCGTCACCCCCTCGACCTTCTTGTGGGGCATGACGACGTCGAGCCCGTAGGGCAGCCCGTCGGTGTGCGCCTGCACCCAGTCCAGATCGCGTTTCAGCTCGTCCCCTGCGGCGTAGCGCACCGCCCCGAGCACGCCGAACCCGCCGGCCCTGGTGATCGCGGCGGCGACGGCGGGGAACGGCGTGAAGCCGAAGACGGCGTGCTCGACACCCAGCTTCCTGCTCAACTCCGTCTGCATGGGCGCAGGATGCCGCAGAGGGGCGTACGAGGGAAGAGATTTTCTGATGCAGCGTCAGTTTTCCCGGGGAACGTTTCCCGGGGACGTTCCCGGAGCCACCGCCGTCACCGTCACACGACGTCCCTCGCGTGCCGCGCGTCCCTCTCCAGCACCGCCATGGCGGCGTTGTGGCCCGGTACGCCGCTCACTCCCCCGCCGCGCACAGCGCCGGCGCCGCACAGCAGCACGTTCGGGTGGTCCGTCGCCACGCCCCAGCGCCGCGCCTCGGGGGAAGGGCCCGCGTCGCCCCGGCCCCGGCCCTGGTCCTCGCCGTACGCCGGGCCCGCGTCCTCCAGATACGGGAAGGACAGGTCGCCGTGGAAGATGTGCCCGCCGGGCAGGCGCAGCTCGCGCTCCAGGTCGTGCGGGGTCTTCGCCTCGACGCATGGTCTGCCGTCGGCGTCCTCGGCCAGGCAGTCGGCGATCGGCTCGGCGAGATGCGTGTCGAGCTGCGCGAGGGTGGCGGCGAGGTACTCGTCGCGGACCGCCGCGCTGTCGCGGACCCCGCCCCGTCCCCCGTCGCGCCCTGTGAACCCGCGCTCCGGGGCGAGCAGCCCGAACAGCGTCAGCGTCTGATACCCCTGCCCGGCCAGCTCGGTACCGAGGATCGAGGGGTCGGTGAGGGAGTGGCAGTACAGCTCGGACGGCGGGGTGCGGGGCAGTCCGCCGTCGTACGCCTGCCGGTACGCCGTCTCCAGCTCCCCGTAGCCCTCGGCCACATGGAACGTGCCCGCGAACGCCTCGTCGGCCGTCACTTCGGGGTCCTTCAGCCTGGGCAGCCGGCGCAGCAGCATGTTCACCTTGAGCTGGGAGCCCTCGGCCGGTGCCGGGCCGTCCTCGTCGAGGAGCGCGGCGAGGGCCTGCGGCGAGGCGTTCACCAGCACGTCCCGCGCCGGCACCATGCCCTCGCGGTCTGCGGTGCGGAAGTGCACCTGCGCCGTGCGGCCGTCCGTCTCGACGCGGTGCGCCTGGTGCCCGGTGGCGATCTCGGCGCCCGCCGCGCGTGCCGCGTCCGCGAGCGCGTCGGTGAGCGCGCCCATGCCGCCCACCGGTACGTCCCAGTCGCCGGTGCCGCCGCCGATCACGTGGTAGAGGAAGCAGCGGTTCTGGAGGAGCGACGGGTCGTGTGCGTGGCTGAAGGTGCCGATCAGGGCGTCGGTGAGCACGACGCCCCGTACGAGGTCGTCGGCGAAGTGCTCCTCGATCGTCTCCCCGAGCGGGCGCGCGAACAGCGCCCGCCACGCGGCGTCGTCGTCCACGCGCGCCCGCAGTTCGGCCCGCGTGGGAAGGGGCTCGGTGAGGGTGGGGAAGACGCGTTCGGCGACGTGCCGAGCGCGCGCGTAGAACCGCTGCCACGCCTCGAACTCCCGGTCCCCGCCGGTCAGCCGCGCGAAGGACTCCCGAGTACGCGCCTCGGCCCGGCCCCCCTCACCGCCCACCAGCAGCCCGGTCGGGCGCCCGTCGCGCACGGTCGGCGTGTACGAGGACACCCCGCGCCCGCGCACGGCGAACCGCAGCCCGAGATCCTCGGTGATCCGCCGTGGCAGCAGGCTGACGAGGTACGAGTAGCGCGACAGCCTGGCCTCGACCCCGGCGAAGGGCCGCGTGGAGACGGCGGCGCCCCCGGTGTGCGCCAGCCGTTCGAGGACGAGGACGCGGCGCCTCGCGCGAGCGAGGTAGGCGGCGGCGACGAGGCCGTTGTGTCCGCCGCCGACGATGACGGTGTCGTACGAGGCACGGTGTGGCATGACCCTTGCTAACACGGCCCCGCGGGTCCGGCCCAGACCGCAGGCGCCGCCCCCACGCCACCGGGCGCGCCACTCCCCCCGTGTGGCGGTACGCCCCCGTCACGGGCGTTCCCTGGACGGTTGCGACCGTCAGGCTGTGTTCCCGGTGGCGGGTGAGTCCTGGGCGGACAGCTCTACGGCCAGTTCCAGACAGCGCAGGCGGGCCGCGGAGAAGTCGTAGGGCATCTTGCCGACGGCTTCGACCACGCTCATGGAGTCGGCCTCCCGCCTGCCGGGGCCGGAGCCGGGGCCGGCCTCGCCCTCGCCCTCGCCCTCGCCGTCGTCGGCGTCGGCGTCGGCGTCGGCGTCGGCGGCAGGGTGCGAAGTGTCCCAGGCGTCGAAGAGCGCATCGTCGTCCTCGTCCAGGCCGGACTCCTCGATGACGGCCTGTAGCGCGCTCTCGAAGGCGTGCCGCTCGGCGGCCACTTGAGCCACCCGCGGGTCGTCGACGGCGACGCTGTCGTCGAGTGCCTCCTCGGCCTCATCGACGCGGTCGGATTCCTCGCGCAGAGCGGGATGCGTGGCCAGGGCGACGAAGCGGGTGGCCTGGACGGCCGCGCCGAGCGGGCCGAAGATCCGCTCGGTGACCAGCAGACTGTCCAGGTCCGCCTGCCGCAGGGAGCCCTCGGGCAGGCTCTTGAGGCGTTCGGTGACGACGTCGGAGAGCAGGCCCATCCGGCTGCCTTCGGTGCGCATCCGCCGCACGGCGGTCCGCTGCCGCCGCAGTTCCGCCTCCTGCTCGGCGAGGGTTTCCTCCAGCCGCTCCAGGATGTCCGCGATGCCGTCTCCGCTGTCCGCACCGGCGGAAGCGGTGCCGGTGGTGAAGGCGTCACGGATGTCGTCCAGGGCGATCCCGGCGTCGGCCATCTTGCGGATCCACAGCAGGCGGATCATGTCCTCGTACCCGTAGCGGCGGCGGTCGTCGCCGCCCCGCTCGGGCTCGGGGAGCAGGCCGATCTCGTGGTAATGGCGAATCGCCCGTGGCGTGCTGCCGGCGAAGGCCGCCGCGTCACCGATCTTGACCTGACGGGGTGGCACGAAGGACGGATGCATGAGCGGGGACCTTTCCGCAACGGACCGGGACGTGGGTCAACGGGACCACATGCCGCTACGGAAGGTGCAACCGCCTGCACAAACCCCCTGCACACCGCCCCGCGCCCGTGCCGGGTACCTGGAAGACGGCCTACCCGCGGCGGCCTACCCGCGGCGCGTCGCGACGCGGCGGTAGAGGGCGACCGCCTCGCCCGCGCGGCCGAGCTGTTCGAGGCAGTGGGCCTCGTCGATCCTGCTGGCGAGCGCGTCCGGATGCTCGCCGCCCAGCACCCGTTCACGCGCCGACGCCACCTGCCGGTACGCCTCGAGCGCCTCGGCCCAGCGCCCGAGCCAGCCCAGGCCGACGGCGATCTCGCGGCGGCTGACGAGCGTGTCGGGGTGGTCGCGCCCGAGGACGCGTTCCCTCATCGCGCAGACCTCGCGCGAGGTGGCCAGCGCTTCCTCCCAGCGGCCCAGCCGCCCGAGGTTGACGCCCAGGCCGTGCCGTGCGCGCAAGGTCTCCGGGTCCGTGGGGCCCTGGGCCCTGGCGCGTGCGGACACCAGATCGCGGTACACCTCCAGCGCCTCGGCCGAGCGCCCGAGCTTGCCCAGGCCCACGCCGCTCTCGTAGCGCGCGGCGAGCGTGTCCGGGTGGTCCGGGCCCAGGACGCGGGAGCGGATCGCGGCGACGTCGCGGTAGATGTCCAGGGCCTCTTCCCAGCGGCCCAGCCGTCCCAGCGCGTACGCGACCTCGTAGCGGGTGACCAGCGTGTCCGGGTGCTCGGCGCCCAGGACGCGGACCCGGGCCTCGGCGACCTCGCGGGCCATGCGGTAGGAGTCCTCCAGCCTGCCGAGGCGGCTGAGGTTGAAGGCGAGGTTGTGGCGGCAGCGCAGGGTGTCCGGGTGGTCCCGTCCCATCGTGCGCTCGCGGACGGCCAGCACCGCCGCGTACACCTGGTGCGCCTCCAGGTGCCGCCCCAGCCGGCCCAGTACGTAGGCCGACTCCTGGCGCGCGGCGAGGGTGTCGGGGTGCTCGGCGCCCAGGGCCCGCTCGCGGCCAGCGGCGACCCGCTCGTACTCGGTCAGCGCCGCCGCGTGCTGTCCGAGGCGGCAGAGGGTGAAGCCGACCTCGTAGCGGCTGGCGAGGGTGTCCGGGTGGTCGGGGCCCAGCGCGCGTTCGCGTTCGGCGGCGACCGCGCGGTGCACCTCGCCCGCCTCCTCCCAGCGGCCGAGGCGGCCGAGGCTCAGCCCTGCGTTGTGGCGGCTGGCGAGGACGGCGAGCAGTTCGGGCGAGGGCGTCGGGCGCTCCCCTGCCTCGTCGGTCTCCGGCTTCCCCGCCTCGTGCGCGGCGCCGCTTCCCCATGGGTCCCCGGCCGGAGGCTGACCGGGCTGGCCGGGCTCACCGTGCTGGCCGGGGTGGACGACGAGGGGCGGCTGGGTCGGCCCCGTCACACCGCTCCACCGGCCGGTGAGCGCGGCCTGCGGCTCGGGCGGCGTGGCCATGCGCACAGACCACGGTCCGGTGGCCGTCGCGCCCGCGCCCTCGCCCATGCCCTGCGTCCAGGAGGGCAGCCGCTGGGGCGCCCTGCGCGAAGGCGGCCGTGCGCCGACGCCGGACGACGTGCCGGGCGCGCCCGCGACGCCGGAGCCACCGGAGCCACCGGAGCCCTCGTTCCCCGCCGCCCCGCCGGGCTCGCCCGCCCTGCGTACGGCCTCCAGCGCGCCCCACAGGTGTGCCGCGCTCGAAGGCCGCTCCTCGGGTTCCTTGGCGAGCAGCCCCAGGATGACCCGCTCCAGCGGCTGCGGCACCTCCGGCCTGTGGCTGCTGGGCGGATCGGGCACGGTGTCGCGGTGGCCGACGAGGACCGCCCAGGCGTCGCCGTGGTCGAAGGGGGGCACGCCTGTGGTCAGTTCGTACAGCACGCAGCCCAGTGAGTAGAGGTCGCTGCGGTGGTCCACGGCGTTGCCCGCGATCTGCTCGGGCGACATGTAGTGCGGCGTGCCCATGGCGATGCCGCCGCCGGTGAGCTTGGCCGTGAAGCCGATGTCGTGCGCGAGGCGCGCGATGCCGAAGTCGCAGATCTTGACCGTGCCGTCGCCGGTGCGCATCACGTTGGCGGGCTTCAGATCACGGTGGACGATGCCCTGGTCGTGGGTGTACGCGAGGGCCGCCGCCACCTGGCCCGCGATGTCCACGACATCGGGCACGGGCAGCGGCTGCCGATTGTTCTCGTCCAGCAACTGGCTGAGATTGCGCCCGTCGAGCAGCTCCATGACGAGATAGAGCAGCCCCTCGTGCTCGCCGAAGTCGTGCACGACGGTCACGCCCCGGTGCTGGAGCGAAGCGGCGACCCGCGCCTCGCGCCGGAAGCGCTCGCGCAGCACGCGCATGAACGAGCGGTCGTTCTGGTTCCCCGTGGGCTTGAGGCACTTGACGGCCACCCGCCGGCCCAGTGACTCGTCGCGCGCCCGCCACACTTCGCCCATGCCCCCGCGCCCGATGAGTTCGAGCAGCCGGTAACGGCCGTGGATGAGCGTGGATTCCGCCATCGCCTGATGTCGCCCCCGTCGTCAGTGCGGCCCTCCCCCTGCCCGCCCAGTATGGCTGCCGCGATCCGCCATGTGTATGCCGGAAGTCGGCACCGTGCGACGGATGACGGCGTATGGCGCGATACGGACGGGAGGCGCGGGCGCGCTCAGCGCCGGACCCGGGGCATTCCCAGGCCGATCCAGGAGATGATCTCGCGCTGGATCTCGTTGTTGCCGCCGCCGAAGGTGAAGATCACGGCGCTGCGGTAGCCGCGCTCCAGCTCACCCCTGAGCACCGCGCCCGCCGAGCCCTCCTTCAGGGGACCGGCCGCCGCGGCGATCTCCATCAGCCAGGCGTAGGCGTCTCGGCGGGCCTCGGAGCCGTAGACCTTGACGGCCGAGGCGTCCTGCGGGGTCAGGGTGCCCTTGTCGAGGGCGTCGACCATCTGCCAGTTGAGCAGCTTCATGGCGTCGAGCCTGGTGTGTGTGCGGGCGAGCAGGGAGCGCACCCAGCCGAGGTCGACGACGCGGCGCCCGTCGCTCAGCTTCGTCTCCGCCGCCCAGCGCCGCACGTCGTGGAAGGCGCGGATCGCCATGGTGCCGTGGGCCGCCAGCGTCACCCGTTCGTGGTTGAGCTGCGTGGTGATGAGGCGCCAGCCCGCGTTCTCCTCGCCGACGCGCCGGGTGACGGGGACGCGGACGTTCTCGTAGTAGCTGGCCGTCGTGTCGTGGGAGGCGAGGGTGTTGATGAGGGTGCAGGAGTAGCCGGGGTCGGACGTCGGCACGAGGAGCAGGGTGATGCCCTTGTGCGGCTTGGCCTCCGGATCGGTGCGGACGGCGAGCCAGACCCAGTCGGCGGTGTCGCCGTTGGTGGTCCAGATCTTCTGCCCGTTGACGACGTACTCGTCCCCGTCACGCACGGCGCGTGTCTTCAGCGCGGCCAGGTCGGTGCCCGCGTCGGGCTCGCTGTAGCCGATGGCGAAGTCGATCTCGCCGGAGAGCACGCGGGGCAGGAAGTACGCCTTCTGCTCCTCCGTGCCGAACTGCATGATCGTGGGCCCGACCGTGTTGAGCGCCATCAGCGGGAGCGGGACGCCCGCCTGGGCCGCCTCGTCGAAGAAGATGAACTGCTCGATGGCGCTCATCCCCCGGCCGCCGTACTCGGTGGGCCAGCCCACGCCCAGCCAGCCGTCGCTCCCGAGACGGCGCACGGTCTCGCGGTAGTAGCGCTTCTGCGCCGCGGGATCGTCGTAGCGGGCGTAGGCGTTGTCGGGCACGAGCCCGGCGAAGTAGCCGCGCAGTTCGGTGCGCAGCCGCTGCTGCTCCGGCGTGTATTCGAGGTGCACGGTGACCCTGCCCTTCGACGGCTGAGGGCGGTGACCGCTCCGGCGTCGCGTCCACCGCTTCCGGCGGCGCACACCGTAGAACGTGTTCCACCACAAGGGAATGCCGACGACCGGGGAATGGTGGCCGGGATCGCCGACCAGGGGTCAGCGCGCGGGCGGGGCCCAGTCGTCGGGGCAGGCGCGGGCCGCTGAGCCGTAGACGTAGTCGACGAAATTGCGCAGGTCCTGGACCCACAGCTGCATGTCGTGGCCGCCGGAGCCCGTGCAGTAGCGGTGGGTGACGCCGCGGTCGAGGAGCGGCTGGTGCAGTGCCTGGTTCCAGCCGTACACGTCCGTCTCGCCCGTGCCCGCGTAGAGCGCGAGCCTGCCGTCGTACGCGCGGTACGAGGCGGCGCTGCCCGCCACCTGTACGGGGTTGAAGGCCGCCCAGTCCGACGGGGGCCCGAACACGGTGGACATGCGGTAGGCCGTGCCGCCGGTGACGCGGTAGGTGCCGTCGAGCAGGCCCGTCGTCGCGAACGAGGCGCCGTAGACCCACATGGAGTCGTTGACGATCCGCTGCGCGTCGGCGGGGCGTATGTCGGTGCCGCCGGAGAAGGAGCCGATCGCGGAGAACAGGTCGCTGTACGTCGCGCCGTACTTCAGCGCGCCCAGCCCGCCCATGGAGGCACCGGCGATGGCACGGCCCGAACGCCCCTCCCTGGTCCCGAAGTTGGCGTCGATCCACGGCAGGAGCTGACGGATGTGGAAGGTCTCCCACTGGGGCGCGAAGTTGCCGTCGGTGTGCCCCTTCCAGTCGCTGTACCAGCCCGCCCTGCCACCCTCGGGCATCACGACGATGCCCTGGAACGCCGTGCCCCTGAGCGTCTCGGCGATGTCGCCGCCGCCCGGCTCGGACCACTGCCCGACGTCGGCCGCGCCGCCGTGCAGCAGATACAGCACGGGGTAGTCCCCGGCCGGGTCGTAGCCGACGGGGAGGAGGACGCGGGCCTTCACGGGCTTGCGCACGGGGTCGATGGAGGGCTGCCCCGGACCGGCCGCCCGGTAGACGGCGTCGGTGCGGAAGGTGGCCTCGCCGAGGCGCCCTTGGTGGCCCGGCACCTCGGACCAGGACAGCAGGTCGAGACCGTGCGAGTCGGGCGCTGGCAGCGGCGGGAGCGCGGCGGCTTCGGCGCTCGCCTGCTGCCCCGGCAGCCCGGCGAGGACCAGCCCGACGGCGAGCGCGACGGCGGCGGACCAGGCGCGGACGGTCAGCGGGCGGCGACGGCGGTTGCGGCGACGGGGCGCGAGCCGCCCGTCGTGGTCCTCGCCGGACTGCCGGGGTCTGCGCGCGGTGGCGCGCTTCGCGGACGGACGCATGACGTCTCCTTCGCTGGTCCCTCGCTGGTCCCTCGCTGGCGCCCGACGGGCCCGCCCCCGGCCGGTACCGCGAGGAAGGGCCCGCTGAGCCGGGCCGGTTCGAGAGGACCGTAGGCCGGGCCCGCGCGCCCCCGCATCCAGCGGACGGTGGGTCCGGCGGGCACGGCGGAGGGAACCAGCGGGGTAGCCGCGTCGCACCAGCACGGTAGGCACGGTGATCGCGGGGCGGTGGTGGCGCGGTAAGGCGGCCCCTCACGCCCTGGCCCGGAGGTAGGGCCCCGGCCCCTTCAGGGTGCGGTGGATGGGCGCGGTCGCCGTGTGGCGCAGTCCGGGCAGCTTCGCCACCGACTCGGTGAGATAGCGGTAGAAGAGCGGCGCGCTCGGGACGTCGACGCTCGCGAAGAGATTGGCCGTGCCCGTCACGGCGGCGGCGAAGGCCACCTCGGGGTGCGCGGCGAGCGCGGCGCCCGCTTCGGCGAGGCGAGCGGGGTCGATCTCCAGCCACAGCACGGCCCGGAAGTCCCGGTGCAGGACGTCCGGGTGGTACTCGACGTCGAAGTAGAGGACGCCGCTCGTCCTGAGTTCCGCGATACGGCGGCGCACCGTCGACGGCGACAGGCCCGTCGCGGCGGCCAGTTCGCCGGGGGCCGCCCTCCCGTCGCGCGCCAGCAGGTCGAGCAGCTGCCGGTCGCCGTCGTCCAGCACCACGGGTGACGCGGCCTCCGCCACCCGTTCGGGCGTCTCCGGGAAGGCGAGCAGCGCGACCTGCTCGGGCGTCAGCGGCCCGCGCTTGGTGAGCGGGCTCAGGTCCTGGCCGAAGTAGACGTGCAGCAGGCAGTGCGCCGACACGTCGACGACCTGGGGCGTACGGGGCAGCTTCTCCAGCAGCAGGGTCTCCTCCAGGCCAGGGCCGCGGGTCCGCACCGAGCAGTTGATCTCCGTACCGCCCGAGCTGAGGTTGACCCACGTCGTGTCCGTACGCCGCGCCATCGCCGCCCCGATGGAGAGCGCCGCGTCGGGCGCGCACCGCACGCGGACGACCCACAGCGCGTCGCCCAGCCGCAGCGGGTCGGTCAGGCCCAGGACCCGCAGCTTCCCGGCGGAACGCAGCCGCGCCCAGCGGCGCGCCGCGGTCTGGTCGGACACGCCGAGGGCCTCGGCGATCTCCCGGAACGAGGCGCGGCCGTTGATCTGGAGCGCGTGCGCGAGCGCGGTGTCCTCGTCGGACAGCCCACGGACCACGGGGTGACCGGTACCGGTGTCGAGATACGTCTTCATGAACCCGATTCTGTCGGATCCGCGCACGAGACCCCTTCTGGCTCAGCGAAACGCCTGCCGACTGCTCACACTCGCCGGAGAAAACACACCAGGGCGCACCACGTCCGCCGCACCGGTCCCGCAAGAGCCCGGTCCCGGACAGCGCGCCCGACTCGAACGGAGAACCCGATATGCGCAAGTGGTGGCCCCTGCTGGCGGTCTGCCTGGGCGCCTTCATCCTGCTGGTCGACGTGACCATCGTGAACGTGGCACTGCCCCGCATGGCCGACGACCTCGACGCGTCCTTCACCTCGCTGCAATGGGTGATCAACGGCTACACCCTCGCCCTCGCAGCGCTGCTCCTGGCCTCCGGCTCCCTGGCCGACCGGTTCGGGCACCGGCGGCTCTACGTCTACGGACTGGGCCTGTTCGCGCTGGCCTCCGCCGTGTGCGGTCTCGCGCCCTCAGCAGAGGTGCTGATCGCCGCACGCGTGATGCAGGGCGTCGGGGGCGCCGCCATGTTCGCCACGGCGCCCGCGCTGCTGCTCTCCTCCTACCAGGGCAGGGACCGGGGGACCGCGTTCGGCGTGTGGGGCGCGGCCAACGGCGCCGCAGCGGCGGCGGGCCCCCTGCTCGGGGGGCTGCTCACCGAGCATCTGAGCTGGCCCGCGATCTTCTGGGTCAACCTGCCGATCGCCGCCGTCGCCATCGCGATGACGCTGCGGGTCATCCGAGCGGACCGGCCTGCGGGCGTACCCGGTGCGGGCAGCGCGGACGGCGCGGGCGCACCGGCCCGTATCGACGTGCCGGGCGCGGCGGCCTTCACCGTCGCCGCCGGTGCGCTCACCTATGGGCTCATCCGCGGCGGGGAAGCGGGCTGGTCCTCTTCCCTCACGCTGGGCGCCTTCGCCGTCAGCGCACTGGCGCTCGCGGTGTTCGCCGTCGTCGAGCACCGCACGGCGCGGCGCGGCGGTACGCCGATGCTGGATCTGGCGCTGCTGCGCCGCCCGTCGTTCGCCGGGCTGATGGCGGGGGCGCTGCTGCTCCAGGGCGGCGCGTTCGGCTGCCTGGTGCTCGTCTCGCTGTGGCTCCAGTCCGTACTGGACCTCACCCCTGTCGCGGCGGGCCTCGCCCTGACCCCGCTGGCCGGGGCCTCGTTCCTCGTCGCCGCCGTGTCGGGGCGGCACATCCAGCGGCTCGCGCCGCGACTGCCGATCGGCCTGGGCCTGCTGTGCGTCGCGGCGGGGATGCTGCTGCTGCGTGCGGGGATGTCGGCCGACGCGGGCTGGGCGTCCCTGACGGGCGGCCTGGTGGTCACGGGTGTCGGCGTGGGCCTGGCCACGCCCGTGCTGGTCTCGGCAGCCACCTCCACCGTGCCGCCGCGACGGGCTGGCATGGCGGGCGGCGCGGTCAACACCTTCCGCCAGCTCGGCATGACCCTGGCCATCGCGGTCCTCGGCGCGGTCTTCACCAGCCGGACGGCCACCGCGCTCGCCGGGCCCGGCACGGTGCCAGACCCTGACCGGGGTGCCGCCGCGCTGGCCGCGGGCCAGGCGGGGCACCTGCTGGAGGCGTCGCCTCCGGCGCACCGCGACGCCGCCCGCCACCTGGTGCACCAGGCGTTCGCCGCCGGACTCGACCGCGTCTTCCTGCTGGCGGCCCTCGCGGCGGCCGTCGGCGGGGTACTGGTGCTGGCGCTCGTACGCCCTTCGGGCCGGGCGTCGGACCGGGCCGCGTCCGCGGGAGCGCCCGGAGAGACACCCGCAGCCGATGGCGCAGCCGTCACCCCGAAGCGTGACGGCCGGCAGGACCGGGGCCGACGCCGGGTGTCCTCGGGAGTGTGAACCGGCAGGCGCCGGGCGGCCGGTTCACCGGGCGGGAGGGCCCGGAGGCTCAGCGGGCCGGGGCGACGGCCTCCGCCGGGACGCCGGAGCCACCCCCGGCCCCGGCCCCCGGCCCCCCGGCAGCCGCTTCGCCCCGTGCACGGCGGCGATGATCCGGACCGAGAGCTCTGCCGTCATGGCGCCGGACCTGCCGGCGACGGGGGCTTCACCGTTCGCCGGGGGCACCCGTGTCCCGGTCGCCGTCCGCGCGCGTCAGTACGGCGCCGGTGACGAGGTCGAAGAGGTGGTTGGCGCGGGGTGCGAGCGCGGATTGATCGCCGACCCACGCGAGCATCGCGATCAGGGCGAAGAGGTCATCACCGTCGATGTCGTTCCGGGCCGCGCCTGTGGCCTGAGCCCGGGTGAGGAGCCGGGCACCGGCCGCGCGCAGGGTGACGCACGAGGCATGCAGGGCGGATTCGGGGTCCTCGATGGCCGCGGCCATCAGTACGGTCACCCCTCGGTACTCGGTTGTCCAGGCGACGCAGTCGCGCACCCATGAGACGAGAGCGTCCTCGGCCGTGTGCGCCGTCTCAAGCTCGCTCGCCCTGGTCGTCAGGTCACCGAAGCTCGCGTGGAGCAGGCCCTCCAGGAGCGCCTCGCGCGTCGGGAAGTGCCGCAGCAGCGTCGCAAGGCCGACACCGGCTCTGCGCGCGATGTCGCGCATCGACACGTCGATGCCCTGCTCGGCGATGACGGGACCCGCCACGGCGAGCAGATGGTCGCGGTTTCTCTGCGCGTCGACTCGCATCGGTCTCCTCACTTGACTAAGTGGTTCACTGATCCATATATTCGGATCAGTGAACCACTTACGTGGACCACTGATCCGAATAAGCGTATACCGTGCCATAGCCAGGAGGAACACGATGCCGGCCCGCATGATGAAAGCGATCCAGCTGCACGAGTTCGGCGGCCCCGAGGTGCTGCGTCACGAGGAGGTCCCCGTACCCGAACCGGCCTCGGGCGAGGTACTCGTCCGCGTGAAGGCGGTCGGCCTCAACCCGCCCGACTGGTACGTACGCGAGGGCATGCCCGGCATCCCTCCCGAGTTCAAGCCCCCGTTCGACCTGCCCCTGATCCCGGGGACCGACGTCTCGGGTGTCGTGGAAGCCGTCGCCGCCGATGTCCCCGGTTTCACAGCCGGGGACGAGGTGGTGGGGCTGCTGCGCTTTCCCGTCCTGATGCAGAGCGGCGCGTACGCCGAGTACGTCACCGCACCCGCGTCCGACCTCGCGCCCAAGCCGGCCGCCGTGGACCACACACACGCTGCCGCACTGTCCATGTCGGGGCTGACGGCGTGGCAATACCTGATCGACGTCGGGCACGACCACCCCTCCCCGTTCCAGGAGGCAAGGCACCGTCCCATGGCGCTGGGCAGCGACACCACGGTGCTCGTCAACGGAGCCGGCGGCGGCGTCGGCCACCTCGCCCTGCAACTGGCCAAGTGGAAGGGAGCCCGCGTCATCGCCGTGGCCTCCGGCACCCACGAGGACTTCCTGCACGGCCTCGGCGCCGACGCGTACATCGACTACACCGAGCAGCGCCCCGAGGACATCGTCCGCGACGTCGACCTCGTCCTGGACACCGTCGGGGGCCCCGACAGCCGACGCTTCCTGCCCACTCTCAAGCGCGGCGGCGCACTGTACCCGGTGTACTTCGGAGAGTTCGACGACGCGGAGAACGCGAGGCTGGGCATCACCGTGTCCGGCACGCAGGTACGCGCGAACGGCGCTCAGCTCGCGGAACTGGGACGCCTGGTGGACGCGGGCACGATCCGCGTCGCCATCGACAGCACGTTCGCGCTCGCGGACGCCCGAGCGGCACACGAGCGCGCCGCCCAGGGGCACATCCAAGGCAAGATCGTGCTCACGGTCCCTTAAGGCTGGTCGACGACCCGGCCGCGCACCTCGCCCAGTCCGATACGGGTGCCGTGGGGACCGGGCGCGGTGGCCGTGATGGCCACCTCGTCGCCGTCCTCCAGGAAGGTCCGGGTGGAGCCGTCCGCCAGCGCCACGGGGTTCTCGCCGTTCCAGGTGATCTCCATCAGGCAGCCGCGCTCGTCCGCGCCGGGCCCGCTGACGGTGCCGGACGCGTAGAAGTCGCCCGTCCGCAGTGCGGCGCCGTTGACGGTCATGTGCGCCAGCATCTGCGCCGGTGTCCAGTACATCGAGGTGAACGGGGGCGACGCCAGGAGCTGCCCGTTCAAGCGCACTTCGAGCGTCAGGTCGAGGCCCCAGTCCGCGCCGTCGCGCAGGTAGTCGCGCAGGGGTGCGGTGCGCTCGGGCGGTGCGGTACGGGCGGCGCCCAGCGCCTCCAGCGGCACGACCCAGGGCGACACGGACGTGGCGAACGACTTGGCGAGGAACGGGCCGAGCGGCACGTACTCCCATGCCTGGAGGTCGCGGGCGCTCCAGTCGTTGACCAGGCAGACGCCGAACACGTGGTCCTCGAAGTCTCCGACGCCCACCCGGCTGCCCTGCGGCGAGGGGATGCCGACGACGAAGCCGACCTCGGCCTCGAGGTCGAGCCTGCGCGACGGGCCGAACGGCGGTTCGCCGTCGTCGGCGGGGCGGGTCTGGCCCCAGGGGCGCACGATGTCCGTGCCGGAGACGACGAGGGTCCCGGCCCGGCCGTGGTAGCCGATGGGCAGGTGCTTCCACTGCGGGGTCAGCGGGTCCTGGCCTGGACGGAGCATGCGCCCGATGTTCGCGGCGTGGTGCTCGGAGGCGTAGAAGTCCACGTAGTCGCCGGGCCGGAACGGCATCAGCATCCGCACGGCGTCCCGGGCGTGCAGCGCCGGCTCCGTCGTCGGCCGTGCGGCCTCGTCCGTGAGCAGGGCCGTGACGCGGGCGCGTACTTCCCGCCAGCGCTCCCGGCCCTGCGCCAGGAAGGTGTTCAGGTGCGGCCGGGCGAACGTGTCGTCGTCGCCGAGCGCGTGCGCCAGGTCGAGGACGTGGTCGCCGATGGCGACGCCGATCCGGGGCGGGCCTTCGGCGGGCGCGAACACGCCGTAGGGGAGGTTGTGCAGGGGGAACGGGGAGTCCTCGGGGACGGGGACCCAGCAGGGGGAGGTCATCGGGAGCTGTTCCTTTCAGACGGTGCCGAGGAGGGCGCGGGCCTCGGCCACCGGGGTGTCGGTGGAGCAGGAGCCGTAGGAGACGAGCAGGGCGCGGGCCGCGCGGACCGCGGACTCCGGCAGGCGGGCGAGGTCCTGGGCGAGGACCGCCGCTTCGGTGGTCTCCAGCGCGCGCAGGACGGGCCCCGGCGGGGGGCCGCCCGAGGCTCCGGGACCGGCAGCGGCGTGCGCGGCGGCCAGCAGCAGGTTGAGGTAGCCGTGGTGGCGGAACCCGGTGTCCGGGTCCTGGTGGCGCACCGCGTGGTGCAGTCCGGCGGTCGCCTTCAGCGGCACACCTGCGCGGGCGCACGCCGTGAGGAAGTGCCCCACCTCCGCCGGAGTGGGGAACAGTCCGGCCCGGACGCCGCCGCAGCGCAGCTTCGCCCCGGCGTGCGGGGCCCCGGCCCCGGCCAGTGCTTCGAGGAGGCCGTCGACGCCGGACGGGGCCGCGGGCTCCAGGAACAGCGGCAGCCCGGTGCCCGCGACGGCGGCCAGCGCGGCGGGCACCGCCGTGGCGGGGTCGGTGCCGAAGGCGCTCAGCGGCGCCTCGACCAGGGCCGCCTCCAGACGGCTGTCCGCGGCGACGGTGGCCAGGGCCGCGCGCAGGCGCGCGGCGGGTCCGGCGGGTCCGGCGGGTCCGGCGGGTCCGGCGGGTCCGGCGGGGTCAGCGGGTCCGGCGGCGTCGGCGATCAGCCCGAGGCGGAACCGGTCGTCGGGGCGCAGCTCGGCGCGGATCTCCTCCAGCCGGTGCACGGGGACGAGGAACCGCCGGGTGTGCATGGCCTCCCCGGCCGCGAGGTCCCTGCGGTGGCGTGCGACGGCCTCGGCCGGGGGCAGCGCGGTCGGCGGGAAGAGTCCGGCGTCGTCGACGAGTCCGGTGAGCAGCGCGCTCATACGCCCTGTCCCCGTCCCGCCCAGGTCCAGGCGTAGGCCGGGTCCTCGGCGGCGAGTGCGCCCTCGCCGAGTTCCAGCGGGCGGAAGGTGTCCACCATGACGGCGAGTTCGTCGAAGAACTCGGCGCCGATGGACCGCTCGTATGCACCGGGCTGGGGCCCGTGTGCGTGTCCGCCGGGGTGCAGGGAGACGGAGCCCTGGCCGATCCCCGACCCCTTGCGGGCCTCGTAGTCGCCGCCGCAGTAGAACATGACCTCGTCGCTGTCGACGTTGGAGTGGTAGTAGGGCACGGGGATCGACAGCGGGTGGTAGTCCACCTTGCGCGGGACGAAGTTGCAGATGACGAAGTTGTCACCTTCGAAGACCTGGTGGACGGGCGGCGGCTGGTGCACCCGCCCGGTCAGCGGCTCGAAGTCGTGGACGCTGAAGGTGTACGGGTACAGGCAGCCGTCCCAGCCCACCACGTCGAACGGGTGGGTGGCCTGGGTGAACACGGTGCCCAGCAGTTCGCCCCTCGGGCCGCGGTGCTTGACGTGCACCTCCACGTCCTCGCCGGTCGCCGACAGCACGTCGGCCGGACCGTGCAGGTCCCGCTCGCAGAAGGGCGCGTGCTCCAGGAGCTGGCCGTACTTCGACAGGTAGCGGCGTGCCGGCGCGATGTGCGAGTTGGCCTCCACGCAGTACAGCCGCAGCGGCTCGTCCCCCTCGGGCAGCCAGCGGTGCGTGGTGGCGCGGGGCAGCAGCACGTAGTCCCCCGCGCGGGCGGCGAGCGTCCCGAAGACCGTCTCGACGGTGGCCGAGCCGGACTCGACGTAGACGCACTCGTCCCCGGTGCCGTTGCGGTAGAGCGGGGAGGCGGCACCGGCGACGGCGTAGGAGATCCGCACATCGGCGTTGCCGAGCAGCAGCCGCCGCCCGGTGACGGCGTCGGTGCCGCGCCACTCCTCGCCCGGCCACAGGTCGTGCGGCCTGAGATGGCGCGGCTTCAGCGGGTGGTTGGCCGTGGTGTCCTGGCCGGTCTGCTCCCAGACGCGGGAGCCGGTGATCGCGGAGGGGATCTCCCGGTGGTAGAGCAGCGACGAGTCGGAGGAGAAGCCCTCCTCCCCCATCAGCTCCTCGTACAGCAGCCGCCCTTCCGCGTCGCGGTGCTGGGTGTGCCGCTTGGGCGGGACGTGGCCGACGGAGCGGTAGTAGGGCATGGCGGTTCCTTGCTTCGGGTGCGGGACGGGCACGGCGGGGCGGGCTCGGCGGGACGCGGGGCGGGGCGTCAGACCTTCGCCGGGGTGCGCTCGGCGGGAAGCCCGTCGGGCGTCCTCTCCCTGGGCACCTTGAGGACGGCGAGCATCACGGCGCACACCACGAGAGCGCCGATGGGGAAGTACAGGCCGACGGTGACATCGTCCTCGGTGGCGAACAGGCCGATCAGGTACGGGCTGACGAAGCCGCCGAGCGCGGCGATGGAGTTGATGCCGGCGAGGCCGACCGCGGTCTGCTCGCGCGAGAGCACCTGGGCGACCAGCGCCCAGTACGGGGCCATGTAGCCGAGGACACCGATCGCGACGAGCGAGAGCGACACCATCGCGGGCACGGGGTCGTGCCGGAAGACGATGGCGCCGGACAGCCCGAGCGCGGCCAGCAGCATGAGGCCCACGACGTGGAAGCGCCGCTCGCCCGTGCGGTCGGAGGTACGGGCCAGGACCAGCATGCCGACGGCGCCGACGAGGAAGGGGATGGTGCCCAGCAGGCCGATGTTGGTCGCCGAGTAGCCCGGGTCGAGCTGCTGCACGATCTTGGGCAGGAAGAAGGAGAACCCGTACAGACCGCACGCGGCGAAGAAGTTGGCGACGCCCAGGTAGAGCACCTTGCGGTTCTTCATGGCACGCAACTGGTCGCGCGCCGTCTCCTTCTTCGCGCCGCTGTCCGCGTACTCCTTGTCGATCGAAGTCTTGAGCCACTCACGTTCGTCGGGAGCGAGGAAGCGCGCTTCGGACGGCTTGTCGGGCAGCCACAGGAGGGTGGCGATGCCGATGAGGACGGCGGGCGCCCCCTGGAGGATGAACACCCAGCGCCAGCCGCTCAGGTCGAACCAGTGGACGTGGTCGAGGATCCAGCCGCCGGTCATGCTGCCGAGGACCATGGCGATGGGCTGGGCCAGCGCCAGCGCGGCGATGGCACGCCCCCGCTCCCTGCCCCGGTACCAGAACGTCAGGTACAGCAGCAGGCCGGGGAAGAGCCCGGCCTCGGCGATCCCGAGCGCGATACGGGCGATGTAGAGGTGGGTGATGGTCTCGACAAAACCGGTCACCACGGTCACCAGGCCCCAGCTGATGGCGATCCGGGCCAGCCACAGCCGGGCGCCGACCTTCTTCATCATCATGTTGCTGGGGATCTCCAGCACCACGTAGGCGAGGAAGAAGACGGCGGCGACGGCCCCGAAGGTGGCCGTGGTGATGCCCAGCTCGTGCTGCATGCCGAGCTGCGCGTAGCTGATGTTGGACCGGTCCATGTAGTTGAACACGTACAGCAGTCCGACGATGGGGAAGATCCGCAGGGAGACCTTCCTCATCGTCCTGCTGCCCAGGCCGGGGTCCTCGACGTTGAGGTGCGCCATGACGGCTCCTGAGATGAGGGGATGGGCGGCCCGCCGCCCCCGCGGAACGCGGGGGTGAGGGTCCAGCGGGTGCGGGGTCCAGACAGGTGCGGCGTCCAGACGAGTGCGGGGGTCCAGACAGGTGCGGGGTCAGCGCCGAGGTGCCGCGTGGCGCCCGGCGAGCCGTCCCATGGTGAGGGCGTTGGCGACGGCGTTGCCGCCGCCGACGTAGCGCATGCCGAGCACGCCGCCGCCCGCCTCGCCCGCGGCGAAGAGCCCGGGTACGGGAGTGCCGGTGCGGTCGAGCACGGCGGCGGTGCGGTCGATCTCCAGGCCCGTGTGCGTGCAGACGAGTTCCGCGGGCAGCACACGCGCCGCGTAGTAGGGCGGGGCCGCGATCGGGGCCGGGCTCTCCGGGCTGCCCTTCGCGGCGAGGGACTCCTCGCGGAGGAAGTCGGGGTCCGTGCCGTCGGCGGCGAGCCGGGTGTTCCAGCGGGCGACGGTGGCACTCAGCGCGTCGGCCGGGACGTCCATGGCCGCGGCCAGTCCGGGGACCGAACCCGCGCTGAGCAGCCGTCCCGCACGCACCTCCTCGGCGATCCGGTCCGGGGTCCAGTCGGCGTAGCCTGCCGGGAGGCCGGCCCTGGCCCTCTCGTCGAACACCGCCCACACGGGGCCGCGCTGGGCACGGATGATGCCGCTGGAGACGGCGTAGGAGGCGTCCTCGTCCATGAAGCGGCGTCCTTCGCCGTTCACGTACACGCGCGACTTCGGCGGGAATCCGGCCTGCCAGTGGTGGTAGCGCTGGAAGTAGGCGGTCGGCAGCATCAGGCCCCAGCCGTGTCCTGTCAGGGAGCTGCCGGTCTGCTCCGCGAACGCGAAGTGGTCGCCACGGCTGCCGGGGGCCGCCACGACGAACAGGGAGTCGCCCGCGTCGTGCGCTTCGGGGTAGTAGCGGTCGAGCAGCCCTGGATCCCGCGCGAAGCCGCCGCTGGCGACCACCACGGCGGCGGCGCGGACCTCGATGCCGTCGGCGACGACGCCGGTCACGCGGCCGTCCTCGCACAGCAGCCGCTCGACACGGGTGTCGAGGACGGCCTCCACACCGTGCCCGCGCCGTGCCCGGTCGAGCACCTGCACCAGGCCGTAGCCCTGGTCCCGGGGGACGTGGCCGCGCCAGACGTCCTCCACGCCGGCCCGGCACAGGCCCGGGGTGTGGGCGTCGGGCGACACGGTGTGCGGAACGTCCAGGCCCAGGCCGAGCAGCCACTCCAGGGTCGGCCCCGCGGCGGTGCAGAACTCCCGGATCAGGCCCGGTGCGAGCTGCCACTGGTTGAGGTCCATGTAGTGCTGGAAGTGCCGTTCGGCGGTGTCCTCGACGCCCAGGCCGCGCTGCACACTGGTGCCCGCTGCCGTGAACATCCCGGCGGAGAGCTGTGTGGAGCCGCCCAGTTCCCGCTCGGACTCGAACAGCGCCACCTGGGCACCCTGCTCGGCCGCGGTGACCGCGGCGGCGAGACCGGCTCCGCCACCGCCCACGACGATGACGTCGAGTGCGTCGAAATCCGTCATCACAGCGCTCCTTCCGCGTCGGCGAGGATGCGGTGGTAGAGGCCGTTGGAGACGAGGCCGCCGTCGAGGGTGACCTCGCTCCCGGTCATGTAGCCGCTGCGGTCGGACAGCAGGAACAGCACGGCGTCGGTGATCTCGCCCGGTGTGCCGAGGCGTCCGGCGGGGATGCTGCGCCGGGCGGACTCCACGAAGGCGTCAGAGCCGGCGAGCAGCCCCGTCCCGACGAGCCCTGGGTGGACGGAGTTGACGCGGATGTTCCAGGCGGCCAGCTCACCGGCCGCTGACTTCGTCAGCCCGGTCAGGCCCCACTTGCTCGCCGAGTAGGAGGGCGAGAAGTAGCCGATCTGCCCGGAGACGGAGGAGATGTTGACGACCGAGCCGCCCCCGCCGTCGCGCATGAGGGGCGCCGCGGCCCGGATGCCGTGGAAGGGGCCGTGGAGGTTGACGCGCAGGACCCGCTCCCACACCTCCTCGGTGGTGTCCATGAAGCGGAGGCGGCGGGAGACACCGGCGTTGTTGACGAGCCCGTCCAGGCGCCCTTCGGCGGCCCGCACGGCGTCCACGACGGTGTGCCAGTTGTCCGGGCTGGTGACGTCGAGGGTGTGCGCGGTGGCGTGGCCGCCCGCCGCGGCGATCTCCTCGGCCACCGGTCCGCAGTCGGCGATGTCGGCGAGGTGGACGCGGCTGCCGCGCCGGGCGAGCGCGCGGGCGTGCTCGGCGCCCATGCCGGCGGCGGCGCCGGTGACGAGGACGACAGAGGGGTAGCCCACGTCCTCGCGGTGCGCGGTCTCACGGTGCGCGGTCTCACGGTGCGCGGTCTCACGGTGCGCGGCCCGTGGCCGCGGCGCGGGTGCGGGCGCGGGGTCCTCGGGGCCGCCGTCCCGTCCGGCCTCAGACATGACGCGAGCCGCCGTCGACGGCGATGCTGTGCCCGGTGACGTAGCGGGCGCTGTCGGAGAGCAGGAAGAGCAGGACGCCGAGGACCTCCTGCGGGGAGCCGAGCCGGTGCAGCGGCACACTGTCCAGCGCGTGCTGGAGCGCGGCCGGGTCCTCGCGCACCCACCGGGTCATCTCGGTGTCGATGTAGCCGGGCGCGATGGCGTTGACGCGGATGCCCTGGTCGCCGAACTCGACGGCGAGGGACTCGGTCAGGTGCGCCACGGACGCCTTGGAGGCGCAGTAGGCGCCGCGCCCCTTGCGCACCCGGACGGCGGACACGGACGACATGTTGACGATGGCCCCGCCGGGCCGCATGTGGCGCGCCGCTGCCTGTGCCCCGAACAGCACACCCTGCACGTTGACCTTCAGCACGGCGTCGATCTGCTCGGCCGTGATGTCGGCGGCGAAGGCGTGGGGGAAGATCCCGGCGTTGTTCACCCAGTGGTCCAGGCGGCCGAACTCGCTGTGCGCGAGCCGGGCCAGTGCCTCGTGCCCTTCGGGGTCCACCACGTCCACGGCGGCGGGAACGACCCGGCCGCGCCGGCCGCCCTCGGGGACGGCGCCGGACTCGGCGCCGATCTCCTCGGCGGTGCGCGTCATCGCGTCGAGGTCGATGTCCCCGGCGACGACGTCGACGCCGCGCCGCACCAGGCCACTGGTGAAGGCGGCGCCCATGCCGCGTGCCGCGCCGGTGACGACGGCGACGGTGCCTGCCAGTTCGGGGTGCACGGCGACGGGCCGCCTGTCATCGACCCGGCCGGGCCCTTCGGCGCCGGTGGCCTGCGGTTCTGCGGTGTTGCTCATCGGTTCTGGTCCTTCGTCGTTGAAGTGCCCCTCGTGGCGGGGGTACCGGTGGCGCGAGGTGTCCGGCGCGTGGGCCGGGAGTGTCCGGCGCGTGGGCCGGGAGTGTCCGGCGCGTGGGCCGCGGGCCGGGTGTCAGCTCCCGGCGGTGCCGGGAGCGTCGTCGCGGCGTACGACACGGGCGGCGATCCGCCAGCCTTCGCCGTCGTGCACGACCTGGTCGGTGAGGGTGGTGAACCGCTCGATGCGCGGTGTGCCGCCCCTGGGCGTCGCGACGATCTGCAAGTACGCCTCGACCTGTAGTGTTCCGGCCCCGTCGTCGCCGGTCACGGCCACGTTGCCGACGACGTGACGACGCGTCACCCCCTCGGCGGCGCAGTCGGCGGCGAACCGCTCGGCGAACGCGGTCAGCGCGGCCGTGCCGGTCACCGGTGCCGGATAGGTCGGTGAGGTGAAGGTGCCCGCGGCGGTGAAGGTCGCGGCCCATTCCGCGGCGTGGCCGGCGTCGATGAGGTGGCTCTGGAGGTAGTAGAGCTGATGGATCTCGGCCAGCCGGGCGCCGGCGGGCGGCGCGAGGGCGCTGGGATTCATGCGGATGTCCCTTCGGCTCGTGACCCCGCTCCGGCGGCTGTCCCGAGCGGCCGGGGCGGGGAACTTGCCTCACCCGAAGGCGATGTGCGATATTCGCACTAGCCGTGCGAATAATGCGAGCTTAAGCAGCGTGCCCGAGCCCGTCAAGGGATGAATTCGTGACCTCACCAGCACCACAGGCCCGGCCGGTACCGGAACTCGACGGCGGGATGTCCAAGACGCTCCACCACGGACTGCTGATCCTCAGAGTCCTCTCGGAGCATCCGCAGGGCCTGACCGTCAGCGAGCTGGCGGACGCCATCGGAGTGCACCGCACCGTCGCGCACCGCCTGACGCGGACCCTGGAGGCGCACCAGTTGTGCCGCCGCGACCACCTGCGCCGCGTCGTCCTGGGCACCGGCCTGGTCACCCTCGCCGAACCCGTCCAGCAGGACCTGCGCACCCTGGCCCGCCCGATCCTGGACGAGCTGGCCGAGACCACCCGGGCCACCGCCCATCTCCTGGTACGGGAGGGCGCCGCCGAGATGCGGGCGCTCATGGTGGTGGAACCGCGCGGCGCCCTCGTCCACGTGTCCTTCCGCCCCGGTCAGACGCACTCCATCGAGCAGGGCTCCGGCGGCCTCGCCCTCCTCGCCCACGGCCCGCACCGCGAAGGGGAACGCCCCGAAGTCACCCGCGCCCGCGCCGCCGGGTACGCCGTCACCACGGGCGAGGTCATCCCGGCCGTGACCGGCGTATCCGCCGCCGTAGGGCGCCGCACGGGCGAGGCGACGACCAGCATCGGCATCTCGGTCTTCGAGTACACCTCCCTCGACGACCTGGGCGCCACCGTCATCCACGCCGCGGCACGGCTCGGCGAACTGCTGGATCAGTAGGCCCCGTCGGCGGACGGAGCGGAAGCAGCGGAAGCACCGCGGGATCTTGGCCGGGTCGGCACCAACGCCTGAACCCCGGCCGCCGATGCGGGCGCCGGGGTTCAGGGGTTCAGGGGGTGACGAGGACTTCAGTGCGGGGGCTCGGCCCCTTACTGCATCGCCTGCTCCATGGTGGAGTTCCAGTAGGAGACGCGCGAGTTGTCGCTGATGGCCAGACCGGCGCCCGCGGGAGCGCTGACCGTGGCGGTGGAACCGGTCCCTTGCAGCTTGGCGTTGGCCAGCTCCACCGTCAGCTCCTTCTCACGGTGCATGTTGCCCCCGTCGCCGTCCTCCAGGCTGAGCGACGCGTAGGCCGACTTGCCCGGCTCCAGCGAGACCACCGACTGCGGCTTGCCGCCGCCCACCGCGATCGGGGACTGCGCGTCGGGGTAGCCCACGAACGGGTAGCCGTACAGGTCGCAGCGGGTGCTGCCCCCGTTGGTGGCCTTGAGCAGGATGACCGGCGCGCTGCCACCGGTCTCCTGGAGCCGGACGGTGACCGTGCCCACGTCGCACGTCGTGCGCTTGGCCCCGGAGGCCGCCGCCTCGTTCTGCGTGTCCTCGGCGCCCTTGGCCGCACTGCCCCCGCTGCTCCCGCTGCCGCCCGTGGAGCCCGAGCCGGTGGAACCCGTCGAGCCGGTCGAGCCCGTCGAGCCGGAGTCCCGCTCCTCGGAACCGGCCGCCTTCGAGTCCTCGGCCCCCGCGTCCTTCGAGTTTCCGACCGAGGAGGCGGACCCGGCGTCGTCCTTGCCGCCCCCGTCCTGGCAGGCGGTCAGCGAGAAAGCGGCGACGGCGGCGACGGCGACAAGACCGGCGGAACGAGCGGTGCGCGCGGCGCGACGAGCAGTGTTCATGGAATCCCCCACAGGTATCGGATCCGGCGGGCCCCCGCTCCCCGCGGGGCACCTCGACCGGTCTCTTCGGTCGGTACATGCGGTGTGATGGCCCCCGCCCCGCCGTTGTTCACGGCATCAGGTCCGCGTTCTGTAACAGCCGGTCCATGGGCGCTGGAGTACCCGGTGCGCTGACGGCCTTCCTGCCCGACCGTACCGACGACCGCCCGCTGCCGTCCCGCGACGAGAGGCGAACCCGCGGCCCCAGCGATGGCGTCCCAGCCGCTGGGAAGGCTGTGTTCGGGCTGGTCACCCTGGCCGGGTCACCTACGGCCCGCGGCTCGCGAAGACGCGACGCAGCAGGGCGCCCGGGCTCACACAGGTCAGGTCAGGACACGGCACGGCCTGTTCGTCGCGCTGTACGGGCTGGACCTTCACCCACGCCTCGGACCGCGAGGCGCCCCGGACGGTGCTGCCCGCCATGGCGCAAAGCCCGGGTTCCGGCGACGACCGCATGCCCGCCGACCTGTCTCCCGCGAGGCGCGTCGTGTGCCAGGTGGAACCGCCACGGCACAAGGAAGAGGTCGTTCGGACTCCAGCGGAGCGCTGATCGACAGTGCCGCCGACGCGCACCGAACGGTCGCGCGTGACCTTCGCGGCCGCAAGGTCGATACTGCCCCGTGAGCAGCTCGCCGGAAGGCAGCCGTGCCCCCGCCGGCATCTTGCGTACCGTCAGCAAAGTCAGCATCAGTACCGCCGGAACCCGCGTACGACCGCCGCGAACCGCCAAGATCAATATCGGCCGCAACCTACTCGCCCAGCCAAGACGCAGGCTGGCAGCCCATGTGCCAACCCCGCCAGGAGGTCCCCATGAAGATGCTCATCAACGTCCCCGAGCGGGTCATCACCGACGCACTGCGCGGCATGGCAGCCGCACACCCCGAGCTGGCCGTCGACGTCGAGCACCGCGTCATCGTGCGCCGCGACGCCCCCGTGGCGGACAAGGTGGCCCTGGTGTCGGGCGGCGGCTCGGGGCACGAACCGCTGCACGGCGGCTTCGTGGGCCCTGGCATGCTGGACGCGGCCTGCCCCGGCGAGATCTTCACCTCCCCCGTGCCGGACCAGATGACCCGCGCCGCCGCCGCGGTGGACAGCGGCCAGGGTGTGCTGTTCATCGTGAAGAACTACACGGGCGACGTGCTCAACTTCGACATGGCGGCCGAGATGGCCGAGGACGAGGGGGTGCGGGTCGCGAAGGTGCTCGTGCAGGACGACGTGGCCGTCACCGACAGCCTCTTCACCGCCGGGCGGCGCGGCACCGGCGCCACCCTCTTCGTCGAGAAGCTGGCCGGGGCGCTGGCAGAGGAGGGCGCGCCGCTGGAGCGAGTGGAGGCGATGGCCCGGCAGGTCGCTGACTCCTCGCGCAGCTTCGGTGTCGCGCTCAGCGCGTGCACGACCCCGGCCAAGGGCAGCCCGACCTTCGACCTCCCGCCCGGCGAGCTGGAGCTGGGCATCGGCATCCATGGCGAGCCGGGCCGCGAGCGGCGCCCGATGATGACCTCGGGCGAGATCGCCGACGCGGCCGTCGACGCGGTGCTGGAGGACCTGAAGCCGGACGGCCCCGTGCTGGCCCTCGTCAACGGCATGGGGGCCACTCCGCTGATCGAGCTGTACGGGTTCTGTGCCGAGGTCCAGCGTGTGCTGGGCGAGCGCCGGGTACCGGTGGCCCGTACGCTCGTCGGCAACTACGTCACCTCGCTCGACATGGCGGGCGCCTCGGTGACGCTGTGCCGGGCCGACGAGGAGATGCTGCGGCTGTGGGACGCGCCTGTGCGCACCCCGGGGCTGCGCTGGGGCATGTGAAAGGGGACTGTCTTGACCGACGAGAACGGCGGAAGCGGCACCGGAGACGGTGCCGGGAACGGTGCGGGAGGCGGCGCGGCAAGCGGTGCCGGGAGCGGCCCGGCGGCCGGCGGCACGGGTGACGGCGGCGCTCTGGACGCCCGCTTCGTCGTCCGCTGGCTGACGAGGGCCGCCGAGTCCGTCGACCGCGAGGCCGACCGGCTCACCGAGCTGGACTCGGCCATCGGGGACGCGGACCACGGCAGCAACCTGCGCCGCGGCTTCGCCGCCGTCAGGGACACGCTGGAGCGGGACCGGCCCGACACGCCCGGCGCGGCGCTGATGCTGGCGGGCAGGCAGCTCGTCTCGACCGTCGGCGGGGCCTCAGGCCCGCTCTACGGGACGCTGCTGCGCCGTACCGGCAAGACGCTCGGCGACGCGCGGAGCGTGACGGTGGGTCAGCTCGCCGACGCGCTGCGCGCGGGTGTCGACGCGGTCGCGCAGCTCGGCGGCGCCGCCGAGGGCGACAAGACGATGCTCGACGCGCTGTACCCGGCACTCGGCGCGCTCGCCGCCGCCGCGGAGAAGCCGCCGGGCGAGGCGTTCACCGCCGCGCGTGCGGCGGCCGAGGAGGGCGCGCTCGCCACGGTGCCGCTCCGGGCCCGCAAGGGCCGCGCCAGCTACCTCGGCGAGCGCAGCGAGGGGCACCAGGACCCGGGTGCGACGTCGTCCGCACTGCTCGTCGCGGCGCTGGCGGAGACGGCGGAGGCGGGAGCGGAGGCGGCCGATGAGTGAGCCGGAGAAGGGAGCGGAGGGCGCGGAGGGCGCGGCGAAGCCGCTGGTCGGGATCGTGCTGGTCTCGCACAGCCGCGAGGTCGCCGATTCCGTCGCGCGACTGGCCGCCGGGCTCGCGGGCGTCCACGAGGCGCCGGTGACGGGCGCGGGCGGTACGCCCGACGGCGGCCTGGGCACGAGCGCCGAGCTGATCTCGGCGGCCGCGGAACGCGTCGACTCCGGCGCCGGGGTGGCCGTCCTCGTCGACCTGGGCAGCGCCGTGCTGACGGTGAAGGCGCTGCTGGCCGAGGGCGACGAGCTGCCCGCGCACACGCGCCTGGTGGACGCGCCCCTGGTCGAGGGCGCGGTGTCCGCCGTGGTGGCCGCTTCGGGCGGTGCCGATCTGGACGCGGTGGCCGCGGCTGCCGGGGAGGCGTACGACTACCGGAAGGTGTGAACGCGCCGGTCACGGGGTGGGCGACAGAGCGGGAGGGGCCCGGCGTCATCGGCCGGGCCCCTCCCGTATGCCCGCGCGGCGGCCCCGGGTCAGGTCGGGCCCATGGCGCGGTACGGGCGGCAGACGCCGCCGTCGTAGTCGGTGGCGATCTCCAGCACCCGCCGCCCGTCGGCGCTCGGCAGGAGGCTGGAGCTGTAGTTGGGGCAGTGGTCGAGCTTCGCCGACCGCACCGGAACCGGCGCCTTCCTCTCCTGCCAGGGGCCCTTCCCACCGTCGCTGTTGGTCCACATCTCGCGCCGGTCCCCGGGCACCCGCCGCCCGTCCCTGGTATGCGCGGCCTGCCCGATGAGCAGCAGCTTCCCCTCCGGGTTCCCGGCCTCGGGCGCCCAGGCGAGGTTCGGGGTGTGGGCGAAGTAGTGTCCGTCGGCGGTCTCGGGGCGCGTTCCCAGGTCGGCGGGGTCGCCCCAGTCCCAGCCGTCCTCGGACGTGCGGTAGTGCACGACGCAGCGGTACTTCCCCGAGGGCGCGCAGATTTCGTACACCATGAAGAAGGTGCCGTCGGGAAGACGCCGTACGACGGCCATACCCGGCCGGTCCGGCTCTGGTACCGAGGCGACCGTCGCGTGGTGGCCCGTCCAGTCCCTGCCGTCGGAGGTCCGCGCCGCGACGAGCTTCTGGCTGTGCGCCGGGTCGGTCTCGTCCGAGTAGTGGCAGACCAGCCGCCCGTGCGCGTCGAGGGAGAACTCCGGTTCCCACAAGCCCCCGCCTTCACCGCGCGCCGTGGCGACCGTCGAGAGGTACGACCAGGAGCGGCCCACGTCCGTGCTCTTGAACACACGGACGCTCATCCGCCGCCCGCCGTCCTCGTCCTGCCCCGTCGAGGCGGCCCACAGCAGCGTGCCAGGTGGCATGTTCCCGATGCGGCGCGGCAGTTCGTAGAGGGTGCCGCAGCACTGGCCCTTGCCGTCCGCGGCCGCGGGATCCGAGACGTCGCCGACCCGGCGGAACGTACGGCCGTCGTCGGTGCTCTCGTGGATGGCGCCCAGGCCGTCGGCGCCCCGGAAGGTGACGGTGGAGGCGAGCACGTGGCCGTTCGCCGCGCCGCTGTGCCGCAGCCGGATCGCGCGCGGGTACAGCCCGGTGCCCTGCTGCAACGGCTCCCGCTCCGTGGCCGCCTCGCTCCCGTCCCCGTCCCCGTCCCCGCCCTCGCTTTCGCCTCCGTTTCCGCTTCCGTCGGAACTCCTCCCCGGCACGGGTTCCTTCCCCGACGGCCCGGACTCCGGCCCGGAGAGGGTGTGGAAGGCGACCACGGCGACCGCGCCGAGCACGGCGGCCACGAGCACGCACACCAGGGCGACGCGCGCGGGCCGCCGTCCGCGCGAGGTGGCCGTGGCACGAAGGGGGGACATCGGGACTCCAGGCTGGTACGGGACCGCTGACGACCGCTGACGGCGGACAGCGGTCCCGCCGCACACCCGCGAACCGCGAGCCGGGAACCGCGAACGGCCTGGTCCGGTCCGGTCAACTGATCGTTTGCCGCACCACGTTCGCACGCCGCGCAGCCCCGCGCCCAACGGGGTCTCCCCCGCCACGGCTCCGCACCGTGCCCCGCGCGGAAGGGATCACGTCGCGCGGAGGCCGTACTCGCCGAGCGGGACGGCGACGCCGGTGAACGTCGTATCGGGCTCCTGCGGCGAGGTGAAGCGGGCGTTGACGAGGTAGAGCCGGTCGCGCCAGCGGGCGGCCGTCGCGGGAACGTCGAAGCGCGGGTCGGTGATCGGGCCGAGCAGGGTGGCGGAGCGCAGCGAGCGGTCGAGCCGCCACACGCTGACGAGGTTCAGCCGGTTCTGCACGACGTACAGGGTGTGGCCGACGCGGACGAGACCGTCCCCGTTGAGCACGTCGGCGGCGCCGCGCAGGGCGATCCCGGTGGCGTGACCGGTTCTCAGGTCCACGTGGTAGAGGCTGCCGGAGGTGCTGCTGACGACGATCAGCCCCTTGCCGTCCGGGGAGCCGACGAGCCCGTTGGCGTTGATCACGTCGGGTGTCTGCACCCACTCACCGGTCAGCGGCAGCCGCTCTGCCTCTCCCCGACGGCCGCGCGGCACGCTGTGGAGCGTCGCGTCGCGCGAGTCGGTGAACCAGGCGCGGTCGCGGAGCAGGACGACGTCGTTGACGAAGTGGCCCGTCGCCTCCGTGAGCTGGTACGTCCACACGACGCGGCCTGAGCGGGAGTCGATGACCCGTGCCGTCCCGCCGCCGCCTCCGGCGACGTAGAGCAGGCCGTCCTCGTCGAGCTTGAGCCCGATGGAGACGGTGCCCTCGGCGCCCTCGTGCACGACGCGGCCCTCGCCGGTGCGCAGATCGGTGCGGTATACGGCGCCGTTGGCGCGGGAGCCCATGTACGCGTACGGGCGCGAGCCGATGGTGATGCCCTCGGGGAGGAAGCCGTCGGGGAGCGGGAACTGCGTCGGCCACGCGTCGGGCCGGGAGGCCGGCGCGGCAGCAGCGGTGCCGGAGCCCAGGGCGAGCGCGGTGGCGGCGGTGCCGCCGAGAAGCGCCCGGCGGGACAGCCGGGACGAGGGAGAGGAAGAGGGTAACGAGGGAAGGGTCATGGTGCAGGACCTCCGTGACGGAAGGGGAACGGGACCTGTGCACGCACTGACGCGGCGGGCCCGCCCCCTGTCGGCAGCGAGCCCCGGCCGTACGTAACGGACCACCGCCCTCCGGAGTTCCCCCGCACCGCACCGCACCACGGTGCCGACGGCTCCAGCGGCTCGCCCTCAGAGCCGCGGCATGCCCTCGAACCAGGCGGGCCCCTCCTCCTGCGCGGCCTGCTTGATGCGGAAGGTGGCGAACTCCTGCAACGGCGGCAGCTCGTCCAGGCCGAACCAGCCGACCTCCAGCGACTCGTCGTCGTTCACCCTCGGCTCGCCGCCCGTGGCCCGGCAGCGGAAGCAGATGTCCATGAACTGGCAGGTGTCGCCGTTGGGATACGTGACGGGACGGTTCATCGCCTGGACGAGGACGACGCGTTCCGGCGCGCAGCGCACCGCCGTCTCCTCCTCGACCTCGCGCACCACGGCGTCAGCGGGCTGCTCGCCCGGGTCGGGGATGCCGCCGATGATCGACCACTCGCCGGTGTCCGCACGTCTGCCGAGCAGCACCCGGCCCTCGTCGTCGAAGACGACGGCGCTGACACCGGGGAGGTAGAGGAGCTGGTGCCCGGCCGTGGCCCGGATCTCGCGGATGAAGTCTGGTGTCGCCATGCCGCCGACTCTACGTCGCCGCTCCCGCCACCCACCTGGTCCCTGCCCGGCCCCCGCACGCCCTCCGCCTCCACAACCGCGCATAGATCCCGCGCAAGACGTCCACATCCGACCACCGCACCCATTACGGTGACTCCCGAAGCCGCGACCGCGCCGCGCACCGTTCGGGCACGGGTCCGGAGACGGGTACGGGGGGGTAGGCGATGGTGTCACCGGCGCTCGGACCGCCCGCCGCGCGGGAACGGGGCGGCAGCGTCCCGGATGTCTCGGGAGTGCTCGTACTGGGCTGCTGCGCCGCCTGGGCCCTGATCACGGCCGCCGGGCGCGACGCGCGCCCCGAAGGGCTGCTGCTCGCGGTTCTCGCCGTCGGCGCCGGATACGCGGGCGGCCGGATCTCCGGTTCGCTGCTGCCCGTCGGCGCCCCGGCGATGGCGGCCCTCGCGGGGCTCTCCCTCGCCCTGGCCACCCCGCAGGCGCTGCCCGGCGCGGCCGAGCCCTCGGGCCCTCCCGGGCGCACGGGCGCGACGGCCGCGCTGCTGGTCCTCGCCGTGGGGGCCGCCTGCTGCGCCGCCTGGGCAACCCCGTCGCGGGGGACGCGGCTGGCGCTGCGCCTGGTCGCCGCGGGGATCGCGGCCTCGGCGCTGGTGACGGGGGCGCTCGCGGGGTTCGGCGCGGCCCTCGGCGTCCTGCTGTGCTCGCTGGCCGCCGACCGGATGCGGCGGCGGGCCGTGGGCCTGGCGGGACTGGCCCTGGTGGCGGGGGCCGCCGTCGGCCTGACCTGGGCCGTCGCGCGGGGCTCCGTGCCCGGAGGGCTGTCGGCGGCGCTCGAGGGGCAGCTCACCGAGCACCGGGTGGGGCTGTGGCAGGACGCGCTGGCGCTGGCCGGGGAGCGGCCCCTGCTGGGCACAGGGCCGGACACGTTCGGCGAGCTGAGCCAGGTGGCGCAGCGGGCCGCCGAGTCCGACGGCAAGCCGCACTCCGCTCCCCTCCAGATGCTCGCCGAGCAGGGCGTACCGGGGCTCGCACTCCTTGCCGCCGCCTTCGGCTGGCTGATGCTGGCCCTGTGGTCCTCGCCGCGGCCGACGCCCGTGGTCCTGACGGCCGGGACGGCGCTGACCGCACTGGCGGCGCTCGCGTGCGTCGGCAACGTGCTGAGCTTCACCCAGGTCACGGCGGGCGCCGCGCTGCTGGCGGGCATCGCGGGAGCGCGTCGGCTGGGCTCGGAGCCCTGAGCCCTGAGCACACCGGCCCCTGAGCACGTCGGCTGGGCTCGGGCGCTCGGGCGGAAGCCCCGTCCGGACCCGCGCACATCGGCTCAGTTCAGGGCCCTGAACCGGCCCTCCATGGCCTCGATCCGCTCCCGGATGTGGCGGACGGCGGCCTCCGCGTCGTCCACGGTGACCGTGAACGTACGGCCGTCACCGAGCCGGACGAGGACGCCCTCGCCGCGCCGTACGACGACGGCGGTGCCCCGCTCGGGCCGCCATCTGTAACCCCAGCCGCCCCAGTGGCGCGGGGTCACGACCGGTGCCAGCTCGACCTCCACGACGTCGCCGAGGGAGATGCGGCGGCGCGGCAGGCCTGCGTGGCCGCAGCGGACCTCCATGGCCTCGTGGTCGACGCGCACGCGCACGTTCACGAACGCGAGCGTGCCGAACAGCGCCAGCAGCCCGGCCGCCACACAGCCGACGACGGCCATGAGGAGCGGTGCGAAGTCGTGGTCCCAGGCGGTGCCCACGGCGAGCGCGATGCCGAGCGCCAGACATCCGGCACCCAGCGAGGCCAGCAGCCACTGGAAGTGATTGGTCGCGCGCCCCGTCCAGACCTCGACGGAGGGCGCTTCGTCTCGGGAGTGGTCGCCCATAGGGGGAGGGTACGCCGAACGTCCCGGGAAGGCAGCGTGTGCGCGCGGCCCGGAACGGTTCGCTCCGCGAAGTCCCCCCGGGGGGGGGACGCGGACCGGGTGACCGCGGACCGGCGCGCTACGGGGTGGCGGGCGCCGCCGCGAGCAGCCTGCCCTCCGCGTAGGTGCGGGCCGCCTCCGGCAGGGCCGCCGTGCGGCCGCTGAGCAGGACCGTCAGCTCGCCGGAGGGACCGGCCGCGGGATCGGCGCCCTCGCCGATGCGGCGCAGTGCCTGCGCGGCGACGGCTCCGGCCGAGCCGTAGAGGACGGGCCGGGGCGCCCCCGGCGTCCGGACGGCACTGCGGATGCGCTCGCCGACCAGCTCGTAGTGGGTGCAGCCCAGGACGACGGTGCCGGTGCCCGCCGGGGTGAGCGCCGCCGCCGCGGCGATGGCCGCGTCGATGGCCCGCTCGTCGGCACGCTCGACGGCGTCGGCGAGCCCGTGGCAGGGCACCTCGGTGATCTGCGCGCCGTTCCCGTACTCGGAGATGAGGCGCCGCTGATACGGGCTGCCCGTGGTCGCGGGGGTGGCCCAGACCGCGACGGTGCCGCCGCCGGCCGCGGCGGGTTTCACGGCGGGGACGGTCCCGATCACGGGCAGTCCTGGCTCCAGCTCGGCGCGGAGCGCGGGCAGGGCGTGCACCGAGGCGGTGTTGCAGGCGACGATCAGCGCGTCGGGCCGGTGCTCCGTTGCCGCGCGGGCGCAGGCGAGTGCGCGGTCTCTGATCTCCTCACCCGTCCGGGGCCCCCAGGGCATCCCGTCCGGGTCGGAGGAGAGCACGAGCCCTGCGTCAGGGCGGGCCCTTCGCACCGCCGCCGCGGCGGCCAGCAGGCCGATTCCGGAGTCCACCAACGCGATCTTCACGGAGAGCAACTCTAATCGATCGGGCATACGGACCGGCGGCGCCACCGCCCGGGCTGCCCCGGACCACGGCCGGGAACGGGGACGTTGCGGCGTCCCCGTCTCCCGTGGAACCGTCTCCCGCGCGCCGCCGCACGACACCGCACGACACCGCGCGATGCCGCGCGCGTCCCGCCGTGTGCCGTGCCCGTGCGGCAGACTGCGCCGCGTGAGCGCCCTTACCTGGACCGCCCTCGTCTCGCTCGCCGCCTGGCTGTGGCTGCTGCTGTGCCAGGGGTTCTTCTGGCGTACGGACGTCCGTCTTCCGCCCCGTCCCCGTCCCCCTCGCGAACCGGAGTCGTGGCCCTCGGTCGCGGTCGTCGTGCCCGCGCGGGACGAGGCACGGGTGCTGCCGCTGAGCCTGCCCGCCCTCCTCGCGCAGGACTATCCCGGTCACGCGGAGGTCTTCCTCGTCGACGACGGTTCCACCGACGGCACCGGCGCCCTCGCCCGCCGCCTCGCCGAGGACCGCCCGGACGGGCCGGAACACGGGCCGGAGCACGGACCGCCGCACGCGCTGCCGCTGACCGTGGACACGCCGGGCGAACCCGAACCCGGCTGGACGGGCAAGCTGTGGGCCGTACGCCATGGGATCGCGCTCGCGCGGTCCCGCTCAGAGCCCGCGTTCCTGCTGCTGACGGACGCGGACATCGCCCACGCCCCGGACTCGCTGCGCCGGTTGGTGAGCGCCGCGCTCACCCACCGGCTCGACCTGGTCTCCCAGATGGCGCGGCTGCGGGTGCGCAGCCCGTGGGAGCGGCTGATCGTGCCCGCCTTCGTCTACTTCTTCGCGCAGCTCTACCCCTTCCGCCGCGTCAACAGCCCCGCCTCCCGCACAGCAGCGGCTGCCGGCGGCTGCGTGCTGCTGCGGACGGAGACGGCCATACGGGCGCGGGTCCCGGAGAGCATCAGGCACGCCGTGATCGACGACGTCACGCTCGCGCGCGCCGTCAAGCGCGCCGGGGGCGGCCGGATCTGGCTGGGGCTGGCGGACGGGGTGGAAAGCGTGCGCCCCTACGAGGGGCTGTCCGAGCTGTGGGGGATGGTGGCGCGCAGCGCGTACGCGCAACTGCGGCACAACCCCGCGCTGCTGCTGGGCACCGTCGCGGGGCTGGTGCTCCTGTACGCGGTGCCGCCCGTCGCCGCGCTGAGCGGTTCCCTGGCGGGAGCCGCCGCGTGGGCGGTGATGGCGGGCACGTACGTACCGATGCTCCGCTACTACCGGCAGCCGCTCCTGCTCGCGCCGGCGCTCCCGTTCACCGCCGCGCTCTACGCACTGATGACGCTGGACTCGGCGTGGCAGCACTACCAGGGGCGGGGCGCGGCCTGGAAGGGGCGCACGTACACGAAGGACGCGCGGTGAACGGTGCCCCGGTGAGGTTCGCTCCGCGAGGGGCCGTCGCCCCGTCACACCACGGGCGTCACGCCCCACCCGTCACTTGCGGCCCGGCGCCCACTGCATGCCCCACCCGTACGCCTGGTCCACGGTGCGCTGGGGGCTGACGCCACGGTCGGGGACCAGATAGCGGGCCTCGCGCTGTACGACGAGATCGCCGCCCTGGTTGGTGAGCAGCGCGAGGGCGCAGACCGTGGAGGGAACGGTGCACTCGTCGAGCGAGAAGTCGACGGGGGCGCCGTGCTGCGGGGTGAGGGTGACCGTCGCGTTGAGGTTGGCGAAGCTGCGGGCGCCCTCGTAGATGGTCACGAAGATGAGGACGCGGCGCAGGTCCTTGGCGTGGTCCAGGTTGACGGTGAGGTTCTCGCCCGAGGAGACGGCTCCCGTGCGGTCGTCGCCGTCGAGGTGGATGTAGGGCGGCTGGTGCAGGGCGCCGAAGGTGTTGCCGAGCGCCTGGACGACGCCCTTGCGGCCGTCGGCGAGTTCGAAGAGGGCGCACAGGTCGAGGTCGAGATCGTTGTGCATCGCCATGGCCCGGCCCAGCTTGCGGCCCCAGCCGCTGAACTGCTTGCGCACCTCCCAGTTGAGGTTGACGCGCAGCGCGCCCGACGTGCCGCCCTGCTTGCTCAGCGAGACGGTGGGCGACTCCTTCGTCAGCGTGACCTTGCTGAGGCGTACCGGCGCCGGGGCCTGCGGCGCGGGCGCGGATGGCGCGGGCGCGGCGGCCTGTGCGGGAGGCGCGGGCGGCATGGGCGCGGCGGCGGGGGCCGAGGGGGCGGGCGCCGGGGGTGCGGGAGGCGCGGGCGGCGCGGGAGCGGGCGCGGGGGCCGGCGCCGGTTCGTCGACGGTGATCCCGTAGTCCGTGGCGAGCCCGGCCAGCCCGCTGTCGTACCCCTGCCCGACCGCGCGGAACTTCCAGTTGCCCTGCCTGCGGTACAGCTCACCGAGCACGAAGGCGGTCTCCACCGTCGCGTCGGCGCTCTCGAAGCGGGCCAGCTCCGTGCCCGCCGCCGCGTCCAGCACCCGTACGTACAGACCGGCGACCTGCCCGAAGGTGCCGCCGTCCGCCGAGGCGACGACCACGATCTGCTCGACCTCGGGCTCCACAGCGCCCAGGTCCACGCCCAACGTGTCCGTCACGGCGGCGCCTTCGGGGCGCTTGCCCTCGTGGCGCACGGCCGACTTGGCGTGCCGGGGCTGGTTGTAGAAGACGAGGTCGTCGTCCGATCTGACCTTGCCCGCGGTGAGCAGCAGGGCCGACGCGTCGACGTCCGGCGTGCCCTGGCCGCTCCGCCAGCCCAGTTCGACCCGCACCGACGGCGCGGGGACGGGCACGTTGGCGCCCTTGCTCATGGTCATGCCGCTCCCCATTCCGCTCCCCCTCTGGTCATTCCGCTGCCCTTCCCGGTCTTCGCCGGTCTCTGCCGGACCCGGCCGGTCCATGGGCCCTGTGCGGCGTTGCCGCTCCCCCAACGTATTCCACGCCGCCGCCACGAGCGAGGAACACGGCATTTACCCGCCCCCGGCGCACCCTCGGCCCCTATTTCCCGGATTTGCGGAAATCCCCAGCTCAGCGGATGGAAGAGCGCGGAATTCCAAGACCCTCCGCGCGCACTTCCCCGCGCACAGGAGAAGCACAGCCGGAAGGACAGCGAAGAGTGCCCGGCGTACAGGCTCCGTTCACACGCCGGATTCCACGCCGCGGAAGCCGAACACACGGGCGCACGCGGATCGTTCCCTGTGTCCTGCAATGGGCTTATGCTTCTGACAGCTTCTCCTCTCGTATGCATCCACCCTCCTGGGGCCGGTGGGGCGAGTTCCGTCCGCATGCCTGACGATGCGTCACAGAAGTCGGCGTCGGGCCAGCGTCCGCCCTGCCCGGACCCCCGGAAGTGACCCCCGGTGCACGCGGTGAGGACGGGGTGAAAACCGGCTCTGACCTGCACCGAGGCAGGTGAGACGGGGGATCCTGCGTACCGCTCTAGTGTCGATGCAAATTTTGGGCTTAACTTATGGACATGACCTCCCCCCGCAGTAGCTACGGCGGCGGCTACTACACCGCACCCTCCTACCCGGACACACCGATCTACGACATGCTCGTCGCCGAGCGGGGCACGCCGCAGATCGCTCCTATCAGGGTGCCCGCGGAATATCAGGCGGGGAACTCACTGCCCGCGCTGCCGCCCGCACTGCCCGCGCTCCCTTCGGGGCCGAGCCATCAGCCGCAGCACCACACCCCTCCGCACGGGTATCCCTCGCAGGGCTATGCGCCCGTTCCGCAGCAGCCCGTGCCGCAGCCTTCGCCGCTCCAGCAGGCTCCCGCGCCGTACATCCCGCAGCAGGCGCCTCCGCAGCGGGGTTATCAGGACCCCCGGCAGCAGCAGCCTCCGCAGCAACAGCCCCAGCAGCACCCGCAGATGCGTCCCGTGGCCCCGCCGCGGCCCGGCGCGCCCCGCCCCGTCGCACCCCGTCAGATGCCGGGCCCCTACGAGGACCCGTACGGCGGTGGCGGCCAGTACCCCGGCCAGTACCAGGGACGCGGTTACTGACGCACACGTTCACCGGGCCCCGTCCGCCGGGTCCCGGGCTTTCGGTCAACTGTCAGAGCCGGGTGACAGGATGACTGTATGAGGTCACCAAGGCTGGCAGCGCTGCACGTTTACCCGGTGAAGGCACTCGGCGGCACCGCCCCCGCCGGGGCGACGGTCGAGCCGTGGGGGCTGGCCGAGGACAGACGCTGGCTCCTGTCCACGCCGGACGGCCGCAAGCTGCTGACGCAGCGCGAGCAGCCCCGGCTCGCGCTCGCCTCGGCCGAGCCGCTGCCGGACGGCGCCGTGCGGTTGACGGCTCCGGGCATGGAGCCGCTGGAGGTCGCCGTTCCCCCCGTCGGCCGGGAGACCACCGTCGTCGCGGTCTGGCACAGCAAGGTCGAGGCGGTGCCCGCCGCGGAAGCGGCGAGCGCGTGGCTGTCCGCGTATCTGGACACCGAGGTCCGTCTCGTGCACCTGGACGCGCCCGAGCACCGGCGCCCGATCGATCCCCGCTACGCCGAGCCGGGCGAGACCGTCTCCTTCGCCGACGGCTTCCCCCTGCTGCTGACCACCGTCTCCTCCCTCGACGCGCTCAACTCCCTGATCGCCCAGGGCGATCACGCCGACGAGGGCCCGCTGCCCATGAACCGCTTCCGCCCCAGCCTCGTCATCGAGGGCACGCCGCCCTGGGCCGAGGACGAGTGGCGCAGGATCCGGGTCGGTGAGGTCACCTTCCGCGTGGCGAAGCCCTGCGGACGCTGCGTGGTGACCACCACCGACCAGTCGACGGCCGAGCGCGGCAAGGAGCCGCTGCGCACCCTGGCCCGCCACCGTCGCTTCGGTGATCATCTGGTATTCGGCCAGAATCTGATACCGGAGCGTACGGGCAGGGTGCGCAGCGGGGACTCGTTCGAGGTGCTCGCCTAGGCCGGAGCGGAGCTAGGCAGGCGGCCCCTCCTCGCCGGTTCCGCTCTCGTCCAGGAGCCGGGAGCGGATCAGGAAGCGGAAGCCCTCCGGCGCCTCCAGCGAGAAGCCGCTCCCCCGCCCGGGGACCAGGTCCACGGTGAGGTGGGTGTGGCTCCAGTAGGCGTACTGGCTGGCGGACATCCAGAACTGCACCGGTTCCGGCACGCCCTCCACCGCCAGCTCGCCGAGGAGGACGTCGGAGCCGCCGGTGCGGAACTCCCCGCGCTCGTAGCACATGGGGGAGCTTCCGTCGCAGCAGCCGCCGGACTGGTGGAACATCAGCGGCCCGTGCTTGGCGGTCAGTTCGCGGAGCATTCCGGCCGCCGCCTCGGTGACCGCGACGCGCTCCACCTGCCCGGTACGCGCCTGGCTCTGCTCCTGGCCCGCCCTGTGCCCGGCGCCGTCCATCAGAAGAACCCGAGCTTCTTGGGCGAGTAGCTGGTCAGGATGTTCTTGGTCTGCTGGTAGTGGTCGAGCATCATCTTGTGGTTCTCGCGGCCGATGCCCGACTGCTTGTAGCCGCCGAAGGCCGCGTGCGCGGGGTAGGCGTGGTAGCAGTTCGTCCACACCCTGCCCGCCTGGATGGCGCGCCCCGCGCGGTAGGCGGTGTTGCCGTCGCGGGTCCACACGCCGGCGCCGAGGCCGTACAGCGTGTCGTTGGCCGTCGCGATGGCGTCGGCGAAGTCGGTGAAGGGGGCGACGGAGACGACGGGGCCGAAGATCTCCTCCTGGAAGACCCGCATCTGGTTGGAACCTTCGAGGATGGTCGGCTGCACGTAGTAGCCGCCCTCCAGCTCGCCGCCGAGTTCCGCGCGGGCGCCTCCCGTCACCACGCGGGCGCCTTCCTTCTGCCCGATGTCCAGGTAGGAGAGGATCTTCTCCAACTGGTCGTTGGACGCCTGCGCGCCCACCATCGTCTCGGTGTCGAGCGGGTGCCCCTGGACGATCCGCTCGGTCCTGGCCGTCCCCGCCTCCAGGAAGCCGCGGTAGTGGCCCTGCTGGATGAGGGCACGGGAGGGGCAGGTGCAGACCTCGCCCTGGTTGAGGGCGAACATCGTGAAGCCCTCCAGCGCCTTGTCGTAGAAGTCGTCGCTGTCGTCGGAGACGTCGTCGAAGAAGATGTTGGGGCTCTTGCCGCCCAGCTCCAGGGTGACGGGCTTCAGGTTCTCCGAGGCGTACTGCATGATCAGCCGCCCCGTCGTGGTCTCACCCGTGAAGGCGACCTTGGCCACGCGCGGGCTGCTGGCCAGCGGCTTGCCCGCCTCGGCGCCGAAGCCGTTGACGATGTTGACCACGCCGGGCGGCAGCAGGTCGGCGACGAGGCTCATCCAGTAGTGGACGGAGGCCGGGGTCTGCTCGGCGGGCTTGAGGACGACGGCGTTGCCCGCGGCGAGCGCGGGCGCCAGCTTCCAGACGGCCATCAGGATCGGGAAGTTCCACGGGATGATCTGGGCGACGACGCCCAGCGGCTCGTGGAAGTGGTACGCGACCGTGTCCTCGTCGATCTCGGAGAGGGAGCCCTCCTGGGCCCTGACGGCACCGGCGAAGTACCGGAAGTGGTCGATGGCCAGCGGGATGTCCGCGGCGAGCGTCTCGCGTACGGGCTTGCCGTTCTCCCAGCTCTCGGCGACCGCGAGCTGTTCGAGGTTCTCCTCCATGCGGTCCGCGATGCGGTTGAGGACCTGCGCCCGCTCCGCCGCGGGCGTGCGGCCCCACTGGCCGGCCGCCGCGTGGGCCGCGTCGATGGCGCGCTCCACGTCGTCGGCCGTGCCGCGGGCCACCTCCGTGAAGCTCCGGCCGTTGACGGGGCTGGGGTTCTCGAAGTAACCCCCTTGCTTGGGGGCGACGTAGGTGCCGCCGATCCAGTGGTCGTATCGCGACTGGTAGGACATGAGAGCGCCGTCGGTCCCGGGCGCGGCGTAGCGGCTCATTGTGCGGGCCTCCCCTGCCTCGATGTGCCCGCCTGCTGACGTCCGGCGGGGCGTCCCGCGTCCGCGACCAGTGGATCAGTGGATCAGTGATCCGATCCGTGATCGGTGATCCGTGATCCGGTCCGTGATCCGTGGACGCCCTGCCACCGGCGGGCTCTTGTGCGGGACGTTAGGAGAGGCGACGTTGCGGATACGTTGCGCGGCGCGCGGGAACGCGCCCCTCGTGTCCGCCAGTGCGCTCGCCCGATTCGGCCAGCCCGTAGGCGCGGCGCAACTGGCCCACCCGCGCGGCCAGGGTCGGCCGCAGCGGATCGCCGTCCAGACGGCTGCCGAGCAGCGCCTCCCACGCCTCCAGATCGTCCTCGCCCCACGGGCTGCGCACCCACGTCTCCAGGAGCGAGGCGTCCCTGCGCGCCAGCAGCCTGCGCCGCAGCCGGTCCTCCAGGAGCTGCCGCAGCCTGACGACGCCGGGCGCCTCGGACGACGGGAGCAGCGGCCCTCGGTAGGCGGCGAGCGCGCCCGCGAGGTCACCGGCGGCGAGCGCGTCCGTGACGGTGTCGAAGTCCGTGGTCAGGCGGCGGCGCAGCCGGTACGGGCGGGATTCGAGGAGCGGCCCGAGCAGTTGCCGCAGCCGGGAGAGTTCGGCGCGCAGGGTGACGGGCGTGACGTCGCGCTCCCCGTACAGTTCGAGGCTCAGCCGGTCCCCGGTGAAGCCGTCGGGATGCGCGGCCAGGAGCAGCACGATCTCGCTGTGTCTGCGGCCGAGACGCAGCGAGGGGCCGCCTCCGGCGTGGAGCACCGCCTCGTCGCGGCCGAGGACTTCGAGCACGTCCGGGCTCTGCCGGCCGGGTCCGGGCCCGGCTCCGGGTCCCGGCCCGGGGCCGAGTTCGGCGAGGTGGGCCTCGGCGGCGCGGGCCGTGGCCTGGACGAGGGCGAGGCTCTGCGGGGAGGCGAGGTGATCGCCTCCCGTGATGTCGACGGCGCCGATGACGCGGTGGGTGCGCGGGTCGTGGAGGGGCGCGGCGGCGCAGGTCCAGGACTGGACGAGGCGGTTGTAGTGCTCGGCCGCGAAGATCTGCACGGCGTGGTCGACGGCCAGTGCCGTGCCGGGCGCGTTGGTGCCGACGAAGCGCTCGTCCCAGCGCGCGCCGGGCACGAAGTTCATGCGCTCGGCGCGGCGCAGCACCTGTGAGTGGCCCTCGACCCACAGCAGGCGGCCCGTCTCGTCGCAGACGGAGAGCAGGTGGGCGCCGTCGTCCGCGATGGTGCCGAGCAGCTCGCGGAAGAGCGGCATCACCCGGGCGAGCGGGTGCTCCTCGCGGTAGGCAGCCAGATCGGCGTCGGCGAGTTCGACGCGGGCCAGCCGCTCCGGCTCGACGGCGGCTCCGGCACTGCGGCGCCAGGAGTCGGCGACCACGTGCCGCACGGGCGCGGTGATGGCGCCCTCCGTCAGAAACGCCTCGTGGGCACGGAGCACCTCTCCGGTCCGCTCGGCGGGATCCGACCCCGTTTTCAGCGCCAGCCATGGATTCAGCACCCTGTCATCGTGCCGCCGGGCAGGCCGGTCGGCAACGCTCTGCACCGAGTCATCACAGAGTGTGAACAAGGTGGGGGTGCGCGAGGCACGTGCGGTTGCCTCCGGGCTCCGGTGCCGCGCGAACCGGACCGGACCCGTGTGTCAGCCGCGGCGCACCCTGGTACCCATCCCGCATGCACACGGACGCTCCCCTCACCACCCTCACCGACGCCGAGGCCCAAGGGCTGGACGCGCACTGGCGCGCCCTCAACTACCTGTCGGCCTGCCAGCTCTATCTGCGGGACAACCCGCTGCTCACGGAGCCGCTGCGGCCCGAGCACATCAAGCCCCGGCTGCTCGGCCACTGGGGCACGGTCCCCGGTCTCGGTCTCGTCTACACGCATCTGAACCGGCTCGTCCGCGCCCGCGACCGGGACGCGCTGTGCGTCTGGGGCCCGGGGCACGGCGCCGCCGCCGTGCTGGCCGGAGCGTGGCTGGAGGGCACGTACGGGGAACTGGAGCCGGACCGTTCACGGGACGCGGCGGGCATGCTGCGCCTGTTCCGCGACTTCTCGCAGCCGGGCGGCGTCCCCAGCCACACGGCCCCCGGCGTGCCCGGCTCCATCCAGGAGGGCGGCGAGCTGGGCTACTCCCTGGCGCACGCCTACGGCGCCGCCTTCGACAACCCGGACCTGCTGGTGTGCGCGGTCGTGGGGGACGGCGAGGCGGAGACGGGCCCGCTGGCCGCCTCCTGGCACGCCGACAAGTTCCTCGACCCCGTGCACGACGGCGCCGTCCTGCCGGTGCTGCACCTGAACGGGTACAAGATCGCCAACCCGACGGTGCTCTCCCGCATCCCGGAGGACGAGCTGGACGCGCTGCTGCGCGGCTACGGACACGAGCCGCTGTACGTCACGGCCACACCCGGCTCCGACCCTGCGGACGTGCATCGCGCGATGGCGTCGGCGTTCGACGGGGCGCTGGACCGTATCGAGCGGTACCAGCGCGAGGCACGCGAAGGGGGCGAAGGGGCCGGGCCGCGCCGCCCGTGGCCGATGATCGTGTTGCGCACGCCGAAGGGCTGGACGGGACCGCACGAGGTGGGCGGCAAGCAGATCGAGGACACCTGGCGCGCCCACCAGATCCCGGTGTCCGGAGTGCGCGAGGACCCGGAGAAACTGGGCGAGCTGGAGCGCTGGCTGCGCTCGTACCGCCCGGAGGAACTGTTCGACGACGAGGGCCGCCCGCGGGAACAGGTGCTGGAGTGCGTGCCGGAGGGCGACCGCAGGCTGGGCGCGAGCCCGCACGCCAACGGCGGTCGGCTGCTGCGCGAACTGCCGCTGCCCGCGCTGGAGGAGCACGCCGTGCCCGTCGAGGCGCACGGGCGCGGCACGCACGAGCCGACCCGGGCGCTGGGCGGGCTGCTGCGGGATCTGATGTCGGCCACGGAGGGGCGGCGCGACTTCCGGCTCTTCGGCCCTGACGAGACCGACTCCAACCACCTCCAGGACGTGTACGACGCCACGCCGCGCACCTGGCAGGCACGGCAACTGGAGGGGGACGAGCATCTGGGCCCGCACGGGCGGGTGCTGGAGGTGCTGTCGGAGCATCTGTGCCAGGGCTGGCTGGAGGGCTATCTGCTGACCGGGCGGCACGGGCTGTTCGCGTCGTACGAGGCGTTCGCGCACGTCGTCGACAGCATGGCGGGGCAGCACGTCAAGTGGCTGCACAGCGCTCGCGAGGTGGAGTGGCGGCGGCCTGTCGCCTCCCTCAACTACCTGCTCACCTCGCACGCGTGGCGCCAGGACCACAACGGCTTCTCGCACCAGGACCCCGGCTTCATCGACCACGTCATGAACAAGAGCCCCGAGGTCGTCCGCGTCTATCTGCCGCCGGACACCAACACCCTGCTGGCCGTCGCCGACCATGTGCTGCGCACCCGGGACACCGTCAACGTCGTCGTCGCTGGCAAGCAGTCGTGCTTCGACTGGCTCGGCCTGGAGGAGGCGCGGGCGCACTGCGCGCGCGGGCTCGGCGTCTGGGACTGGGCGGGCACGGAGGGGCACGGGCAGGAGCCCGACGTGGTGCTGGCGTGCGCGGGCGACGTGCCGACGCAGGAGACGCTGGCCGCCTCCGCGCTGCTGCGCGAGCACCTGCCGGGGCTGTCGGTGCGGGTGGTGAACGTGGTGGACATCGCGCGGCTGATGCCGCTCACCGCGCATCCGCACGGGCTGCCCGACGCGGAGTTCGACGCGGTCTTCACCCGGGACCGGCCCGTCGTGTTCGCGTACCACGGCTATCCGTGGCTGATCCACCGGCTCGCCTACCGGCGCGCCGTCCACGGTTCGCTCCATGTGCGCGGCTACCGGGAGATGGGCACGACGACCACGCCGTTCGACATGGTGGTGCGCAACGACCTGGACCGCTACCGGCTGGTGATGGACGTCATCGACCGCACACCGGGTCTCGCGACGCGCGCGACGGCGGTGCGGCAGCGGATGGAGGACATGCGCACCCGGCACCATTCCTGGATCAGGGAGCACGGCACCGACATGCCGGAGGTCGCCGAGTGGACGTGGTCCGGGCCCGAGGGGTCCGAGGGGCCGGAGGAGAAGCACGGGGCGGCCACGCGCACATGAGGCACCGTCACGCACGACACCGCGCCGAGGTCCGTGTTCCGGCCCCGGCGCGGTGTCCTGTGTGACGGCCGGCTCAGATCTCGACGTCCTCCAGGATGCCGAGCGCGTCGGGCACGAGCACGGCGGCCGAGTAGTAGGCGCTGACGAGGTAGGAGATCAGCGCCTTGTCGTCGATGCCCATGAAGCGGACGTTGAGGCCGGGCTGGATCTCGTCGGGGATGCCGGTCTGGTGGAGGCCGACGACGCCCTGGTTCTCCTGGCCGACACGCATGGCCAGCACGGAGCTGGTGTTGTCCGCGTTGACCGGGATCTTGTTGCAGGGCAGCAGCGGGATGCCGCGCCAGGAGCGCACGCGCGAGCCCTGGACCTCGGTCTCCGGCGGGTAGATGCCGCGGTTGCTGCACTCGCGCCCGATGGCCGCGATGGTGCGCGGGTGCGCGAGCAGGTACTGCGTCTTGCGGCGCCGCGAGATCAGCTCGTCCATGTCGTCGGGCGTGGGCGGGCCCGAGCGGGTGTGGATGCGCTGCTTGAGGTCGGCGTTGTGGAGCAGCCCGAACTCCCGGTTGTTGATCATCTCGTGCTCCTGCCGCTCCCGCAGGGCCTCGACGGTGAGCCGCAGTTGCTCCTCGACCTGGTTCATCGGGTCGTTGTAGATGTCCGCGACACGGCTGTGGACCCGCAGCACGGTCTGCGCGACGCTCAGTTCGTACTCGCGCGGCTTCAGCTCGTAGTCCACGAACGTGCCGGGCAGCGACGCCTCGCCGACGTGCCCGGAGGACATGTCGATGTCCGCCTCACCGCGCTTGTTCTGACGCGGCACTGACCGTCCGAGATAACTGTCCAGGTGCTGGCGCAGGGCCGGGGACTGCTGGGCCGCCTCCTGGAAGGCGGAGGCCGGGAGGGCGAGCACCGTGCAGCGGGTGAGCGCCTTGAGGGTGTAGTCCCAGTCGCCGGGGTCGGGGGTGAGCGCCTCGTCGCCCGCGTGGTCGCCGTCCGCGAGGACGCCGAGGGTGACGGGCTCGTCGTACTTGCCGCTGCCCTCCTTCTGGAGCTTGCCGTGCGCGATGAGGAGCAGCTCGTCGGCCGTGCTCCCCTTGGAGACGACGGTGTCGCCCGCGCTGTACTCGCGCTGGGTGAAGCGGTCGGCGAGCGCCTCCAGCGACGCCTGGTCCTCCAGCTCGCGCAGCAGGGGCAGTTCGCGCAGTTCGCTGGGGATGACGCGGATGTCGGCGCCCGTGTTCGAGAACTCGACCCGTCCGTCGCCCAGGGTGTGGGTGAGGCGCCGGTTCACGCGGTAGGCGCCGCCCGTCGTCTCCACCCAGGGGAGGATCCGCAGCAGCCAGCGGGTGGAGATCCCCTGCATCTGCGGGACGGTCTTGGTGGTGGTGGTGAGGTTGCGTGCTGCCGCTGTGGCGAGGCTCAGGTTCGGGGCTGCGGGCTGCGCTTCGGGCTGCGTGGTCATCGGGAGAGGACCTTCCGTGCTGTCGCTGTGGGAGTGCGGGCGGCGCGACGGGCCCGCGCGCGGTGCGGGGCCTGCCGGGGCGGGAGCTGGAGGGGCTACGGGCTACGGGGCCACGCGGTACGGGCTTCGTGCGGCGTGGGGCGTAAGGCGTGGGGAAACGGCCGGGCCGTCCGAACCCGGAGAAGAGCCCGGAGAAAATCCGGAATTTCCGTTTTCCCGCGCTCCGCCGGAGCGCGCTGCCGCGGACACCGTGCATGTCACCGTGGAGTATTCAGTGCCCGATCTCCACATCCTCAAGAATCCCGAGCGCGTCGGGCACCAGCACAGCCGCCGAATAGTACGTGCTCACCAGGTACGAGATAATGGCCTTCTCATTGATCCCCATGAAACGGACGGAGAGCCCCGGCTGGTATTCATCGGGAATTCCGGTCTGGTGCAGGCCCACGACACCCTGCTTCTCGCCCGTGCGCATGGCCAGGACCGAGGTGGTGCCGTCGGAGGTGACGGGGATCTTGTTGCACGGCAGGATCGGCACCCCGCGCCAGGCGGGCAGCGCGTGGCCCTCCATGTCCACGCTCTGCGGGTAGATCCCCCGGCGGCTGTACTCGCGGCCGATCGCGGCGATGGCCTTCGGGTGCGCCAGGATGACGCTCGGGTCCTTCCAGACCGTGGCCAGCAGCTCGTCCAGATCGTCGGGGGTGGGCGCGCCCGAGCGGGTGTGGACGCGGTGCCGGTTGTCGGCGTTGTGCAGCAGGCCGAACTCCCGGTTGTTGACCATCTCGTGCTCTTGCCGCTCGCGCAGCGCCTCGATCGTGAGCCGCAGCTGCTCCTCGACCTGGTTCATCGGGTGGTTGTAAAGATCGGCGACCCGGCTGTGGATGCGCAGCACGGTCTGCGCGACGCTCAGTTCGTACTCTCGCGGGCTCAGCTCGTAGTCCACGAAGGTGCCCGGCAGGGACGGTTCCCCCGCGTGCCCGGCCGCCATCTCGATGGCCCGCTCGCCGTCCTCGGTGCGCTGCCCGGGGATGCTCTCGCGGTCCGCCTCCACATGGGAGCGCAGGCTCTCGGTGCGGCCCGCGACCTCGTCGAAGTCCGCGCGGGAGAGGGTGAGGACGGTGCCGCTGGTGAGCGAGGTCAGGGTGTAGTCCCACTCCCCCGCCTCACCGGCCAGCCGCTCCGATCCCGCGTGCTCGCCGTCCGCGAGGATGCCGAGGGTGGTCTCCTCGTCGTACTTGCCGCGGGCCGTCTTGCGCAGCTTGCCGTGTGCGACGAGGACGACCTCGTCAGCGGGCCGCCCGGCCTCGACGATGGTCTCCCCCGGCCGGAAATCGCGCTGCCGGCAGCGGGAGGCGAGGGCTTCGAGCGCCTCCGCGTCGTCGTAACCGCGGAGCACCGGCAGCTCCGTCAGCTCCATCGGGATCACCCGCGTCTCGGAGCCCGTGGAGACGAAGTCCACCCGGCCGTCGCCGAGCGTGAGCGCCAGCCTCCGGTTGACCCTGAAGGCGCCGCCCGAAACCTGCACCCAGGGAAGGACCCTCAGAAGCCAACGGGAGGAAATCCCCTGCATCTGCGGGGGCGTTTTGGTAGTGGTCGTAAGATTTCGGGCCGCAGCAGTCGCAAGGCTGAGCTGCGCCTGCTCCTCCGTCCCCTCGCCGCCCGAATTCTGCTCTACCGCAGTCGCCATCGATACCGCCTATCTCCATACCAGTGCGAGGAATTCGCCCCCGCTGCGGCCACGAAACTAGTCCGGCCAGGAAAGAGCGGCAATCGCTCGAAAGAGTAGGCGGCTCCGGGAATGCTCACCGGCCAGACGGGGTAACCCTCGTCACCTGATTCCACATTCGACACATAGGGTGACACGGCACCCGTGATGCTCACTGTCCGCGACAATTCCGGCCGCCGGGCGCACAAATGGATCACGGGTGCACGGGAAGACACGCCCCCGCAACCCGTCGGCACGGCGCGACGAGTAAGGTCGGTTCCCTCGCGAGGGGGAACCGCGACCGGACCCGGGGAGGGCTGACCATGCCCCGGTGATTTCGCTCTCTTTGCGCCTCTCGCGCATGTACCGCACTCAGTGAGGTACGCACGAACGGGGAGAAGGGGGTGAGAGCTGTGCGTTCCATCGTCGGCCTGTGGCGGTGGCGCGGCAATCCGCTGTGCCGCCGCAGCGACCGCCGGGAAGCGTGGCTGGCCTTCTGGGCGGTGGTACTGATCGTCCTCGGAGCACCGCTCGTCGGCTGGCTCGGCACCGTCAAGGCACACGACGCGCTGCTCAGCACCGTCGAACAGCAGCGGCAGAACCGCCACCAGGTGTGGGCCAGCGCGGAGAGCCTGGCGACCCGTCCCCCCGTGGACACCGACCCGGAGTCCGCGGCGGAGCCCGACACCCGGCGCCAGGTGACGGCCCGCTGGACAGGGCCCGACGGAACCAGCCACTCCGGCACGGTACGCGCGGGGCACGGGGTGCAGCCCGGTGAGCGCTTCCGCATCTGGACCGACGACCAGGGCCGCATCGCCTCCCGCCCCATGACGGAGCGCAGCGCGGGCTCCCACGCCGCGCTGGCCGGGCTGGCGGCGGCCGCGGGTACGGCCGGGGCGCTGGAGGCCGCACGGCGGCTCGCGATACGGCAGGTCATGCGACGGCGCTACGCGCGCTGGGACGCGGAATGGCACCGCATCGGCCCCGACTGGGGCAGGACGGGCACCAGCAACTAGACGGCGGCTGGACGGTGGGGCCGCTGTGGCTTCCCGTCGGCTGCGGTGCGCCGAAGTTGTGGGCAATCGTCCCGCCGACGTGTGCGTCTCCGCAGGGCGGCAAGCGTGGGACCCGTCAACCTGGTGGTCCGGCGCACGCTACGGTGGTGCCCAGCCAACGCGCGCAGCGATGCGCCTTAGTACGCACGAGGTTGGGGCACAACTCTCCATGGCACAGGGCTCGGTCCAGGTGACGCACGCCGGTACGTCGCGGTGGCGGCGGCGCACGGGAGAGTACGCCACCCTCTCGGCCGCCCTCGAAGCCGCGGCGGACGGTGATGTGCTCACCGTCGCGCCCGGCACGTACCGCGAGAACCTCGTCCTCGACCGCGCCGTCACCGTCCGCGGCCCGGAACGCGCGGCGAGCGGCTCCGTGCGCATCGCCCCGGCCGACGGCGTCGCGCTGACCGTCCGCGCCTCGGCCGTCGTGCAGGACCTCCAGATCGAGGGCCAGGACTCCGCTTCCCCCGCGCTGCTCGTCGAGGACTGCGCCCCCGAGCTGAACGGGGTGCGGGTGATGACGCGTTCGGCCGCCGGGATCGAGGTGCGCGGCGGCGCCCGGCCCACGGTGCGGCGCTGCACCGTCGACAACCCGGCAGGGCTCGGCATCAGCGTGACGGGCGGCGCCGGCGGGGTCTACGAGGAGTGCGAGGTCGTGGCGGCCGGGCAGTCCGGGATAGCGGTGCGCGACGGCGCACACCCCCGCTTCGAACGCTGCCGCGTCCACCACGCGTCGGGCGCCGGGCTCTCCCTGCACGGTGAGGGCAGCGCCGCCGAGGCCGTCGGCTGCGAGGTGTACGAGATCAAGGGCAGCGGCGTGCAGGTCACCGCGCGCGCCACGGGCCATCTGACGGACTGCCAGGTGCACCGCACCTCGGCCGACGGCATCACCCTCGACACCGACGCCGTGCTCACCCTCGCCGACTGCGACATCCACGACATCCCCGAGAACGCCGTCGATCTGCGCTCGCGCTCGGTCCTCACCCTCACCCGCTCCACGGTGCGCCGCTTCGGCCGCAACGGCCTGTCCGTCTGGGACCCCGGCACCCGCGTGGACGCCAACAACTGCGAGATACACGAGAGCACGGGCGACTACCCCGCTGTGTGGGTCAGCGACGGCGCCACCGTGGTGCTGGACTCCTGCCGGGTGCACAGCGTGCCCGACGCGCTGTTCGTGCTCGACCGGGGCTCGCGGGCCGACGTCGTGGACAGCGACCTCACACAGGTGCGCGGCACGGCGGTCTCCGTGAGCGACGGCGCGACGGTCCAGCTCGACGACTGCCGGATCAGGGACGCCGCCACGGGCGCCTGGTTCCGCGACCACGGCAGCGGCGGCACCCTCGCCAACTGCACGGTGGACGGGGTCGCGACGGGCTTCATCGTCACCAAGGGCGCCGACCCCACCGTCGAGCGCTGCACGGTCACCTCGCCCGCCGAGGCGGGCTTCTACGTCTCGGCCGAGGGCCGCGGCACCTTCCACGGCTGCCGCGTCACAGGATCCCAGGGCTACGGCTTCCACGTCATCGACGGCTGCCGCACGACGCTGCGCCGCTGCCGTACGGAACGGTGCGCGCGCGGTGGCTACGAGTTCGCGGAGGAGGGCCCGACGGTCGAGGACTGCACCAGCGACGAGAGCGCCGCCGCCGTCTCCCCCGCTGCCGACCTCGCCGCGCCCGCCGCCCCCTCGACAACGGGGCTGCTGACCGCGCCCGCCGCCGTACCGGCCCCGGCCCGTGCCACGGCCGAGGCGAAGGCCGCCGGGGCGGGCGGCGGTGCGGCGCAGGGACAGCCCGCCGAGGACGGCCCGTCGCGCCCCTCGTCGGAGGTGCTGGGCGAACTCGACGCGCTGGTGGGCCTGGAGAGCGTCAAGCGCGAGGTGCGCGCGCTCACGGACATGATCGAGGTGGGCCGCAGACGGCAGCGCGCCGGTCTCAAGGCGGCCTCGGCCCGCCGCCACCTGGTCTTCACCGGCTCCCCCGGCACCGGCAAGACGACGGTCGCGCGGCTGTACGGGGAGATCCTGCGCTCCCTCGACGTGCTGGAGCGCGGCCACTTGGTCGAGGTCTCCCGGGTCGATCTGGTGGGCGAGCACATCGGCTCGACGGCGATCCGTACGCAGGAGGCGTTCGACCGGGCGCGCGGCGGGGTGCTCTTCATCGACGAGGCGTACGCGCTCTCCCCCGAGGACTCGGGGCGGGACTTCGGGCGCGAGGCGATCGACACCCTCGTGAAGCTGATGGAGGACCACAGGGACGAGGTCGTGGTGATCGCGGCGGGCTACACGGCGGAGATGGAGCGCTTCCTCGCCGTCAACCCCGGTGTGGCGTCCCGGTTCTCGCGCACCATCACCTTCGGCGACTACTCGCCCGAGGAGCTGCTGAGCATCGTGGAGCAGCAGGCCGAGGAGCACGAGTACCACCTGGGCGAGGGCACGGGAGAGGCGCTGCTCAAATACTTCACCGTGCTGCCCAAGGGGCCCTCGTTCGGCAACGGGCGCACGGCGCGGCAGACGTTCGAGGCGATGGTCGAGCGGCACGCGGGCCGGGTCGCCCAACTGGGCGACCCGAGCACCGACGACCTCACGCTGCTCTACGCCGACGACCTGCCCGACTCGGTCTGAGCCACCGCCTCCCGGCGGCCGTCGGCGGCACCCCGGGCCCCGGCGGCGCGGTTCTCCGCCTCCTTGGCCGCCACGTCCGGGTCCACCACCAGAGGGGGCTCGGCGACACCGGCCGTCTCCGCCGTCCCGGCCGTCCCCGCCTCCGTCGGATCCGCCGCACTCGCGGCCCCGCCGGGCCGCTCCGGCGCCGACCGCTCCGGCTGGCGCGGCACGCCGCACAGCCCGGTCTCGACGGGCCGCCGCTCGCGCAGCCTGGCCAGCAGCCGGTCGCGTTCCTCGCCGAACGCGGGGTCCGCCTGGTACTCGCCGTGCCCCAGTATCGGCGCGGGCAGCGGGTGTGCGACGGTGCGGCCGTAGGCGAGCGGGTCGAGCAGGGGTCCCCTGTCGACGTCGGGGCCCTTGCCGTTCGGCAGCCGCACGGGGCCGCCGATGGGGTCGGTGAAACGCCACAGGTTGCGCCAGCAGTCCAGCTCCCGGTGCAGGTCCCGCAGTTGCTGGGGGCCGAAGTAGGCGGGGAACCAGCGCCCGTAGAGCCGTTCCAGTGGCGAGCCGTAGGTCAGCAGGGCCACATGGCGGCGGGTGACCGGGTCGAGCTGCCAGATGGCCGCCGCCGACAGGACGCTGCCCTGGGAGTGCCCGGAGAGCACGAGCCGTCCCCCGGTCTGCTGGGTCCACATGCCGATGCGCCAGGCCAGGTCGGGCACGGCGCGCTCGGCGTAGCAGGGCGGCGCGAAGGGGTGCGCGGCGCGGGGCCAGAAGGTGCCCACGTCCCAGAGGATGCCGATGGTGCGGCGCGCCGAGGGGTCGCGGTAGGCGCGGCGGCCCCAGGTCAGCAAGAGCAGGAACGCGAAGCCGATCAGCCAGGAGCCGAGCGCCTGCACGGTCTCGGCGAAGCCGTCGACGATGGCGGGCAGCCCGTCGGCCGCGCGCCCCGGCACCTCGCCCGTGGTCCAGGCGCCGAGCACGGCGAGGCCGCCGAGCAGCAGCGTGATGAGAGCGACGGTACCCACCAGCCAGGGCGCCGAGTCGGTGAGCCCCGCGCGCGCCACAGCACCGGCGATGCGGCGGGAGCGGGTGGCGTCGGGAACCACGCCCGGGTAGCCGCGCTCGACGTCCTCGGTCAGCGCGCCCGCCTGCCGCCACACGTGGACGCCGAACCAGCACACCAGCACCAGGACGACCGCCAGCAGCAGCGGGATGACGGACGCCTGCCAGCTCAGCACCGTGGGCGGGCCCTCCAGGTGGGCGCCGCGCATGCCGGGAGTGCTGGAGCCTCCGTCGAGCCAGTCGCCCATGCGCTGTGCGACGCCGCCCGACATGATCCCGCCCAGCCCGCAGGCCAGCATGGCGACCGAGGCCGAGCCCAGCCCCTTGAGCGCGGTGCGCGCGACGGGGCGCTGCGAGTACAGGAGAAGGCCCAGGGCGCCGAGGGCCACGACGAGGGCGCCCTGGAGGACGGCGATGACGCCGAACGTCTCGTCGCCGGGGAGTTCGCCTCCGGCCGAGACCCAGCCGGGGCGGGACCAGAGCGCGTGCCCTACGGCGAGCACCAGCACGGCGACGGAGGCTCCCGGCAGGGCCCTGACCGCCAGTTCGTCGACGCGGTCGTCCGGAGTGCTCTCCTTGCGGCCCCTGCTGCACACCACGTACAGGACGCACAGGGCACCGGCCACGGCCAGCAGCCCGATCGCCCAGCCCGCCGCGTTCAGCGCGGCACTGCCGCCCGGCTCGCCGTCGTGGCGGGTGGTGGCGGCCGTCAGCGCGGCGGCGACGGTGAGGAACCCGGCAGCGGTGTGCGCGGCACGCAGCCGGGCGACGAGCCGCTTGCCGTACCAGAAGCCGGGCAGGCAGAGCGCGGGCCTGCCGTCGGCGGCGCAGTCGTCCTCGTCGACGGGCTTCTGAAGCGGCGGCTGCGACTCGTAGGCGCTCCAGGTGCGGTGCGAGAGCCACCACAGCAGGACGGTGAGCGCGACGGGCAGCAGCGCCGCCAGGGCGAGGCGGCGGCCCGGCTGGCTCCACCAGCCGCCGTTGCCCGCGCGGTCGGCTGCCATGAAGCCGAGCCAGGAGTGGTCGGCCACGCAGGGGACCGCTCCGGCGCACTGCCAGGCGACGAGGTCGAGCGCCACCTCGCAGGCGGCGGCGACGAGCAGCACCGTCAGGCTGAGCGAGAGCAGCCGCACCAGGACGCCGTGGACCCGCACGGCCTTGCGGCTGCCTCCGGCGGCGGGGCGCATCCAGTGCGCGAGGTTGGCGACCATGAAGGGCAGCAGGAGCAGCCAGAGCGCGCGGGCGCCGTTGCCCGAGGTGAGGTTGCACCAGGAGTACGCCTCGGGCACCGGCTTGTCGGTGTAGTCGCCGGGGCGAGCTTCGGCGTCCATGTCCTCGCCGCGCCGGTAGACGGCGGCGGTGGCGTCTCCCGTGACGCGTTCGGGGAAGGGGGCGTCGAGCATCTCGTCGGGCGTGGTGCCGCCGACGCCGTGGACGAGGAGTTCGAGGTTGAGCCCGGAGGCATCGGGCCCGGGAGCGGGTCCGGGTCCCGACTGGGGAGCGGAGTGGGCGGGAGGCGGTTCGGAACGCGTCGCCGAGGCGTGGGAGTGCTTCTTGTCGGAATGCATGCTGATGGTCCCCCGAGGTCTGTGGCTGTGATCGCCTTCCAGGATCGCTTCCCCGTACCGTCACGCGCATCCCCTACCGGTGAAGGTGCAGCGAAATCGTCACTCGCGCGGCGGCCCTGCCCCCATGGGAGGATGAGCGCGACCGACGTGCGGGTGACGAAGGGACTATGGCGCGGTGAGCGACAACCAGAACCTCCTCGCGGAGCAGCGGCGGGCGCTCATCCTCGAAGAGGTGCGCCGCCGTGGCGGGGCGCGGGTCAACGAGCTGACCCGCAAGCTGAACGTCTCGGACATGACGGTGCGCCGGGACCTGGACGCGCTGGCCAGGCAGGGCGCGCTGGAGAAGGTGCACGGCGGCGCCGTCCCCGTCGCCGAGGCGAGCACGCACGAGCCGGGGTTCGAGGCGAAGTCGTCCCTGGAGCTGACAGCCAAGGAGGACATCGCGCGGGCCGCCGCCGCGATGGTCCAGCCGGGCAGCGCCATCGCCCTGTCCGGCGGCACCACGACGTACGCGCTCGCGCAGCACCTCATCGACGTCCCGGACCTGACGGTCGTCACCAACTCGGTCCGGGTGGCCGACGTCTTCCACACCGCGCAGCGCGCGGGGAGCGCCGTCCGCAATCCGCGCCCCGGCGCCGCGACGGTGGTGCTCACGGGCGGGGTGCGCACACCGTCCGACTCGCTGGTGGGCCCCGTCGCCGACGCGGCGATCCGGTCCCTCCACTTCGACGTGCTCTTCCTCGGCGTGCACGGCATATCCGTCGAGGCGGGCCTCTCGACGCCGAACCTGGCCGAGGCGGAGACGAACCGGCGCTTCGTGGGCTCGGCCCGCCGGGTGGTGGTGGTCGCCGACCACACCAAGTGGGGGACGGTGGGCCTGAGTTCGTTCGCCACGCTGGACCAGGTCGACACCTTCGTGACCGACGGCGGGCTGCCGGAGGCCGAGCGCGCCGAGATCGAGGAGCGGCTGCCGGGGTTCGTGGTCGCGGGCGTCTCGGACCCGGCCTCGGGCAACGGCGGCGACGGGCAGGAGACGGCGGACCCGGAAGGCGCGGACGAGTCCGGAGGCGCAGACATCTGACGGGGCCGGGGCTAGGGTGAGCGCGCCCGAACGGCAGACCCACCACAGGGGGTACGTCCATGGCGCGCCGACTGCGTCCCGTAGAGCTGGACTTCTCGGACACGGCGCCGGTACGGCTGTCCTTCACCGCACAGCTCACGGCCGGTCCCGAAGCGGTGTACGTGGCACTGGCCGAGGACGTCGAGAACTGGCCGCGCTGGTTCACGGCCGTCACCTCGGCGACGCCGACGGGCGGGGGCAGGGGCCGGGACGTGCGGCTCAAGGGCGGCGGCTTCTTCGCCGAGACGATCATGGCGGCGCACGCACCCCAGCGCTACGCGTACCGGATGGACACGACCAACGCGCCCGGCATGCGCGCGATGCTGGAGGACTGGCGGCTGACGCCGACCGCCTCCGGCGGCACCGGCGTCCGGTGGACCATGGCGGCCGACGGCACGGCGGCGCTGCGGCTCGCGATGCGGCTGGCGAGGCCCGCCGTGGCCCGCTCCTTCCGCGACGCGATGCGCAACCTGGACCACCGCCTGAACCCAACGCGCTCCCCTTCGCGGGGTGCGGAATGAAACGGTGGGTTGCCCCGTTCGTCGGGGGTGTTGCGCGGGACGGTTGGCCTGTGTGGTGGGTGCCGTAGGGTCCCGCGCTGGTTTTTGTGCGGCGGCACGGGGGCGCTACGCGTGTGGCGGGGCGCCGTTTTCGGGTGCGGGTGGGTGGCTTCGGTGCGGTGTGTGGTTGCGGTGCGGTGTGGCTGGCGCCGCGTGGTTCTTGGTTTGTGCTGGTGGTCGTGTGGGGTTGGTGTGTGGTGGGGGTCGGTGCCGTGGTGGGGTGTCTCCTCGGACGGCGACAAGTGCGGGTCTCGTTTACGGGTTTCC